>JBBSHY010000041.1:0-3876 GCA_038232415.1 Saccharimonadales bacterium (SeqCode) | reverse complement strand
GTTTCAGGTTTATACTTAGAGTATATTTATTTGCGTAGTTCATTTATGCGGCTTTCTATTTTAGCTTTATCCCAAGTATACACAACCTTTTCTTGGGTGGTATCAGGTATTGCCGTTTGGGCAGGATCATATACCTTATCGGCCTGTTCATAAAAACCAAGTGCGTCCTTGCCCCGGCCGGCCGTATCAAGTTGCCTGGCAATGATATAACTCTTCTTAAAGTCCAGGGTGTTAGTTTTTGGTTTTAGTTTTTGGAGCGCTTCATTAATATAAGATTCTCTATTAGGCACCGTGGGTTGAGCGGCAACCGTCAATAGGTCTATATAATCGTCAACCGCGCCTGTTTTGGCCGCGATCTGTTTATACAGGCTGGCTTCACTGGCATAGTCGCCGGTCGTTTCATAGGTAATAGCCAGGCTGCGCATATGATCCAGGTCATTGGATTTCTTGAGGTTTTTTACCCTGTTGTCTATTGCCGCTTTACGGCTTTCTTCGACTGAGATAGATTTTTTATTACTGGAAGGTGTGCGTGAAGCAGACTTCGTGCTCCATATAGAACTTCCAATGGCCAAAATAATAATTATAATTACCAGTCTGGCTATGGCCAACTTAGGAGTCCAGCTTCGCAAACTAAAAAGCCTGCTTAATTTTGAAGTTTTTAGCGGTGCTTTCGCCTCATTATTCACCTGCGACGGTTCCATGCTTAAGCATTATATAGACAGGCCGCTAAAATCCCAAACAGCAACTTTCACGCCATAGACATTTGCAATCAAAACCGGTAAAAAAAATACAATCCAGATGTTATTTGCTTTGTAAATTTAAATGTGTTAATATGATACTTAAATTGGGAGCAGTTATGGTTGGAGACACAGCAAATTATCATAGTGAAAAGGCGGCCGATGTAGAGTTAAGCCCTACGCTGCCGGACGACGAGCTTGTACCCCCGGACAGTTCGGCGCAGGCAGGTTCCAGTAGCTTCGAGCCGCTGCATCAAACCTCAACAGGAGCTAACGAAGGCCGAGCAGAAGCTGCAAAGAGAACCAGACACTTTGGCGGTAACGCATTAAGGGTACTGGCCGCCACAGTTGCGCTCAGCCCAGCAGGGGCGGCTTTGGACATCAGTCCTTTACAGGCAGAAAGCAGCCATGCCCAAGGCAGTATTGCCAGAGTCAATACACATGGCAAAAAAGACATTGCCTTAACCTTTGATGACGGACCATCCGACATCACCCCCGAGATACTAAGTATTTTGAGGCGTGATCACGTTAAGGCAACGTTTTTCATGATTGGGCGGAAAGTAGTGGCTAATCCCAAAATGGCAAAAGAAGTAGTCAAAGAGGGACACGAAATCGGTAATCATACATATGACCATGTACCCCTTAACGCTCTTCCGTCTAATGACCCCAGGCACATGGAAAATGGCGTAAAACGCCCAGGTCCAGGTGTTTCCGATGAAGTCTTTAGGGGAGCCGAGAGTATCCAAGACGTGACAGGCGTTTGGCCAAAACTGATTAGAGAGCCAGCCGGACTCGGCAGAAACTCCAAGCCCGTTCAAGCCGCCGAGAACTTCTGGGGAGAAATATCTATCGGATGGACGGCAAGTTTTGAAACAGCCCTCAGCCATACCAAGTCAGTAGCCGCGACTGAGAGATGGCTCGTCAAGCACACAGAACCCGGTACAATCGAACTGGCCCACGAGGCCCATGAGCCCTTAGGGTCCCTAAAAGCCCCGAAATGGGATAATCGCCAGACACTCAGACCGCTGGACGGCTACATCCGCACTATGCAAAAGAAAGGCTACCATTTCCTGACGCTCAGTCAGCTATTGAAGAAAGGCGGCGTACGTTACTAAGCTGCTGCCGGCCGTCACGAATAAACCGCTGCACCACTGGATGATCACCCAAATCCTCCGGCAATCTATTAAGTTTGCAGAAGCTACGCGCGCCAGTATATAAAATCTGGTTACCCGGACGGTTCAAAGACAGCCTATGGCGTGAACTTCTCGCAGTTCATGGATAGGTTGGGAGCATCAAGGGGTAATACAAATGCCGTATTGAGAGCGGTATGTCGGTTCATCCCGGTAGAACCATAGGCGATGTCCCAAAGCAGCTAAAACTGCTTGCCATGATGTAGACTTCAAACCTAAACGAGCTGGTTTCAGGTAATTACAAACAGTTATGCTTTCTACTTTTAGAATTCTTTTTATGCAATTATTGTCGGCCGTATCTCCATCGCTTTGGTTCACACGCCTGCTACTGACTAAAGAAAAGCCATGCCGGCACAATATCTATTTGTATAGCTTCGCTTTCAAATTGTTCGGCGGTATCGAGGCTCAGAATAACTCCTCTGGAAAGGCCAAATTTCCGGCAGCATTGCACGAGGCCTCTCACCTCGCGCTTTTTGGTTGCCGCGTCAGACAGATCAACACTCGCCTGAATAGCTGCTGTTACCTGGCCCTTTTGCGTAACGACAAAGTCGCATTCACCACCGTATTGTTGATAGGCTAGATGCTTGCGAGAATCAAGTCCGGAACACAAGAAAAATCCGTATCAAGCGTCAGTAACTGGACATCACGTTCTAGAGTCAGAGCCGCAATCCACATATCATTCGTTCCGATTGGTGTTCCAGCTTGGCGAAGTTTGCGGTACAGTTCCGCATAGATTGTTGTTGTCGTATCACTTATTGTCAGCGTACTAACATTGGAAGCATCGAGGAATTGCCGTAAAAGTTTTTCGTTTTCTTGACGCTTATTCCCGACGGCAAAGCCAGCCCGCAACTCTCCTATTACGATCATGGGCATAAGCAGCTGGTGCTCAGCATTAAACCATGGCACCAACCGACTATCGGCGCCTCGTCCATAAACCGAGAAAGCACTGGTATCGACCACAATCGTCACTTCCAGAGTTCCTCATCTACGCGCGATTGCTCCTTAATTGCTTCATCAAAGTCATCGTCGAGTTGCATTGCTCCATACAGCCAATCAAAGTTATTATCGGCGGTCGGCTTAGTGGTTCCGAATGTCTGTAACGATAATAGATCGACTACAGTCTGATTAAAGGACTTACCGGATTGTTTGGAGCGTTTCCGAATAACCCTATCAACTGAAAGCGGAATGTTTCTTATAGTGTATTGGATTTTGGTCATATATACATTGTATGCTGTGTATACATACATGTCAAATAAATATAGGCTTTTTTATTAAACTAACCGGCTTGACATAATAGAACGTGTGGTATACATTAGACATATGTTACGAACTCAAGTATATCTCACTGAAGCATTGCGCCAGGAAATAGCCATAGTGGCTAAAAAGGAGCAGAAACCGGCTGCCCAGGTAATTAGAGAACTACTTAAAGTCGGAATAAATGCTAAACACCAAGAAAGCATCGGCCACGCTTTTTCCAGACTGGCCAATCTGAAAGCCAAAGGGCCGAACGACCTCTCGACCAACCTTGATAAGTACCTGTACGAATAAATGAACAACTCGATAATTGCCGACTCGAGCGGTTTAGTCTCATTGATCTCAGAAGAGGACCACAACCACCAGATTGCCGTCCGGATGACCAAGGAGCTAAAAGGCGCGCGTGGGTCAATCATCGTGCCCAGCGATGTATTTAGCGAAACGCTAAACGTGGTTGGCCGGAAAATAAGCCATGATACCGCCATAAAAGTTGGCCAGGAAATAGTCGAGTCGGACACATACCTAATCCTTGAGGCCAACGAAACAACCCGGGAGACAGCCTTTCGGTTGTTTCAACGCGTGGCGGCATCAGTCAGCTTTACTGATTGCGTGGTTATGGCCTTCGCCGACCAGTTCAATACCAAAAGTATTTTCGGCTTCGACGCGGCTTTCCATAAAAACGGTTATACTAGACT
>JBBSHY010000040.1:0-5474 GCA_038232415.1 Saccharimonadales bacterium (SeqCode) | reverse complement strand
TGCTGCGGACTTTATCGAAGAGTAAATATCCCGGGTCACCTTACTAAAACTTGACAATTAACAGGGGTAAGATACACTAAAACGAACCTAAAATTAGGTGGCAGTGGTCTTTAGTTCGAATCCAGTCCTCAGAGCCAACGCTTGCCATATACCGGATATTGTGGTATTTTGTTATTTAGGATGCCAGATATTGTGCCAACTTTATATCTCGCCCGCACGGCAATCGTTAGTGGCAGTTTATTGTTTAACGCAGGGCCAAAAGCTAGGTATGAAAGAGTACTGCAAGATTTGAAGCCAGTACCCGGAACCAATCACTTACACGCAGAGGCGCAAGAATTAAGAAGAGTAAGCTTATCACCGGCAGCTTTTAAAATTGAAGTTGCACAACACGCTCATAGCGTTCGTCACTAGCAGAATCGGCGGGCTTAAAGTTGCGAAGCTCGTCCACTAGGGGGAGCCAAGCATAGACATTATGTGGCACTGTACACAATCCTACATCTATATGCGATAAGTAATGCTTATACTACTTAATGAGTATTTCAGTCGCTGAACGACGTCAGATTGAAAACGAAATGATATTTCGCAGAATGAATGAGAAGGTCGGCGATGATCTTGGCGCGCTCGATGCAATGCACATTGAGGATGGGAATCCTCAACTAATCAGAGATGAAGATACACTCTTGATGTTCAAATGTGAATGCTCAGATGAAGAGTGTGATGAAAGAATATCTCTTAAGCTTAGCGACTACCAGGAAATACATGTGAACAGGGATACCTTTATCGTTAAACTAAAACATCAAGTCGACCCCATCGAAAAAGTTGTTAAAGCTGCTTCTGAATATAACGTAGTTATGAAAAATAATTCTACTCCAGAGCCAGGGAAAGAATTAAACGAGACTGCTATAAACAATACTTAGACTTTGAAAGTCACATTCCAACATACTTTTCGGCTTTTGAGTTCGAAGTACGTCTACTAGGGAGAGCCAAGATACTGAAGAGGTGCTTTTTTATTTGATATAGTTAAAGTATGGACAAAATAGCAATCGCCACTGGTGTGGTGCATGAAGTGCCAGCGGATTTACGTAAAGCCCTGATATCTGACGAATCCGCTCTTGAAAGGTGGGAAGACCTTACGCCACTGGCACGCAATGAGTGGATTTGCTGGGTAACTTACACTAAAAAACCAGAGACGAGAAAAAATCATATTGAACGGACAATTACTGAATTGCTGCAAGGAATACGTCGCCCTTGTTGTTGGCTCGGCTGCAACCATCGCTGAAATAAATTTGAGCACGGTTTAAATTTTACGCAGTAAAGGATTGGATGGGAATCACTTCGGCACGCCCAAGATCCAGAGGGATTCCAGGCGGAGCACAATCGTTTAGCTGACTAGCTAACTCCGTAGCAAGCTCCTGATCACCTGTCATAAATAAAGTAACGTGCGGAATAACTGGTTTACGAGCCAACGGGTCTGTCCCCAGGAGTAATTGTCTCTCGGCGCGAATAGTATCCTGTGTGCGACGGTCGATACTAAAGCCTATAAATCGAGAGCCAGGTTTTTTAGGTGGTGCACCTAAAATAACCGCCCTGCCGAGAAAGCCAGAAAGTTTGGTTGGAAAACCTAAAGCAACAGTTTCAAATGTTTCCATAATGTCAGTTAATGGAACATCGCTACGACTAGCTATACGTGCTCCTTCTCTCGGGGTAACGAGAGACACTCCTAAGCCTCGAGCCCAGCTTCCTATAGGTACTGCCGAGCCGTGATCTCTTTTTAACAAACTCATAATATTAGGCTGTTCATGTATACCTTTATGGGTGGTGTTTTTTATCGCACGCCTTACTGTAAAGGTTCCCAGCTCGGGTTGAATATTTTTACCAGGCTCAACCGCTGAAGCAATTCTCTCTTGCTCACGTACCCAACCAAAAGCCCGCTGCTCTGCGCTACTAGGGCGTCTAAATTTTTTACCCTTCATGGGAGTCATTATACCTATTATATACTTACTAGTAATTATTACAAGAATAATTACTCACGGAGCCAAGCATAAGCAACATACATATCTAGTTCTAAAATTGATGGCAATGCGTGCCTATTTGTCATGGTGATTAACGACTCTCCGTATATTTGATATAGTTAAGTTATGGATATGTCGATTAACGAGCGGCGGCAAATTGAAAATGAAATGATATTCAGGCGAGCCAACGAGGCAGTGGGCACTGGCCTTGATGAAATCGATGCAAACCACAGGGAAGACGGTAATCCAGAGCTAGTCAGGAATGATGATGTTCTTCTGAAATTTAAATGTGAATGCTCTGATGAAAAATGTGAAGACCGAGTCCCTCTTAAATTAAATGTTTACCAGAAAATACATCAAAATAGAGATACTTTTATCATTAAGGCCAATCACCAAGTGGACGCGATTGAGAAATTACTTTATACCGAACCAAATTACAGTGTCGTCAAGAAGAACAATTCAACCCCCGAACCGGACGATGAGCTAAAAAAGACATCAATTAATAATTAAGCTAAGCGTGCCAGTAAGTTTGTGCGTAGTTTTCTGTAGACGAAAAATTGCGAAGTACGTCCACTACTGGGAACCCGGCGGTTATTACCTATCACTTTGGCAGCGATCTTAAGAGGGGTAAGACCGCTCTTTAAGACTTCAATACAAGCTAATAAATTACTTAACTAAATTAGTGTAGCACAGTGAGTCAAACGAATATTTAATAGCAGGTTAACACCGGAATCTTTAGAGTAGTCAGTTCAAGGTGCTAATTAAGGCTCTTAAGTAAATGGTTGCGTCTCACTCGCAATTTGGAGGATAAAATATGAAATATGGCAAACTAGGTACGTCACTAGGAGCAGTAACCGGCGTACTTGCAATGGCAGTAAGTGGCGGGGGCTTGGCGACAATTGCATCTGCCCAGCCTGAGTCGGGGATGTTGAATACGATGCAAGCGAGCCCGATGCCCCAGCGCTACCGCGTTGATCTGCGTCCACTAAATAATTCGGGAGTCCACGGCGCGGCAGACCTGGTACTTACCGGCCGGGAATTAACGGTGTCTGTTCAGGCCAGCGGAATGACGCCAGACCAGGTACATGCCCAGCATATCCATGGTATAAATAGTGAAGATGGCGCAGCTGAGTGCCCCACCGATGCCCAGGACACAAATAAAGACAGCTTTATATCGGTATCAGAAGGCGCACCAACGTACGGCCCTATTAAGCTCAACTTAACAAATCCCCAAACGCCATTCGGGCCAAACGATACCATCGTAAATGGCGTGAAGTTGTTTACGCCCTTCGCCGGAATGCCTGCACCCACAAGCTTTCCCAAAGCTGATGCTAACGGCAATATAAGCTTCAGCAACACTTATGTATTCGACACCAATGATGCGGCAGCCAACGCGGCTTTTCAAACCCTTAACCCATTGACAAATCAGGAAATCGTACTACATGGCGCCGTAGCGCCCAAAGACGTTGAGACGGCTCAAGGCGGTGGCGCCACAACCGCTTACGATGGACTTCTGCCCGTAGCCTGTGCCCGGATTACAGCAGTTTCAAATGATACAGGGGGCGGCAACACAAGCTCAACGCTCAATAATTTTGATGCTGCCATGACGGCTGCAACCACCACATTCCAGTTAAATATAGCGCAGGACGAAAACAACCTTCAATCTGTAACCGGTGGTTCAGACGCCCTCACGGCGTATTTCTCCGCCAACCGTACGGCAAACGAAAATTTCCAGGCTAGCCTGAGCGCGGCCGAAAACCAGTACCGCAGCGATAGCCAGGGCAGCATGGGCTCCGACCAAGCACGTAACACTTTCATAGACAAGTTCAACCACGCCAAGGCCGACTACTTTAACAGCCTTGAGCAAGCCAAAAATATGCTTAGCGATAACCTGAACCGTGACGGCCAGGCCGTCGCTAAAGACCAGTTCATGAACAGCTTCAATACTTCTGAAGCTGCATACTCAAACCAGCTGGAGCAGGCCAAGAACTCAATCCATTAACCAGCATTCCCGGTGCTGGTTGTTAAGGTTATTTCCTGCCGACAAGGGCAAGGAGTTTTGTTTGTAAGTCCGAGTCCTCCGGTACTTCAATGGCCGGCGGAAAAACGCCCATTTGACGATAACTTTCTATGACTGGCGTGAATTCATCCCACAGAGCTTGCACGAAATCATCTGCCAGTTTAGTATCAGCCCCAATCAGCTTGGCTATGTCATAGGTACGAAAAGCCCGGAAACTAATAATATGCTGCAGATAGTCGTGCGCCGAGAAATCCCCGTAAGAGAGATGGACTATTTTATCCAGGTCGGCGTAGCCGCGTACTTTTTCTACAGCGAGCGCGTTGTACTTGGCATAAACGTTCAGCGTATCAGACTGGTCAGTAGTTAGAACCGGTTCGTACTTGTCACCAACCTCGGCTTTCTTCTTACCGTCTAAAACATCGGGCACCCACGCGTCATCATAAGCATGGTAGTTAACCGCCTGGTGTAAAGTGGCCGGTTTGCTAGAGGTACCGGGCGGCATTTCAACGTCCCAGTGCCCCTCAGTAATCTGGTCGAAAACCTTTTTGAGTTCTTGGTTTGATCGTATAAACAATTCCTGGATGGTCATACTCTTACTTCTCCGCTTGATTACCTATTATTCATACTATATCAGACTCATGATTAAGCTAAATCGTATAATTTAGTCTTAGCTGCCAGACTACATATTTTAAGGACTTGCAAAAATCTGGTAATAGGTTTAATATTGTAATCAGTTTCACAGATTAATGGACTTTAATTTGGAGGATGTTCCCCTTGGCTAATAACACCGGTCTTTATGGCAGTACTACGGCGGCAAATTTACCGCGGGTAACGATCGCGGAGTTAATCGGCACTTACTTTCTGGTACTGGCTGGTACGGCAACAGCCGTGGCAGCGGTGCTGAACCTGCCCATAGCCGGTCTGCCGGCCGACTCGCTGAGCGTTGCCCTTAGTTTTGGCCTGGCGCTGATAGTCCTGGTATTTACGCTTGGCCATGTATCGGGGGCGCACCTTAATCCGGCGGTTACGTTTGGCCTGGCTGCCACCGGGAAATTCCCCTGGAAATACGTGCCGTTTTACGTGGTGAGCCAGATTGCCGGAGCCATATTGGCCGCTCTGACGGTGCTATTTATGTACGGCGAAAAGGCTAAAACCCTGGCCTCGCTGGGCGCCACGCTGCCCGCTACAGGCGTGAATGGCTGGAGAGTGTTATTTATAGAGGCAATTGTTACGTTCCTGCTGATGCTGGTAATAATGGCTATCGCTACCGATGACAGGTCGCCTAAAGCAGCGGCCGGCACGGCCATTGGCTTCACCCTTGCCGTAGGCATATTAATAGCCGGGCCATTAACCGGCGGCGCGCTAAACCCGGCCCGGGCTTTAGGGCCGATGATTATCGCCGGAAAATTAACGGACATCTGGGCTTACATTATTGGACCAGT
>JBBSHY010000039.1:0-6006 GCA_038232415.1 Saccharimonadales bacterium (SeqCode) | reverse complement strand
TCCCGGCGTATGGGATTATTTTGGTGGGTATTTTGCGTGGCCATAGCAAAGACTGGCTGGCTGGTTAAAACTATGCGGCTGTTAGGGTGCTCTGGTAATTCCAGCATGCCAAGTGTGGCGGCAGCTGTCATGAACACAATACCGATATGCTTGCTAACACTATTTAACTTGTCTTTATTAGTTTGAACACTTTTTGTTTTATTAGACATAACTTAACTCTAGCAAATATTATGTTATTTGTCAAGCTTATGTTTATAAGTTAATTTCTATCGGCTGCCCTGTTTTAAGCTTGAAGAATTGGATACTATGCCCGGCAAAGAATTTCTCAAATTTTTCATACATAAGTTCGCGGGCTTCTTCATGCCAGTGCCAGTCGTGGATCGGTAGAATATACTTGGGCTTTAATTCAAGGGCTAGCTTAACTGCCCGGGCCGATGATCCCCACTGCGCGGTTACTGGCAATGCCAGTATGGTTTTAGATTCAGTGAAACTATGGCTATCTCCGGGGTGGCTCAGTGCATTTAGGTAGTGTACGCCAATCGCCTGGGGTGGATTTTGCATGGGTGCCATACTTTCATGAGGCGAATCGAAGAAAGTTGTACCCGTTGGTGCGTTATTAGCAGCCTTTATGCCCGCTTGGGCAAGTTGGGCCACAACTGCCGCAGTACTGGTAATACGTGCCTGAGGAAACTTTTGAACCAGCTTGCTAACCAATTCGGGATCGAAATGATCTCCGTGTTCATGAGTGATAAAAATATCGTCAAGCCGGGTTAATTTGTCGATGTCTAATGCTACAGCGCTATATACGCCGGGATCAAAGAGCGCTATTCGCTCTGGCGTTTCGACCAAAAGGCAGGAATGGACAAATTTTGTTATTTTCATATTTGCCTCCTCTAGTTTGCAAATTAACGATGTTCGGGATTGTGAAAGTCGAACCTTTCACCGGCATCCCATTTGGAACGCTGATTGCCGTGAGCAGGAATGCCGCCATTGTCTTTAAGCATTTTGGCTAGGTGGAGAAGGTTCCAGGTCATAAAAGTCGTATTTCGGTTAGTGAAGTCATTGTCGAAACCTTCTTTTCCGCCTTTGCCGTCGTCGTCTCCGTAGCTGGCACCTGGGCCCACTTCGCCGATCCAACCGGCATCGGCTTGCGGCGGTATCGTGTAGCCAAGGTGTTGCAAGCTATAGAGTACGTTCATGGCGCAGTGTTTAACACCGTCTTCGTTACCTGTAATCAAGCAGCCGCCGGCTTTGCCGTAATAAGCGTATTGGCCCTGATCATTTAAGATACCGCTGCAGGCGTAAAGGCGCTCAATGATTTTTTTAGTCATTGAGCTGTTGTCGCCAAGCCAGATCGGTCCGGCCAGCACTAGAATGTCAGCCGCCATGACCTGCTTGAATATTGCCGGCCATTCGTCAGTTTTGTAGCCGTGTTCGCGCATATCGGGATACACGCCTATGGCTATATCATCATGATCGATAGTCCGAATGAGCTCTGTCTTTACACCATGTTTTTCCATGATATTTTGGCTGAGTTTGGCCAACTTTTCAGTGTGGCTGGGTTCGGGTGATTTGGTCAAAGTCCCACTGAAAAAAATTGCCTTCAGACCGGAAAAATCCCAGTCCTCTATCTGTTTGGCCATAGTACCTCCTGGCTTACTGCTTATCCGACATGTTGGAAAACGACAAGATGTTGCCGTCGGGATCCTTAAACCAAGCCGCTTTCATGGCACCCATAATGTGCACGTCACCTTCACGCGTCACACCTGGCAAATCGTCGTAATGCTCGAATGACACGCCTTTAGCTTTGAGCCCTTCAATAGTACCTTCTACATCAGTTACTGACCATGCCGCATAAGTGGCTTTATTGGTTCCCGCCACCCCCGGTGAGGGATATACGAAAACGCCCGAATTGCCCGATTTAAAAAAAGTTCCGCCTGGCGATTCATTCGATGCCTGGAGCCCTAGTACTTCCCCGTAAAATTCTGTTGCTGCTGCCATATCCCTGACCGCAATTGTCGCACATACGTCTTTATCACCTAACATAGCGCCCTCCTCTTATAAATAAGATTTGATAAATTGAGAGTCTTGGTTTTCCCCGCATTATACTCTAACGCCACACGTCTTGTCTGTCTATTTTCGTATCACGAAATGCTGGTCAATCATTAAGCGGGCTTACTTCTTTTTGCGGTCGTGGTAGGCGAGCTGGCGGCGGAGTTGGTCTAAGCGGATTATCTTGTGATCGAAGGCTTTTAGGAGACTGCTGTATTGCCAGTTCGGGGTAAGGATGTGAGCTAATTTGCCCTGCTCCTGCAGGTATTCGGCCAGACTGAAGAAATCGCCGTCGCCGCTAACTATGATAGCTTGGTCGTAGTTGGGTAGTTCTTTCATCGCGTAAAGGACGAGTTCAGCGTCGACGTTGCCTTTTATGCCAGAGGGTTTTTCCTTTTCGTCAGAATCTTTAGCTGGCGATAGTGCGTCTGGTTCTTGATTGGTCTGCTGTTGGGCTTTAACATCGACTGTGGGCTTAAGTACCACAAGATAGCCCAGTTCATGCATGTATTCGTACATGGCTTCATTTTCGCTCATGTAACCAATAAAAGTGTAAGCTTTAGTGACACCGTGTTTGTCGGCTAAGTAATGACGGAACTTGCGCCAGTCGAGCTTCCAGCCCATTCGCTGGGTACCGAGATTCAGGTTCTGGCTATCTACAAAGGCGTAGGTATTTGGCTTTTCGCGCTTTCGTGACATATTTATAGTCTAGCACTTAAGGAAGATAATCCTCTTATCTGGGATGGCGGCTAAACAGACGGTATTGAGAATGGCTTGTAATTAATGGCCAGGCGGCGGATTTCAGCTATTATCACAGCCAGAGCCGGTAAATACACCATTAGCGCCAAACCGATTGGATGACGCAGAAAGTCGATCAGCAGGCCAAGATGGGGAGCCACAGCCGTAGCCCGCCCAACTAGCTGTGTGGGCGGAATCGGTTTATCAGTTGTCCGTAACGCATCGCCGGAAGTGGTCAGCCAGCCGGTTTTGAAATCTACGCCTATCAGGCGATGCGAAATGATGACGCGGGAGTCTTGTACGCTTTGATAGCTAATGATTTCGCCCAGGTGGAGATCCTTAACCTTTGCGGGCACGACTATGAGCGCATCGCCCGGCCGGAAAGTAGGCGCCATGCTGGCAGTCTGGACACTGAGCAGACGTTCGCCGTGAAGCCGCATAATTACAAGGCCGAAAGTGCCGCCAATCACTAAAGTCACGGCGAGAGCTAAGACGTAACGGAGGGTTAAACGAAGCTGGTGTGCAAATTTAGACATACTATGACTCGCTGTTTGTTAATTGCTCTGAGCCTGTCCGCTAAACGCAAAATCAATACTGCCTAACGAGGCGCCAGAGCCGCTTATAGCATCGCCGTCCATTGATACCTTAAGCGTAAAGGTGGCAGTATTACCGGCAAACAATGAGTTCGGTACGCTAATAGCGGTGCCACCACTGCTGGCGGAAGTTATAAGCGATTGCAAAGTAAAGCTTTGCGGGGTGCCACTACTGGTTGGCGTCAGAATTATATTAACTTTGCTTAGATCTACGCTATCCGGATTACTGGGTACGCTGCTAACTGCAAACTTAAGGCCTAATGACGCATTACCGGTATTTTTCACGAAGATCGGGTAGCCGCTTTGCGGGACAGCCGATCCGCCCGGCACAATAGCCGAAAAGCTAAAACCAGACAGCGAAGAAGCATAATACGTGCCATCAGTGCTAATTTGCAAATTAGCACTGGCCGTCTGTATGCTGTTGCCAGTTAACTTAACCTGCTGACTCTGTAGTGCCGCGAATGTGATGCCGCTAACCACTATTACCACCGCTGCCACCACGCCAAATGCCCGTGATATAGCTTTAAAATTTTTGAACCGGTCCATAACAACTTACCTCCTCTTTAGTTAGTGGCCATCATCATGGCAGTTGAGCTGTAAAAGCGTCAATTATTTAGCGGTTTATTTTTACAACTAAAACGTTTCTTAATATGACAGAGGCCTATTCCCTATCTGTTACTAGGTTATTGACCGCTTTTTGTGTCAGTTAATAAATAGTTAATAAAGCGGGTTTAGGTTTTGGCAATATGGCCGGTAACGATAGCCAGTATTTCCGAACCGTAGGCTTCAACCTTGCGGCTGCCAAAGCCGGACAGCGCCAACAATTGCTGAGACGATGCGGGCATGGCGGCAGCCACAGCGCTGAGAGCAGCATCGTGGGCAATTATATAAGCCGGTAATTTGTCGGCTATTGCCCGCTCAGAACGCCATTTTTTGAGCTTAAGAAAGAGTGCTTCGTTAACAATGGGTCCGGATTTGTCTCTAATAACTTCGTCGGCTATGTCAGATGAATGGACTGCCAATTCCGAAGAGGCGCTACGTAAGGCACTGTCGAGCTCATGTACAACTGGGTTCATACGAAGAGCCATAGCATTTATACCTTTTAAATATAGGCCAGCCAGGCTGCGAACCCGGCTGAGAGCTACATAACCCATGCCCGGCGTGAACGCCCGGGACAGATCGATTTCGGCAGCGTCTAGGCTCATACCCTGACTTTTGTGAATGGTAATTGCCCAGGCCAGACGCAAAGGCAGCTGTGCTACCTCGGCACGTACTTTGCTATCCTCGCTAAGGCTCCAGCTATAAGGTTCAACCGAAATTTTACGGCCATTCATCAGCTTTACCACTGGTGTAGGTCTGTCAAATTCGACTACCGTGCCCCGGCTGCCATTAACAAACCCCTCCGCAAAATTATTGGCAACAAACATCACCTCAGCGCCGATTTTAAGCTCCAGCACTTCCGGAGCCAGCAGGCTTTTGGTCAGCTGCTCCAGCTTGGTGCGGCTGCCTTTAGTGCGCTGCATTTCAAAGGTCTTGCTTACACCCGGCAAAGCATCAAGGTGGCGCTGGTTAATGGCATCGACATCGATATTGTGCGAGTAAAGTCTCGTCAGTACTGTCTGTGCGCCGGGCATCGCATTGAGCCGCTCCTGCAATAGGCTGCCATGATCCTCGGTTATTTCGTCCAGGCGCATAGCTTCAAGTAAACTAAGCAAGTCGTCATTGCCTGCTTGGCGGTGCTGCTCGGTTAAATAACAAATCCGCGGGTTAAGTTCAGCCCAAGCCGCCGACAAATGGATAAAATCAAACTCTTCACCGACCCTGTTTATAGGAGGCAATTGAAATAAGTCGCCAACCAAAACGATTTGAAGGCCGCCAAATGGCGCGTCGTTGCTCCGCAGTAGCTTAGCCAATTCGTTAACCATATCCAGTCGCCGGCCATGCAGCATGGAGACTTCATCGATTACTAATACATCTACACTGTTGTAGCGTTTGACCAGCCGTTCGCTGCCCCCGAGCCGTTTCAGGTCGTCGCTGGTTAACTTATCAATAATACCAAGCCCGGACCATGAGTGGATCGTCGTACCGCCGATATGGCTGGCGGCAATGCCGGTGGTGGCCGTGACCGCCAGGCGCTTACCTGCTCTCATGGTGCGCCCCACAAACTGGTTCAGGACATAGGTTTTTCCGGCGCCGGGCGCGCCAGTTAAGAAAACGCTTTCGCCCCCCATCATTACGCTCATGGCCTGCTTTTGTCGCATAGATAACGATTGTAACACTCAGGCTGCCTGGAGCTAAAATCCATACATAAACTTTATGGCCAGTTAATAAAAACTTAATAGATGTTAAACTTTAGAGGAATTATGAACACAAAGAAGACGGCCGTATGGTCACTGGCATTAGGTGCATTGGGCGTAGTGTTCGGCGACATCGGCACGAGCCCGCTGTATGCGTTCCGGGCAATATTCGGCCACGACCAGCTCAACCGGGCAATCAGCACGTCTGTTATCTACGGAATTGTTTCACTTTTGATCTGGTCTGTAATTTTAGTGGTTTCTATAAAGTATGTAGGCTTTATCATGCGGGCTAACAACAAGGGAGAAGGCGGTATCATGGCTCTCGC
>JBBSHY010000038.1:0-6736 GCA_038232415.1 Saccharimonadales bacterium (SeqCode) | reverse complement strand
TAGTGTAACCGTTTGTTTTATACGTTTTAGCTCAGGCGGAGCTATGCTCCGCAATCCCATAGGGATACCAATACTGCCTTGCATCGAGAGACCTCCTAGATTTTATTCTAGAACCGTCCTCGATGTATCTGAACCTGGACAATCAAATATTTGATACTCATGATAAGATTAACAGATGAAAAAAGAGGAAAGTGTATGTCCTTAAGCATTGCGATTGTTGGGTTGCCGAATGTTGGGAAGTCGACTTTGTTTAATGCCTTGACTGGCAGTAATATTTTGGCGGCTAATTATCCGTTTGCGACTATTGAGCCGAACACTGGCATAGTGCCCGTGCCCGATAAGCGGTTAGACAAATTAGCTGAGTTGTATCAAACCAACAAAATCATCCCGGCTACAGTGACTTTTGTGGATATTGCGGGACTGGTGGCCGGTGCTTCTGAGGGCGAGGGCCTGGGTAATAAGTTTTTGAGCCATATCCGGACAACCCAGGCAATCGTGCAAGTTGTGCGGGCTTTCGACGACCCGAATGTCACGCATGTTGACGAAGAACACGACCCAAAAAAAGACATTGATATCATCAATACCGAGCTTATCCTGGCAGACTTGCAAACCATGGCGAGAAGACTGCCAAAATTTGAAAAAGAGGCTCGCGCCAATGCCAAACTTATACCGATTTTAGATACCTATAAGCAAGTGAATAAACTTTTGAATGAAGGTGAGCCGATCTGGAACCACCCGGAGATAGACCGCGAAATTATTGCTGATTTACAGCTGCTAACTGACAAGCATATTATATATTTATTCAACCTGGATGAAGCCGGCCTGGCAGACGAGAAACACCAGAAAATGCTAAGTAAATTGGTGGAACCGGCAGCTGCATTGTTTGTGTGCGCCAAGCTGGAAAGCGAACTCAAAGACCTGGATGAAGCCGACGCGCACGAGTTACTTGAGAGCTACGGCCAGAAGGAATCCGGCCTGCTAAAGCTCATCCATGCTGCTCAACACACCCTTGGTTTGCAAAGCTATCTGACTGCCGGCGCCAAAGAGGTGCGAGCCTGGACGATTAACAAAGGGGCCGCCGCACCGCAAGCGGCGGGGGTAATACACGGTGATTTTGAACGTGGTTTTATAGCCGCTGAAGTTGTCGCTTACCAGGATCTCATTGCGGCCGGTTCTTTACCAGCTGCCAAGGCTGCCGGCAAAGTCCGCACCGAGGGCAAAAGCTATATCATGCAACCTGATGATGTCGTGGAGTTTCGCTTCAACGTTTCTAAGTAAATCCACTGTCCGCCCAAGACGGTTAAACCACTAGTTCGGGCTTAGTTTTGCTGTGTGAATGAAATGAAGGACGCCCAAATTTGCGATTGCGCAGCGCCATGGGTAATTTGGAGTAGGCGACTGTCATCGGATTAATTTCTATTGAAGCTTGCCCGCTTGACGACTGTTGCTTAACATCTGTTTGTTTTGTGTCCGTAGAGTTGTCACTAGCCTTAGTACTGGAATCATCATTAGTATTATCACTATAGGTTTGCGAACCCTGGCCCTGTTTGCCAAAAATCTCCTGCATTCCTTCAGCGTACAGGTCTGTAACAGTTGTATCAGTGTTATCAGCGTTATCTGAATTAGCCTCAGGCTTTATTGATGGGGTCGGAGAGGAGTTAGTTGAGCCGGTTGTGGGTTTAGGGTTTGATGCTTCAATTTGTTTGGTTTCACTTTGATTAGACACTTCGCTTTGTGATTTATTATGCTGCGCCAGCAGACTCTGTGCGTATAAGTAGTCTGACAGCTTAGGATCAGGACGTATGGGATTAAGGGGCGACGGCATTGATGCTGCACCTTCCTGGTTTGTCCGAATACTTTGTATTTGTTCATGCATCTTTTGTTGTTGCTCGTGTTGGGCTGCTAGATAGGCCTGTAGCTGATGGTTAATCTCTTCTAGATGCTGACTTTGGTTCTCCTGCTCGTTATGGTGCTTTTTCTTATATTCTGACATGCAGTGTTGGACATGACTGATTAGTTTTCGCAAACGCTGCTGGTTAAGACTGGTAAATTTAAGAAACTTTTCGCCGGACGCAACAATAATGTGCGCTCCTATTATCCGGTGGCTATAGTCAATCTCATTAATAACGTCATAGCGCAAATCTTCAACCGTCAAATAGTTAAGCGGCTTCTTGTCAATTAATAAGAGCCTGACATCCGTGGCTACCAGCATTGCAAAACCGCCTTCGTAAATACCGTTCACGCATTCAAAAATCTCTTCACCGGGTAAGATAATAGCCGGCAATTCCCCAAGTTCTGTCCTTCCCCACCCATGACGATTAAAGCCCAGTTCTTTAAGTTGTTTGTCTATTTCTTGCTTGCTCACCATGACGGTAATTCTCCTGCTTGTAACGCTATAATAGCGTAACTCTTATCATTATGTCGTGAAAATACTCACTACCGGCATGCGATTTTGATCACAGATCATTTTCTAAAGTATTAAATTGACAAACCGTGCCTGTCCTAACATAATAAAGACATGTTAGCTACGCTGAAGCAAACGGCGGAACTGGTGGAATTTTTCAGGCTACACGGCGTTAAACAAACATTTCGTAAAGGTGATTTCATAATACGGCCCGGCGATGCTCCGCCTGGAGTATTTTATATTTACCAGGGACTTGTCAAAGCCTATAACATTACTAAATATAATGAAGAAAACCTGCTGATAATCCGCAAACAAGATGAGATATTTCCTCTCATCTGGGCCATCACTGGCCAGGAACACGACATCATTTATCAGACCCTGGCACCTACGGTGACCTGGCAAATCAGCCGTAAAGTCTTTATAAAATTTATCGAGGGCAGGCCTGATGCCCTGACGC
Source organism: Saccharimonadales bacterium (SeqCode) (assembly GCA_038232415.1). Taxonomy (GTDB): domain Bacteria; phylum Patescibacteriota; class Saccharimonadia; order Saccharimonadales; family UBA4665; genus JBBRXZ01. The sequence continues at coordinate 3,875 of JBBSHY010000038.1, read as the reverse complement.
CCTTACTCGACATGACTATGGAGATGTATAGATTACATGGGGAGCGTATTTTAAACCTTGAATACAGGACTGTCCGGGAACGCATTATCTCTTTTCTATTGACGATGAGCCAGCGCTTTGGAAAGCAAACGGAAAGCGGTTTGCTTATTGAGGTGCCTCTGCGTCATCAGGATATTGCAAGCTCTATTAACGCGTCGCGCGAGACCACCAGTCGCGAACTGTCCGGACTGGAAAAAAGCGGTTTGCTGGTCAATAAACAGTCTTTTACTCTCCTCAAAGATATTGACGCCCTGCGCAAACATCTAATCTAAGCTATTTTAACTGTAAGAGAGCTCTTGTCACAGTTTTCGCAAGAGATAAAAGCGTTCATGATTTCCTTTAGCGCCTGAAATCGCGGAATCAACCTTATCAAGAATAATAAAATACTTTTTTGCCCAGCCCTCAAAACTTTTCAATATATCACGGCGCATTTTTTCGTTTTTAATGACACCCTTGTGCTTGAGTCCGTCCTGTCCGGCTTCAAACTGGGGCTTTACCATAGCCACAATTTGGGTTTGCTTCGAAGCCAATTTAGAAATATAAGGCAGGATTGCACGTAAGCTTACAAATGAGACATCAATTAACACAATATCTATGTTTATATCTGTAGTAAAATCACGTATATCAGTTTTTTCGTGCAATTCAATCTGGGGATGGCCTTGCAGGCTAGGATGCAACTGATTGCTCCCAACTTCTACGGCAATGACTTTATGCGCACCGCCACGCAGTGCGTAGTCCGTGAAACCACCTGTACTACTGCCGACATCTAGTACGGCTTTATCTTTAAAATCGAGTTTCATAGCTGACGCTACGGAGGCCAGCTTCAACCCGGCTCGACTAACGTATTGTTCCTGGGCGATTACTTTTATTACATCTGTGGGATCAACTAAAAAGCCCGGCTTAACTACCGACACGCCATTCACGCTTACCTGTTTTAGTTTGATAAAGCTCTCTGCCTGACTGCGCGTAGTTACAAGGCCGCGCCGGACTAGCATTTGGTCAAGCCGCTGCTTCATAATTATTGAAGTCCCGGTTTATTAGTCTTTGACGCGTTCACGATAAGCACCGGTGGCAGTATCAACGGATATTATATCGCCTTGCTTGATAAAAGCCGGTACTTTGATAGTTAGGCCGGTCTCCAATGTGGCGTCTTTAGTAATTGATGAGCTAGTGTCACCTTTTACTGCGTCCTCCGTGTAGGTAACTTTTAACGGCACATTTTTTGCTAATTCTACATTGATGACCCGCTCATTCCAGAACTGCAGCTGAACCTGGTCGCCTTCTTTGAGATAAGCTGAGCCGTCACCAACCAGATCGCTGGACACCTCAAACTGATCAAAGTTTACCCCGTTCATGAAGAAAAACGTTTGGCCGTCATTATACAGATATTGCACACCCATGTTTGTTACATCAGCACTATCCAGCTGGTCGTTACCTTTAAAAGTCTTTTCCAGCACCTTGCCGCTTACCAGGCTTTTTATGCGTACATTAACAATAGAGCCGCCGCGCCCCATCACCTTCTGTCTATAATCAATAACCCGAAATGGCTCGCGCTCCCATTCAAAGATGGTGCCTTTTTTGAGATTTGTAATACTAAGTGGCATTATCTATGTTATTAATTACTGATAACAAATGGCATCAGCGCAAGATGGCGGGCACGCTTGATGGCCACGCTTAACCGTCGTTGTTGGCTCTCGGTCAGGCCGGTCTTTTTGCGGGTCTCAATCTGTCCATAGATATTTACATAACGCTGCAAGGTTTTAAAGTCCTTGTAATCAAAATATGCTACATCACTGCGGTGTTTAAAAATTTTTGCCATGACTCCTCCTTAAAATGGTATGTCGTCCAGGTTTATTGGTTCGTCGCCGATGTCTTCTATGACGACATCATCTTTTTTGGCCTTTTTACTGGGTTTTGGTTTGCTTGCACTGGCATCACCAGACGTCTCAGGTGATGTTGATCCAGATCCACTATCTTGGCTGCCTTCGTCACCTCCACCTCCACCGCGGCTATCCAGGAAAGTGACATCATTTGCCAGTACTTCAACCTTGCTACGCTTTTGGCCGTCCTGCTCCCACGACCGGGATTGCAACCGGCCCTGTACCAGACAGCGCCGGCCTTTACTAAGGTACTGGGCCACCCGTTCAGCCAGCGGCCCCCAACAGACCATATCGATATAATCAGTAGCTTCCTGCCATTCGCCGCTGGCATCTTTGTAGCTGCGGTTCAATGCCAGGCTAAAGCTGGTTACGTTTTGACCGTTTGGCGTTTGGCGCAGCTCCGGATCGCGGGTTAGGTTACCCATTAGTGTTACTTGGTTGAGACTTCGTGCCATTATTTAGTCCTCCTTCTTATAAGACCTAGGTCTTTGGCTTAAAATTTGTTTTCCCACCGTAGCGTAGTCCGGTAATTTGCGTCAAGCATAAACGCGGTTAAAATCATCAAATTTAACAATTATTTAAGACCTGTCCTCTTCCTTAGCACCATCATCATTACGATCGCCGCGTTTAGCCGCCTGCTCCGCTTTTTCAGCTTTAAGCACCTCGGCCTTGGCGATGGCTTTCAGGTCGGGACGGGTAATAAGAAACCGGATGACTTCGTCTGCTATGTTCAGCGTACTCTCCACTTTCTGGACACTAGTACCGGGTAATTCTACAATATAGAAGACATATACGGCATGGCCGTTGCCTTTTATATCGTAAGCCAGCTTACGCTTGCCCCAGTTATCAATACTTGTTACTTTACCGCCATTATCCGTGATTATCTTTTTTACCCGGTCCTCGGCCTTGGTCAGGTCGACTTCCAGATCGGGATGATACAGCACGGCAATTTCGTACTGATTCAAAACTTTGCTCCTTCCTTCTGGTTAAAGCCCACGCACCCTAGAGGTCGTAAGCCTGAAGTTGATTGTATACTTGACTATACTTTATATACCCCTGTTAGTCAAACCTTAACTGATTTCTAGACTAATAGTTATCGTGGTCGGCAGTATCAGGGGCAAAGTCATCGTCCGGAACAATATTGGCCATCCCTTCGCCTGCAAAGACTTCGTCGAGTGAATTAACCAGGACTTCACGGGGACGTGAGCCATCGGCTTGGCCTATGATACCCTGCTCTTCCATCTGCTCAATCAAGCGTGCAGCCCGGCCATAGCCGATACGCAGGCGTCTCTGTAACAGACTGGTGCTGGCTTTACGGTTTTCTATAACTACCCGCACGGCATCGCGCCACATGTCATCATCGGAATCATTGGCGCCATAATCAGCTACTATGCCGCCTTTGCCATTTAGTTGAACCGGCTGAGAAACCACTTCGTCATCGTACTGCGGCGGACGTTGCATACGTATGAAGTCCATAACTTTCACGGTCTCATCATCGCTTATCAGGGCGGCTTGCACCCGTTTTGGCTTGGGCGCATCAGATGTTGTCAGCAGCATGTCGCCCTGGCCAAGCAACTTCTCCGCGCCAACCTGATCGATTATAGTCCGGCTGTCTACTTGCGAAGCGGTAGTAAAAGCAATGCGCGACGGTACATTTGCCTTAATCAGACCGGTAATAACATCAACAGATGGCCGCTGGGTAGCCAGTACCAGGTGGATGCCCACCGCACGGGCTTTCTGAGCAATACGTACCACCAGTGCCTCTACGTCCCGGGCAGCCATCATCATCAGGTCTGCCAGCTCATCGATCACAATGACTATGTAAGGCATGCCCTCCTCTTTTTTCAGGTTATTATATTCGGCAATGTTGCGCTTACTCACCTCAGACAGCGCCCGGTAGCGGCGCTCCATTTCCGCCACTGCCCATTTAAGCGCGCTGATGCACTTTTCGGGTTC
>JBBSHY010000037.1:0-6781 GCA_038232415.1 Saccharimonadales bacterium (SeqCode) | reverse complement strand
TTGGACACCTGGCTGCCCAAGACATACCTTTAGTTGAGGGTCAAAAATTAGCACCAATTGACTCAATTGGTGCCGAAAGCTGGGCGCAACGGTTTACGGATGTACTTACTCCGGTCCTGGAAGAAAAACCTGAAGCAGCTTTATATACCGTGGCCTATTCTACATATGTAGGTCTGGATAAATTAGCCGCGTTAAGCTTGCGAAAAGGACATGCTTTGGGAATTCTTCATCCTAGCCAATTCGATCAAGAAGGGCAAATAGGTTTTATGCTAGAACCTGGATCAGCAGACACTATTGTTAAACCACTGGCTCATGATTTTGAAAGACCGGCAGACGCGGTAGTTTTTGATGACGCTCTGTATTCCGGAAATGTTCGGAGCCAAGTCGATAGATTTTGGGGTCAGGCTGGGCCTCCGCAATTTGTGGCCGCCTTTGTAGACATGAGCAGGAAACCAAACTAGCATGTGGCAGGAAACCAAACACGGGCTTTATAAACAGTTTAATTTTGAAAATTTTAAGAAGGCGTGGGCTTTTATGGAGCAAGTGGCGGAACTAGCTGAAGAGTATCAGCACCATCCCCGCTGGGAAAATGAGTGGAACGTGGTGCAGATCTGGCTGATCACTCACGAAGGCGGCAAGAAGATTACCGATAAAGACCATGAACTGGCTGCTGCTATCGACGGATTACTGGATAAAGACAAAACAAATCTTTCTGATGTAGAGCCGCACCCTGAAGAAGTGAAGATCTTTGCCGATGGCGGTTCAAGGGGTAATCCAGGCCCCAGCGCCAGCGGCTTTGTGGTGCTGGATATGGAAGACACCGTGCTGGTCGATAAAGGACTCTACCTTGGCATCACCACTAATAACCAGGCTGAGTATACGGCCCTTAAGATAGCTCTTGAAGAATGCCACAAAATGGGCGTACGACAGGTACATGCCTACATGGACAGCCTGCTGGTAGTTAATCAGATGAAGGGCATCTTTAAGGTTAAGAACCGGGAGCTGTGGCCAATTCATGACGCCATCAAACAGTTAGCGGCCAAGTTTGATCATGTAAGCTTTAACCATGTACCGCGCGAGTTCAATAAACTGGCGGATGCCGCCGTTAACCGGGCTTTGGATGTACAGCTAGGCATTGTGCCGCCTTCAACAGAGGTGATATAATAAATTTGGCCAGATTATCGGCTGATCGCGTACGGTAAAACGTACGAGGAAAGTCCGGGCAGCATAGGGAAGGGCAGTCGTTAATGGCGACCGGGGGCGACCCTAGGGAAAGTGCCACAGAAACCAAACCGCCGGGCATTGCTTCGGTAAGGGTGAAAAGAGCGGGGTAAGAGCCCGCAATTTGTATCGGTGACGATGCAAAATGGTAAACCCTGCCTGCTGCAAGGAGATGGATTCTTTAGGTCTAAAGCCTGAAGTATCCCGCTAAGAATTCATCATAAGAACCGCTCGAGCTGGCTGGCAACAGTCCGCCTAGATAGATGATCAGTCTAGACAAAACCCGGCTTACAGATAATCTGGCCCTTATATTTTATTTTTGGGTGGCTTTTACTATGGCGGTGAAGGCGGCGGGTTCGTTGACGGCCAGTTCGGATAGGACTTTGCGGTCCAGGGTGATGTTCGTCTTTTTGAGGCCGGCTATGAGTTGGCTGTAGGTTGTGCCGTTTAGGCGGGCAGCGGCGTTGATGCGGGTGTTCCAGAGCTGGCGAAAGGTCCGTTTGCGATTCTTGCGGTCGCGGGTAGCAAACTGCAGTGATTTAGTTAGGGCCTGGCGGCCGCGCCGTACGCTAACACGGTTAGGGTGGCTAAAGCCTTTTGTAGCCTTGCGGATCTTTTTGTGCCTGGCGTGGCTGGTTACGCCTCGTTTTACGCGCATACTTCAAACTCCCAGATTCTTCTTAATGTTACTGGCCATGGCGCCGCTTCGGGTAGTTAAACCCCTTAGGGAGCGTTTACGGCTGCCACTCTTCTTGCCCAGGAAGTGGTTCATGTTGGCATGGCCAACGCGGACTTTACCGTTCTTGCTCACGCGAACCCGATCTTTGGTGCCGCTATGTGTCTTTAGTTTTGGCATTGCTTATACTCCTTCTACTGGTGTGGCTATTGCAGCTGCTTCAGCCGCTTTTTTACCACTGCTTCTTACTACGAAGCTTAACTGTTTTCCAGCCAATTGAGGCTGTTGGTCTACTATAATTGTATCACCGAAGTCCTCGATAACCTTGGCGGCGATTTTAAAGCCTATTTCGCGGTGGGCCTGTTCGCGGCCGCGGTAGAATAGGGTTATCTTAACCTTATGGCCGGCTTCAAGAAATTTTGTGACCTTTCTCATTTTGATAGCCAGGTCGTGCGCGCCAATCTTGAGGCCGAAACGCATCTGCTTCATATCGAGCGTCTTGGTTGTCTTACGGTTTTTCTGAAGCTGCTTGGTGCGCTGGTAATTATATTTACCCCAATCAACTATCTTACAAACCGGGGGGTCGGCGGCAGGGGAAATCTCCACCAGATCCAAATCACGTTCTTGCGCTATATTTAGCGCTTCCTGTTTGCTCAAGATGCCAAGCTGCTTGCCGTCTTCGTCAATAACACGCAGCTGAGGTGCCCGAATTTGATTATTCAGGCGGGTATATTTGGCGATAGGTTCGTCTCCTTAATTGATGCTTCCAAGGTATCCGAAGTTTAACAGATAGACTTTCAGAGGTCAACAGCACTTCTTTCATTAATGACGAGTCGGCCGGTAATCTTATGGTGATAGTTTTGCTACGCATATACATTCGCCATACAAACGCCATGCATTGTGTATGCACACCTGAAACTAGTTAATAAGGTTGAAGGGTAGTGAAGGAAATTCATGCCTATCGCTCTTTAGGTATTTTGTAACGGTAGTATAGGGCCTCGTTCAGATGGGCTTCGGTAACTGGTTCTGATTGCTCCAGATCTGCAATTGTACGGGCAACTTTGACAGTGCGCATATAGGCTCTGACAGAAAGATTAATCTGGCGGGATGACTTATTCAAAGAAGCTATTGCCGATGGCTCCATGACGGCCAGCATTTTGATATCGGAATTTGTCATGTCGGCATTGAGCTTGCTGACCTTTCTGTAACGGAGAGCCTGTATCTCGCGGGCTTTGACTATGCGCTGACAGGTTGTTAGATCTGACTCCGGATCAGGCTTCTGGGCGAGTAGTTTATTATGGTCAATCTCATGGACATTGCTATATAGGTCGATACGATCAAGAACCGGACCGGACAGGCGATTACGGTAATGTAGCATTTCTCTGGCCAGGCAACTGCATGGACTGTCGCTGCCATAGTGCCCACATGGGCACGGGTTACCCGTAGCGACCAAGATGAAATTTGCGGGGTATTCGGCCACGCTAGTTATACGTACGAGGTTAATCGTACGGTCTTCCAGCGGCTGGCGCAGCGCTTCTAGGGTCCTGCGGCTGAACTCTGGTCATTCATCGAAGAAAAGCACACCGCGGTGAGCTAGGCTTATTTCGCCCGGACGCAGTTGAGTGCCACCACCTATTACTGCAGCGTGGCTGGCGCTGTGATGCGGTGCCCGAAATGGCCGCTCGACTACAATTTGCTCATAATCCTGGCTAGCTAAACTATGCAGGTGCGTCACCTCAAGGATCTCTTCTTGGTTTAGGGGTGGTAGAATGCTCTGCAAGGCTTTGGCCAGCATGCTTTTGCCATTACCCGGCGGCCCGCTGAAGAAGACATTGTGACCCCCGGCGGCGGCTATTTCTAAGGCTCGTTTAGCCTGGAGCTGACCAACAACTTCGCTCAATTGTACCCCAGTAGTACTTGTCTTTAATGTAGATGGCTGATATTTGCCGGCACCAGTTTCCATAGCATTTATCGTCAGGCTATCATTTAAGTGATTATAAAGTTGTTGTAGGTGCTCAACAGGGAACAGGGTCACCCCGGGAACTAACTGTGCCTGTGCAAGATTGGCGGCCGGAATGTAAAAGGTAGTAATGCCTTTGGCTCTTCCGATGAGCATCTTGCCAATTATGCCGCGGACGGCACGCGTGCTGCCATCAAGCCCCAGTTCACCAATAAAGGCTTGACGACTGTCTGGTAGTTCAACTGAAATTTGTCCGCTTGCCAGCAGAATAGCCACAGCTATCGCCAAATCAAAACCACTATCGGCCTTAGGGATGTCCGCGGGTGCCAAGTTAATAGTAATACGCTTACGAGGTAGCATTATGCGGCTAGTTGAGAATGCACCCCTTATACGTTCTCTGGATTCGTCAACTGCCTTGCTAGCCGAACCGACAATTACAATATTTGGCAAGTTATTAGACAAGTGGCATTCGATATCAACAATCGTGCCGCGGGTTCCAGTTGAAATTATACTTTGCACGGTAGCAGCCATAGCCTTAGTCTCTTTCGCCTGGGCGCCTACCCGCTCATTAGTCAAATAATATGACAAAGTAAAACACCTTATCCCGCGAAGGACAAGGTGTTTTAAGAATTATTTAATGTTTTTGTTTGGGTTTACTTTAAGGTTTTGGTTCTTTTCTGGTGGGACAACGACTTGCGAGAAATCGTCGTCCCTTTTAGCTTTTTTGTTTTTGAACACTTAATTTATTCAAGTGCTACGCTTATCTTATAGAATACCTATAAGGTCGTCAATACTATTATTTCGGAGTCTGTAACAAAGCTGTGTATAACTTTAAGAAATCGGCTTTATTTTAGTACTAAATTTTTCGTTACATAGTGTCTCCGGGCATGCTTGGCCAACAGAAACTGATTAAATTCTAAGCATAAGAGGGTTGACAGTTAAGGATTTGTGTGCTAGTCTAGAATATGTAAGTTACAAAAACAAAAACGCCAAAACATTCGTACCACCAAGTTTAGAATGAAGCCCTCGCGGGGGCAGAACTTACAACCCAGCACGGAGGCATCCGTATCTCGCTCTGTTTGGCTCTAAAGGCCAGGTAGGGCGGTCAGTCAAAAGTCCCGTCACTAGAACTTGTTCTAGCGAAGGGTTCTCTCAGCCGGTCGGCGATAAGCGCTCCAATAGTCTATATTAACGAGCGGATTTATCGCCCCGGCGCTAAGTTTTATAAGGGACTCCAGCAGTGAAATACTTCGTTCGTACCACAATTCATATTATTAACCGTAAGTATTTCTGGCAGCTCTTCAGCCTATTGGGTGTAGATATAATTTGGTTTGGCATAACCAACGCGAGAAATGTGCCGTCTTTCATGCTGATAATCGCCTTCTTATTGCTAGCTCTGACACTGAACTGCTTAATATTCGGATTCTTAACAGTACTAGAAGTTCTGGGCTTGCAAATAAAACGCAAGCGATGGCTGGCCGGTACTATAACAGGGCTGATGAGCATTTTATTAGCTTTGCAATCGATTGACGAGCTCAGTCCGCGAGATGTGTTAGTATTACTGCCGCTGGTAGCCCTTGGCTATCTTTATAGTTTTTATAACGTAAACAATACACGAAATTTAGACCGCTAAAGTACCATAGGCATCTATCCTCAAGTTAGTGCTATCTGTATAATAAGCTATATGAATCCGCCAAATAATGAAGTTCCTTCTATAGAATTACCCTCACCCGTAACGGAACAACCATCTAATGCTGCCAGCTCCCCGGAACAAGCATCGCTGGGAACTCCAAGTACACAGAATACACCGCAACCTGTTGTACTTATGCCGCCGACTATTCCTTTGCCTATGTCACCTGGCACACCATTAATACCTATCAAGAATGATGCTACCGTGGCGACATCGGCCCCATCACTGCAACAACTAAGTGATGACGGGGATCTAATTGAGAAAGAATGGGTTAATAAGGCCAAAGAGATTGTAGAACGTAACAGGAACGACCCTTATAAACAATCTGAAGAGTTAACAGTCTTTAGAGCCGATTATATGAAAAAGCACTACAACAAAACTATAAAACTGAATAAGTAGCCTGCAGTGCAAGTAATAATTACTATATTAGCAATAATTTTTGTTATGACTATTGTGGCTGCGCCAATAGTTTTTTTTCAAACCCGTAAATCATTTAGAGAACAAAAAAATTATGAGCGTGGCCTCAAAATTGTCCCACTGTTAATCCATTTACCACCCCCTAGTGACGATATCGAAATCGGTAACCGTGACCTCCGTGATGTAACTGACGAAACCATCAGTAAGGCCCAGTTGATCTATAATATCGTGGCCAGCACTGTCCAGAAAGGCTTTAAAAGCACATTTTACGGGCAGCGGCATTTTGCATTTGAAATAGTAGGTACCCAGGGTTTTATTTATTTTTACGCGGCAGTACCTGTATCACTACTGGAGGTTGTCAAGCAGGCTATAAATAGCGCTTACCCATCGGCACGGCTGGAAGAAGTGGCTGAGCATAACATATTTAGCCCTGTTGGGCTGGTTAGCGGCACTATGGGCGGTGAACTGACCCTAAAAGAGCCGTTTGCTTATCCTATTGCTACCTATCAAGACCTAAAGCGTGATAGCATGCAAGCACTACTAAATGCTTTGTCAACACTTGGTAAAGAAGATGGAGCCGGTATTCAGATACTGATGCGGCCTGCTAATCCCTCATGGCGGAAAACCGCCTTAAATCTTGCCAGTAATAAACGAAAAGGCGATACAGGCCAGGGTTTAAGCGGTCTAATTAAAAATGTGGGCACTGCTTTTTTTAAGCCGCCGAACTCAGATAAAGATGGCGAAGCCAAGAAGCCTGAACTATCTAACATGGAGCAAGCTACGCTAGATGCTATAGATGAAAAAACCCGCCATCCTG
>JBBSHY010000036.1:0-7079 GCA_038232415.1 Saccharimonadales bacterium (SeqCode) | reverse complement strand
GCGTTGGCTCTGAGGACTGGATTCGAACTAAAGACCACTGCCACCTAATTTTAGGTTCGTTTTAGTGTATCTTACCCCTGTTAATTGTCAAGTTTTAGTAAGGTGACCCGGGATATTTACTCTTCGATAAAGTCCGCAGCAATCATCCACTTTTCACGCATTCTAAATGCCGGAATAGTGCCACGACTGGCCTTATTGGCGGCGATGTTGCCAGCTACGCCATTAGCTTTTGCCCAAGCGGATACGGTGATAATTTTTGGTGCCGATAAAAGCGTGATTCGTTTATAGAGTGATTCTATGAGCAGACTAGCAAAAAGATCCGTGAAGTCATCGTATTTACCAGTGATACGGTAGGAATCGAAAGCCGGATAATAGCTAGTGTGCTTACCCTTGTCCCGAATGATGACAGGTGGATAGCCAAGACTCATAAGCTGTTGGTTGATTAAAACACGACCTATCCGTCCATTACCGTCGTTGAACGGATGAATGATTTCAAACTCCGCATGGAACCAGGCAATGCTACCTAGAAAATATCGATCACCTGATTCGTGGTAATCTTTCAATAGCTCGTTCATGAGCCTGGGCACAAAATCTGGATTAGCACCAACATGCGCACCAACGCGAACCCATTCTTTGGCTCTACGGAACCTGCCAGCCCAATCATCACGTATGCCTGAGAGTAGTATTTTATGAAGTTTCAGGATCAGGTCGGTGGTGAGTAGCTCAGATGTATCTTTTAATAAATTCTCAGTAATTTTGGCTAAGTTTTTGGCTTCATAAATCTCGCGAATGTCATGGTCTTTTTTAATTGTGTCGCGCAACAAGATATCCTCGGTATCTTTAAGAGTTAGCGTAGAGTTTTCTATAGCATTGCTGTTATAGACCATCTCGGGTATTTCAGCGTTAGTAATCTCACGAACAGCATCTTTATGATTTGCCACTAGCTTCTTATACTGAGCAGAAAGAGTTGCAATTCGGCCTTTGGTGATTTGATTAATCATAACATTACCATTATATCCTGCGGATGTAATCTTCAGTACTCAGAATATATACGTGAACATATATATTCTTCCGTGCTTCAATTATAGCATACTTTACGTGAAAAATAGCAAATATATGCATATTTTCACGATTATTTTAAGGGACAGATCTAGGAACTGTATCGAGTTTTTGCCTGCTCAGCCGCTCGAAATGGCTCAGTTGCCTTTGATGAGATGGAATCAAATCAAGTCTGAACTAATCGAAATGTGGCAAATAGTCCAGGCTGCAAATCTGAGTAAGTCTCAGGTTTATTTATAAAGCTGGCTATGCGTGCCGACGGCTACAAAGTGTGCAGTATCATCGTTGATCATTTCAAAGTGTAGACGTAGGTCACCACCTGCACTGATTGAACGAAAGCCAGCCCATTCGCCAGTTAGTGCGTGATTGAGCAGCGCCGTATCCACTGGGTCGTCCAAAAACAGGCCAACAGTATCAATTACTTTGTCGCGGCGTTTCTTTGGCAACTTAGCTAGTTGCTTATCGAACGTCTTATGAAACTCAGCTTTCATAGAGATCGGAGATGGTCTAAGGCTTCTTCTTTGGTTTTAGTCTTGGTGACGTTGCGACCAGCCTTATAATCAGCCTGTGCCTCGCGCATAATCTTTTCTAGGTAAGGAGTAGGCTCAAGCGTAGGTGTTAATACGACCCGACCCTCACGCACAGCCTGTTTAAGTATTACAGTCACGAAAGCACTAACAGATAGGCCAACAGAGGCAGCAAAGTCTGTTACCTCTTTTTTGGTTTGATCGTCCGTGCGAATGCTCAATAAATTGTTACTCATGATGACATTGTATAGCAGACGTAAACATTAAGTCAAATGCAAAAATTATATATGCTTATGCTTGGCTCTACACAGTAGACGAAGTTAGAACTATAATTCTTTGCTAGAGTACATACAGCTTGTAAGTTGCTGTGTGTCTTGGCCCTACGCAATCACCTAGTGTGTTCAACAGAACAGCTTTCTCAATTTCATGGCGAATAGTATCTTTGCTATCCCCTTGAATTAAGCTTCGGCGGATGGCTCCTTGTTTAAGGCCGCATTCTAAAGTAACTGAACGTTGGTATAGGGGTACTGTAAAAAGGAGCACGAAAACAACAGCCAATGTAGGTAAGGTTACGGTGGTCAAGTAACGACTTTTTATCACGGAGAAATTATAGCAAAAAAACACTCTTCTTAAAATGCTTATGCTTGGCTCCCCCTACTAGACGAGCTTCGCAACTTTAATTCGACTACTCTTGATTCCTATCCTTGCTGCTTAAAGGACTTAGCAATGCATCAACGAAGTGCTCAGTCTGCTTGTAAAAACTTGGTCGTTTGGCCTTTTCTTGTTTAATGGTTGTATGAAGTTTATGCATGGCTGGATGCACTTCTAATTTTGATAGCAACTTCTTAAAATCATCATCAAGATGCTCCAGCTCGTTGTCTGTAAGTGTCTCAAGCCCTATGAATGTGTCACGGGCTTTCTTGTCGGCGACAATTAACTCATTAAGTTTGAGTTGTATGGCCTTGCTGTCTCGTGCTTGTGTATTCTGGATCGAAAAGACCATTACGAAGATAATCACGTCAGTAATAACCGTAATGGTAATCAACCAGGTATCCGAAAAATGATAGCGTGGACCAGCGACCAGCCAGACGAGTACCACGACCATGGACAGAACAAAGGCCGCCGTTGTGCTAGCCAAATGCGACACCTTAATTGAAAAATTTCGTACACGGTTTTGCATATATGTTTTAAGATTCCTAACTATAGTATAGAGCAATCAATCCTAAAACAAAAAAAACACTTCTTGCAAAGTGCTTATGCTTGGCTCAGCATGTCGGTCTTGAACCTTAGCCAACAGGCCAAATAATAACTGCCTTTTCGTAGAGCTTACTAGCACGTTCTTGAATAGAATTCTCGTCCCAGATTTTCTTATCAAGATATTCGGTAAGGGTTTCTATGCCACCGGAGTACGCTTTCAGGCCCTTATGACTACCACGCCCCTTGAGCTTAGTTTGCCAGTCCGCATCGTTAATATTCGCGTTAAGTGACTGTGTAATGATTGCAAGGTTTCCAAGCGTTAGTAGCTTGTTGTCTCTGAAATCAATAGCATCTTGATCTTCTAATTTGCCCCAGTTATTCTCCCATTTCTTTGGCATAAGGTGTTCAAGACTGTATTTCTTCATACTCAGCAAGCTATTACTCTGGCGATTATAATCACGAACGCTGGACTCCAAGAGATATAGGATACCCCTCGCCCGATCATTGGTGAGCTTGGAATTATCAAAACCCTGCTGGAGTTGGTGGTCATTTGGCACGTACAAGTTTTTATCACCCTTCTCGTGAACGTAGTCGAAAAATCCTTCTCTTGTGTAGATATTGTTTAGGATGAGTGATTCGTTGAACAAACTACCATATTCTTTAGTTGAAGCCTTTACGATTACGCGACGAACAATATATGCTTCCACGGCATTCAGAATGCCAGCAAGCGATTCCTCATCTCCGCCGTTCTCTTTTACTATGAATAACACATAAGAAATGAGAATTGACGCGTCCAGGCCAAAGATTACGTTATTGATGCGACTAATCGCATTACCGTGTTCAATCGGGTGAATGACACTGGATGGGTGAATGATTTCTCTGAAAAGGTTAGCGTATTCACGTATTTCGGTAAGAAACGGAATCGTGTCAGATTGATACTTACCTAGAAAGTGCTTGTACGACTCAAAGAGCCGTTCGACTTTTCCATATAGTAGTTTATCTTTAGTGTCTACGCCAAGTGACTTGTCTTGAATTTTTATTTGCAAGAAAGAATAGAAGAACACGTCAATCAGAGTACGCTTGAACCTACCGGCTGTAATCTCTTGTTCCCAATATGCAATCGTCGCCTTGTCGGTCTCAAATGTTTTACGCCAGTATTCCTCGTACTGGTCGATGTTATTCTCTTTAAAGAAATAGTTTTTTAGTAGCTCAGAAGTAGTAAGACGTACACCGAGTGAGTTAATGGTGTCGAAAATCTGCTGTTCATCTTCTTCGATACCCAGGTCGATACCCACAAACAACAGACTGTTATATATTTTATCGAAACTAAGCTTGTCAGGATTAACATGTTTTACGAAGTAATTAAAGCACTGGGTGATCCTATCTTCACCACTGAGTTCGGTAGTTGATTCCGCATCAAGTGCACGATTGAACGCATCTATGTCACGGTATGAATGTCGAATTGCTAGGTTGCGATTACCGTTCTCGTCTCGACTTAACCTAAAGCAGTCGTCGAACCTAGGTGCATCATTCATCTTTAAGCTCAAAACTTTAAAGAAAATGCTCAGTGTTGTCAGACGTTGCTGACCATCAATAATGGTACGTTTTTCGTAACGACTACTTGAATTAGTCTGTTGCTGTTTAAGAATTATAGAACCGATGAAATAGCGATGATCTGTTTCGGATATAAGTTCTACATCTTCCAATAAACGCTCCCATTGGTCTTTCCCCCATACATAGCTACGCTGATAGAAAGGTACATCCAGCAACCTGTTGGATTTGATTATGTCACTTAAAGTTCGTTTTCCTGCGTCCATATATAAAATCTTCAATTCTTGTCTGACCAAGGAGCGAAACTAACTTTCGGTCATGGAACTCAGTCAGCCTTTTGCACTGCTTGGTCTGGCTCCGGGGACTGGATTCGAACCAGCGACCTAGGCGTTAACAGCGCCCCGCTCTACCGCTGAGCTACCCCGGACTATTGATCAGACCCGGGGAATTATAACCGATGAAGCAGTTACAGGCAAGGAGTTAACGGGCAGATTTGAGGGCGGCGGCCGTGCGCCTATCGTCATCGCGGGCTTTTAAGGCCTGGCGTTTGTCGTAACGTTTCTTGCCTTTTCCCACTGATATTCGTAATTTTATATAACGGCCGCGGGTGAGGATATCGAGCGGGACAATGGTTTTGCCTTCTTGTTTGGCGGCCACAAGCGCGGCGATTTCGCGCTTTTTAGCCAGCAGTTTGCGGGCGCGCGTCTGGTCGGATTCGTTTATAGGTATGCCCGTGGTGCCGGATATAGTGGCGTTGATCAGGAATAACTCGTTCTGTTTGACGGTGACATAGGCGCCGCGTAGTTGGCCGTGGCCCATGCGCAGGCTTTTTGTCTCAGCCCCGGACAGCTCAATACCCACCACTAAAGAATCGCCGAGCTCATAATCATGCCGGGCCCGGGGGTTACTGATAGTCTTTAGCTGGTTCGGTTTCTTCTTTGCCATAACAGCTATTGTAAAGTGTTAGTCAGGTTTAGCGCTACTATTCTTTAGTAATTGCCTGTCGAACTGCCTGCCAAATAGCCGGATCTTTATGTTTAATAAGGCGCCAGTACCACCATTCCGCGCCCCATAAGTCGATGGGCGGCGCCTTGATACGTTCAGCTAGCTGTACGTTTTTTAATATCTGGCCGGTGCTCATAGATTTATTCTGTTCCTCTAAGGGCATCTTCCAGATGGCGGCCGGCCCCCAGGGTTCAAGCTGGAGCTCATGAATAAAAACCGGCTTTTGATGTATGGCTTTAATTAGTGAACGGCGCAGACGGTGTACCCAGGGGTAAAATTGGGACTTCCGGTATTTTCCATCGCGGTATAGTGTGTGGTAAAAAGAAAAGCCGACTATGTCCGGTAGGGGCTGTCTAAGCGGTATGCCCCAGGATGTGCTGGTGGTCATTACGACCGGCCGGCGCGGATCAAGGCTTTTAACCAGCGAGTGTTCCCGGCGTAGCCTTTGGCGGTCAACTTCGCTGTGCTCGCCAAAGCGCTTTAAAAGGGCTTCATTTTCCAGCTGGTAGCTTATTATGCACTTTTCATTCTTATACCGTTTTACTACCTTGCTAATATATTCTAATAGTGCTTGGCTTCTTCCCGTCTTATTAAGCTGCCAAGCCCAGTCCGGCCAGTGGTTTTCCGGCCAGCGGGGTTGCCGCGCGCCGAGACACAGACTGATTTCACCGCCGGCTTTTTTTATAGCGCCTATTTGCCAATCAAGCTCAGCAAAATTGTAAGCGCTGGGTTGTTTTTCATGTTCATTCCAGTAACTCATCAACCGAAAACGTCGAAAGCCTGCCTCATTCAATAACCACTTTAGTGTTTCCTGGGGGTCAATCCCAAAGCTGCGGCACTGCTTTAGCGAAAAGCTGACGCCGAATAATTTTGGATCAATTAGTTGCTTCACTATTTGAACTGTTGCCTGGCGACTTGCCAGAGGCTAGGGTCATTGAGAACTGTCTTACGGTAGTACCAGTATTCGGCGCCCCAGAGGTCGACCTGGCGCATACCAGTGGCCTGGCCATAGCCGAAGCGGTCTTTCAGGCGTTTGGCGTTGAGCGACTTATTTTGTTCATCAAGGCTGATTTGCGTGATTTGCCGGCCATTTGGCTCCCAGGCTTCAGCCTGGAGTTCGCCTATTACCATATCGCGGTGGTTGAATATCTTCTGGGTGCCGGCCAGGAAGCCATAAAACCAGGCCGGATATGGGTATTCCAGATAGCGGTGGGTGACGCCGGCGTCCCACACCCGCTTATAGACGGACATACTGAATTCGTCCGGCTGGGGCTGGCCGACCGGAAAGCCCAAAGCATTATTGCTCCGGCCGACTATAATCGGATGATTAGTATCGAGTTTTTTGACCAGATTGTACTCCCTAACTAAACGCTCCCGGTCAAAATTGGCGCAGATGCCAAAACCTTTCAGGAAGAACTCGTTTTCCAGCTGGTAGCTTTGCAGGCTTGGCGAGTTTTTGTAGCGCTGGACCACCTGTTGCATAAAAGTTTCCAGCTGCGGTTGCCATTGGCTGCTTGGCTTGTTTATGTTAACCCAGTCGGGGGCATGGCACTCCGGCCAGCGTGGTTGCCTGAGGCCAACGGTCAGTATGACCTTGGCGTGCTTCACCTCGGCTTTACGAAACTGCCAGTCTAACTGGCTGAAATCATAATTACCGGGTGTTTGCTCTATGTCGCTCCAGTAACTGACCAGGCGGAATTGTTTGACGCCGATGCCCAGTAACGCGTCCATGGTTTGCTG
>JBBSHY010000035.1:0-7426 GCA_038232415.1 Saccharimonadales bacterium (SeqCode) | reverse complement strand
TACCATAATAGCACTTAGCACTCTCACGTCAAGAGTGCCAACTCCCTACACAATAGACGTAAAATCCCATGACCTCAGCCTAGCTGCCTGCCAGAGAGGCAGCCTGGTAAAAAGTGATGGGGTTTGTGCTGAAGTTCGATATACTTTGCACCGCTGCGGGGCAGACGCGGAGATTCTGGTTGTCGTTGTCGGGATCGTTCACGTTCCGATTCACCTGACCGTCGTTCACGTTCCGAATCTGCACATTGCCGTCTGCCCTTCCCCGACAGACAATCCTTGGCTAATCCGGGTTGCCCTCAAGCAACCAGGCAAACAGCCGACAATGATCGGCCGCAGCACTTTCGTTTAAGCAGCAAAACGCCACGTGCCTGTCAGGTTTCCAGTGGTGTTAAAGTGTATGTCTATCGCCGCAGGTGCAGCCAGCTCACTTTACTACAAGACATTCTTGGAGTTAAGTGCTGGAGCACTACATCTTGGCAATGATGACCTAGGGAGCCGCTGGTTGCCGCATCTTCAAGATGCCAGCAAATCGCTGAACTCGCTCCCGCAAGTACTATTTTACGAACAAAAAGATAAAACGGCAAAGAAATACAAAGTTACGAAGTCAAATCAGGAATTTCCACTGCGGGGCAGACGCGGAGAGCCTGGTAGTCGTAGACGGGATCGCGCACGTACCGACGCACCTGACCGCCGCTCACGCGCCGAATCTGCACACCGCCGCCTGCTGTTAAACCGTTACCGGTGAGCATCGTCCAGGTCCAAAGGTCACCGGTTTCTTGGGATAATTGCTGGCTATCCGGCAAAGTATCACCACGAGCGCGGGCATCTTCTACCTTGGCGTCATACACCTCGTCTGTCATGCCTCTGCGGGCATCGTAGGTGGCTCCGCCGACTTCAACTTGAAATAGTGCATCATTTTTGCTTTCCATGACACTGTTGTAACTTCTGGCTCGGTCAAAATCTTCTTTGCGGTCGCCGATATCCACGCCGCTACCCGTATGCACCAGGGTGAACTTATTCTTGTTGTCAAACTCTGTCATTAGTACCCGTAAACTGCCCTCGGTGACACCGTACTCTTTGAAATTAGTGGCCAGGGCGGTGCGAGCCTCAAACGTAAAGGTTCGCTGCTCAGCGCTCATATAACCCCATACTTCTGGGCTAGCCAGCGATTCCTCGGCTTCCTCGGCGGTTCTGGCGATCTCAAAGGCCGCTATTGGAGTCATAAGTACTTCAGCAGCAGACAACAAATTCAAATACCTATCATTAGCTTCGGAATATTGGCCAAGGCGCTCTTCATCTATTACACCTCCATCATTTCTCATTGTTCCGGCCAATAATTCTGCAGCGCCGATACGCTGCTCAAAAGCATCATCTGCTGCATATGCCATATCCACGGCATCTTCAGGCAAGGGATGCCCACTATACATGTACTCGCTCATAATGCCTACATTAAAACACAGCTAGTCAATAATGTCAAAAAGATTCCACAGAAATCTTTTTTTGTAGCGCTCTGGTAGATGTTGCGATGTAATAGACTGGTAGCTTGCGGCATTTTGAATAGTCAATTTATGTACGGCTCTTTGCTGCGCACGCTGATTAAGCCGCTTGCCATTTGGCCATATATCAACACCCAGATAGGCCAGCTTGTGCCGAGTCGGTCGTACTCTGTCGTGTTTAGGATTTACTGTGAGTTTGAGTTCATCTGCCAAGAATTGTGTGCCGACTACTTGCGCGCTCCGGGCTGAAAACTCATCAGGAAACCAGAGCACAAAGTCATCACCATATCGCACATAGCCCGAAGGCTTGAGATCATGCAGCACGAATTGGTCAAACTCATTGAGGTAGATGTTGGCAAAAATCTGGCTCGTCAGATTGCCGATGGGCAAACCGTGGACTGACTGACTGACTGAACATTGTAACTGGCGATCACTTTGTCAAGTAACTTGATGGCATTGCTACCGTAAAGTTTTACTCTGAGAATCTGGCGCAGTTCATGGTGACTCACGTTGTCAAAAAACTTGCTGATATCGCTACGCCAGAGCCAACCTGGTTTGTACTTACACATGTGATTCTGGGCTCGATCAACTGCACTCAGCAAGCCCTTACCCTTTCGGCAACTCCAAGCGTCATAGCAAAACGAGTTGTCCCAGATGGGCACAAGATAGTCGTAGAGTAGACGGTGCACAATGCGATCACAAACCTGAGCGACGGCAATCTCACGACGCTTGGGATCATGGACGACAAACGAATTATAACCACCATGATGATAGCTGCCAGTTTGTAAGTCTCCCGCCAGCGATAGCAGATTATCTTCTAAATGGTCACGAAACGTTAAGATTGCTGGTGAAGTTCGTTTACCGCGCTCGAAAGCTTGCCAAGCCCGCCACAACGCTGTAATACTGAGGTCTATGTCTGATACTTCTGCCATACTGCCTATTATCGAGAAAACCTACCAGGTTTACAAACAGCTGGCCGCAGTGAACACCAAACTGGAAAAAGCCCAGCGTTACAGCTTAGGCGTCAGCACTGAGCAGTCAGTATTGAACTTGTTGGAATTATTATTGACAGCCCAGCATGCGTCTAAAGCTCATAAAGGTGTGTATCTGTTAAAAGCGCAGGCACAGCTCGATACTTTGCGTTTGAAATTACGTCTGTACATGGAGTTGAAACTTACTAACGAAACGAAACTTTTTCAGATGCAAGCCGAACTACAGGAAACCGGACGTATGCTAGGTGGTTGGCTCAAGAGTTTATAAGCGCGTCTATTGGCCGGTTGGCAGGTATGGTTCCGGCTTTTGCCGAAACAGGCGATGGGTTTGGCCCAGCTTATTCGCCGTGTTCTTCGATGGCTTCCAGGAGGGAGCTTTCCAGCTCGTTTTTCTTTTTTAGCTTGGGTTGCTTGGGAAGTTCGGTAGTTTCAACTTTGCCTTCAGTTTGTTCTTTGTCCTTAGCTTCACTGGAATCAGCAGTAGCTCCTACCCTTTCAGCCTCAATGTCCAGTTCATAGCCTGTTAATTTGCTGGCGAGGCGCACATTCTGACCGCTTTTGCCGATGGCGATACTCAGCTGGTCTTCGGGTACTATAACGCGGGCTTTTTTGTTCTTTTCGTCTATGACGACTTTAGTAACTTTAGTGGGACTCAAAGCCTGGGTAATGTACTGCACCGGTTCTTCGGCCCAGACAATGATGTCAATTTTTTCCTGCTCGCCGACTTCACCAACTACGGCGTTTACCCGTGTGCCATGTCCGCCGACGAAGGTTCCGACCGGATCGACGCCCGGTACAGTACTGGCCACGGCAATCTTGCTGCGGACACCGGCTTCCCGGGCAATACCTTTAATCTCCACGGCACCATTTTCCATTTCCGGTACTTCGCCGCGGAACAGCCATTCTATAAATTCCTTATTGCCGCGGCTGACGACTAATTGCGGGCCCCGGAAACCGCGCTCCACGTCCTTTAGGAAAACCTTAAGCCTCTGGCCAGGATAGTACCGCTCACCTTGGATCTGTTCGCTGCGCGGCATGATTCCCTGGGCGCGGCCAAGATCAATCCGGCAAATGTTGCCTTCCACGCGGGCAACTGTGGCATTGATGACAGTACCGATTTTATCTTCGTACTCGGCCATTATGATCTCTCGTTCTGCCTCACGCAGGCGCTGCAGGATGACCTGCTTAGCCGTCTGAGCTGCTACCCGGCCAAAGGCCTCGGCCTTTTCGTGGACTTCAATGGTTTCGCCAATGGCGGCATTTTTGCGGCGGGTCTGAGCCTCTTTCAGACTCATCTCAAAGGCCTCGTTTTCGACCTTTTCCACGATTTCTTTGGTTACGTAAGCGTCGACGTCACCGGTGTTCAGGTTCATCGATACCCGGATCTCCTGCTCGCGGTCACCGTAGTCACGACGGTAAGCGGCAGCTAAAGCCTGCTCGACCACTTCCTGAACCGTATCTTCCGGCAAGTTTTTCTCTTCGGCAATCGTCCGGATGGCGACCGCCAGTTGTTTCATATCTAAATCCATATTCTTTTCCCTCTCCTATTAGTTTCCAAATTGTCTCTCTACATTAAAAAAGCCGACCACTTCGGCCGGACTTAACACTTAATATACTCTAATTGTTATGGTAGGTCAATCATGATTCGACAATTAAGATAAAAATGATATAATTTTATTATCAACATGAGGTTTTACACTTAGAAATGACTGCTCCCGATTTTAATTCACCGAGGCAACCAGCTAGTAAATCTGAATTACCGTCAATATATGATCTTACGCGTGAAGTGGGAAGTGAGACATTGTTGCATTATCAACGCAAATACCACCAGACACTGGGAAAGTTCGTTAGGATCGGAGACATAATTATATTAGCTCCTGCGGTTCAAATGAAACCAAATGGCTATAAACCTCAACATATTGACATTTTAATTGCAGGATTTGATCATCCAGACACGGAATTAAGTGGCAGAGTTCAAGCTGCGACAGAAGGTGTGGAAGCCGGGAAAAGTATAGGCGGCGAAAGAGGACTGCGTGATGCTGGCTCTTTTAACTTTAGTTATGTAGGCGCTTATGGTCAAATTACACTCACAAGACTAGACCTTAGTGCCCTTAGCTCGCAATTTGGACGAGCCGGAGAAGCAGGTCGTCAGGAAACCGGGCAATTAGCGCAAGATAAACTTGGTACAAATATACCTGTTTGTACATACCTGTAAGTCAGATAGTAAGGTACAATATTTAGATATGGGTAAGAAAGTTAAACGGTTGTTTGATCAGTTCCGGCCGGAGAATTATGATTTGAGGCTGGATATTGATCGCGATGCGATGACTTTTAAAGGTGCAGTGACGATTCAAGGTAAAAAAGTCGGGCGGCCGGCCCAGAGGCTGACCTTTCATCAAAAAGGCTTGAAGATTACTAAAGCGACAATTATCAAACATGACAAAAAGGGTGATCAGGAGCTGGAAGTTGCACGGATCAATAATCAGAATAGTTTTGACGAAGTACGGTTACATACCCAAGGTATGGTTTACCCCGGAACATACACCATAACTATGGAGTTTGAGGGGGAGGTTACACGGCCAATGAATGGTATTTATCCCTGCTTTTTCACGCACGGTGGTAAAGAGAAGGAATTGGTTGCGACGCAATTTGAGAGCCATCACGCCCGTGAGGCATTTCCGTGCATTGACGAGCCGGAAGCCAAGGCGACTTTTGACCTGACGCTCGTCAGTCCGGTTGGCGAGACGGTTATCGCCAACACGCCGATCAAAGAACAGAAGCAATATGCCAGCAAAGATGGCGGCCTGAGCGCTAACAATACCAAGGCAGGCACCACGACCCCCCTCTATCAAGTCACTACTTTTGAAACTACTCCGAGGATGTCGACTTACCTGCTGGCTTTCGTATTTGGCGACCTCAAGTACCTGGAAGCGAAAACGAAGGATGGCACGCTCGTGCGCTGTTACGCCACACCGGATAATGTGAAATATACCAAGTTTGCCCTGGATTGCGCGGTAAAAACACTGGAATTTTATAATGAGTACTTTGACATCCCCTACCCGCTAGCCAAATGTGATTTTATTGCCTTGCCCGATTTTGCCAGCGGCGCTATGGAGAACTGGGGTTGTATTACTTTCCGCGAACAGGCTTTGCTGGTGGATCCTAAAAATACCAGTCTGCACCTCAAACAATACGTCGCCAACGTTGTCGCCCACGAATTGACTCACCAGTGGTTCGGCAACCTTGTAACGATGCGGTGGTGGACCGACCTGTGGCTGAACGAAAGCTTTGCCAGCTGGATGAGCTACCTGGCAGTTGATCACCTGTTCCCGGACTGGAAAGTTTGGACGCAGTTCATAGTCGAGGAGCAAGGCCTGGCACTCAAACTCGATGCCTTGGAGCACACCCACCCTATAGAGGTGGAAGTCAAACATCCCGACGAAATCCGCACGATCTTCGATGCCATCAGTTACGAAAAAGGCGCCAGTGTGCTTCTGATGCTGCACGATTATTTAGGCGCTGATGATTTCCGGGACGGCTTGCGATTATATTTAAAGCGTCACGCCTACAGCAACACCAATACAGTGGACCTTTGGGCAGCTTTGGAAGAAGTTTCCAAGAAGCCCATTAAGCAATTTATGAGCGCCTGGACCTCCGTAAGTGGTTATCCCATAGTGCGTGCGGAGATAGCCATAGCTAAACCTCAGCTCAAGCAGGAGCGCTTCTATCTGAACCCGGCCGCCAAGAAAGAACCAGCCATTTGGCCCATACCGTTACTGGCCAGCGAAGATCTGGGTTTTGTCACCTTGGAAAAGACCAAGCAAGCCATCACGTCCGGCCAACCTGCCGGTAATTTGTTGCTTAACCATAATCGAACCAGTTTCTTCCGGGCTATTTATGACTCTAAGCATCTGGATAATTTAGCCGAAGCCGTTAAAGCCGGCAAACTGAACGACCTCGACCGTCTGGGCTTGTTAAGTGATAGTTTTGAAGCCGCTAAAGCCGGTTATAGTAGCACTGTCGACAGCTTAAAACTCCTAGAAGCTTACTCGGGTGAAGACAGTACCGTCGTTTGGGACATCATCTCTGGTAATATTGGCAGCATCCGGATTGTCATGGACGATGGTGGAGTCCGTAGCGGCCTCAAGCCCTTTGTGCGCCAATTAGCAACCAAACAACTAGAACGGCTAGGCTGGGCAGAAAAACCTGGTGACAGCCATTTTGATCGTCTGCTCCGGCCGACCATTTTAGGGTTAACTTCGTACGGGGAAGAGCCCCATGTCGTAGAAGAAGCTCTCCGCCGCTTCCAGTCGATGAAACGGCCTGAAGACGTTCACCCCGACCTGCGCGGCGTAGTTTACGGCACTGCTGCCCGTAAAGGCGCCAAGGCCGAGTTCGATAAAATGCTGGCCATGCACAATGCCAGCACCAATAGTGAAGAACGTGTGACACTAGCCGGCGCCTTAACAGGCTTTGAGCAACCGGCACTGATTAGGCGTGCCTTAAAACATATATCCACCTCTGAGGTGCGATTGCAAGATGCTCCTTACTGGATTGCCTACAGCTTCTCGAATCGTTTCGCCAAACAGATCACCTGGGAATGGCTGACCAGTAACTGGGAGTGGCTGGTCAAGAACATCGGCAGCGATTTAAGCTTCTTCCGCATGCCGATTTATGCCGGCCGTGGCTTTAGTAATGCGTCATTCCTGCCGGAGTTCACCGCCTTTTTTGAAAGTCATATGAGTCCGGCCTTTGAACGCCCCGTTAAACAAGCCATTGAAATTATACAGTGGCAGGCCGCCTGGAAAAAGCGCGACCTAAAAGCCATCAAAAAACATCTTAAAGCCTAGAAAACGTTTTCTATAAAACTTAATACGGCAAAGTCGGATCCGGCTATGTCTACAGCTGATAGTACATATTCGCCGTGCCATTTGTATT
>JBBSHY010000034.1:0-8123 GCA_038232415.1 Saccharimonadales bacterium (SeqCode) | reverse complement strand
TAAGGGCAATATATATATAGACAAGGACGTGCATCAGCTGGACGGCATGTACGTGGCCCAGCCGGATGGGGCGACCGGCGGTAGTATATACACCTGTGTAGATCCTGCGGGGAATCCTTACGTAGGTGAAAATAATCTACTTAATGGTTGCAAAAGCCAACTGGTGGTGAACGGCGCCTTCGTGGCCCAAAAAGTCCATCTGCTGAGGTCGTTTGGCTCACTGCGCAATAGTGAAAGCGGGGAGCGGCTAAAAGAAAACACTGGCCGAAATTGCGGTGATAGCGGTAGTACGACCCATTATGATTGCGCGGCAGAGATCTTTAACTTTAGCCCTGAGCTTTTCCTTGTCCAGCAACCAGCCGGTATACCGCCCTCCTCAGGGCCATCAAACGGCACATCCGAATATATTACCAGTTTGTCACCGGTGCTATGATACAATGAATGTAACTAGTAAAAAGGTAAAAAGTAAATAGGAAAAGATAGCAGAAATGGGTGGGAATACAAGCGGTAACAGGCAACGGGCAGCTCATTGTACTTATGCTATAATTCGTCTGATGAAGAAGAATTATATGAGAAGCAATCCAATCGAGGTTAGACTATGAGCTTGTTATCCGGTGGCACGTCTGAGTTCTTTGGCCTTGATATTGGCAGCACGGCGGTCCGGCTGGTGGAACTGCGTGGCAGCGGCGGGGCGAAAACATTGGCTAAATACGCTTACGTGCCGCTGGAAAGCAAGCTGGCCCTAAGTGATTCCAAGGCCGATCAGCAAAAGTTGGCCCAAACGGTCGCCCAACTGGTTAAGCAGGCCAATGTCAGTACTAAGAACGTTGCTGTGGGCATTCCCTCCAGCCGGGTTTTTACCACCGTGGCGGACGTGGAACGTCTTTCGGCCAGCGAGCTTAAAAAGGCCATAAAATACCAAGCTGACTCCCTTATTCCTACCCCCCTGGCTGAATCCAAAATGGACTGGGCGCTCATTGGTGACTCACCGGCTGATACAACCAAGCAGGAGATCCTGCTAAGCAGCGTACCCAATAAGTTTGTTGAAGGACGGCTCGACCTGCTGGAATCGGTCGGTTTAAATGTCATTGCTTTTGAGCCCGATAACCTGGCTATGGTCAGGGCATTGGCTACGCCTGATAATTCCTGTCAATTGTTTCTGGACGTGGGACGGCGGGCTACCGACCTCGTTGTAGTGATGGGCGGCGCGGCGCATTTAACCCGGAGTATTGCTAACGGGGTCGAAGCAATTGTCAAGGCGGCTACCCAGAACTTAAATATTGATGAAAAGCAGGCTGAAGAGTTCGTCTTTAGGTTCGGGCTTAGTACCGAAAAACTGGAAGGGCAAGTATTCCATTCCATTAGCGGTACAATCGACTTATTGACGACAGAAATAGAAAAATCTATTAAGTATTTCCACACACGTTACGTGAACTCAAAGATTGAGCGCATAGTTGTTACCGGTGGCGCCTCTGTCATGCCCGAATTCCCGCTATACCTGGCTAATAAATTCGGTATAAATGTGGAGATTGGCAATGCCTGGCGGAACGTGACATTTAGTAAGGAACGCCAGAATGAATTATTAGCTATATCTAACCAGTTTGGCGTAGCTGTGGGACTAGCGGAGCGCACCTCATGATTCAGCTAAACCTTTTACCGGATGTTAAGCTGGAGTATATCAAAGCCCAGCGCTATCGTCGCCTGGTGCTTAGCGTTTCGGCGTTAGTTAGTATAGCGTCAATTGTATTATTAGTACTAATAATAAGTGCTAACGGCTTGCAGAGAAAACATCTAAATGACCTGAGCCATGATATAGCCTCCGAAAGCAGCAAGTTAAAGAGAGAACCTCAGATAGGTAAGATTTTAACCGTGCAAAACCAGCTGGAACGTCTGACGGCGCTGCATGCCGCTAAGCCGGCGACATCGCATCTTTTTGATTACTTAAACCAGGTTACACCGGCTACGGTATCGATTAGCAATTTCAAGATTGACTTTAGCCTGCAAACAGCCACTATAACCGGTACAGCCGATGCTTTAAGCAGTGTTAACAAATATGTAGATACACTGAAGTTTACAACTTACAGCACAGCAGACTCGAACAGTGCGGCTAATAGCAAGGCTTTTAGTAACATAGTGCTAACGAGCTTTGGCCTGACTACCCAGTCTAATGCCGGTCACCCGGCTACTTACACCATAACGCTGGCTTACGATAAAAATATATTTGATATCACCAAAACCGTAACGCTATCTGTACCTAACTTAACTAGTACACGATCTGAGCTGGAGAGTCCGAGCGCTTTATTCCAGGCGTCGCCTAATGTCGAGACTGGTAAACCGAAAGGGAATCAATAAGATGGCGAAAGCACAGGCTTTGACGACCAAGCGTTTAGAAATCAGTAAAGCCAACGCTCAAATAGTCGGTGTCGCGGCAGCAGCAGCCTTTGTAACGATCTTCTGCCTGTTTGCTTTTAAGGCCGAATTCAGCCAGAACAGGTATAATGCCCGCGTTACTACAGCCAAGGAAAAGGCCCATCATCAGCTGCAGAATAATATTCAGACATCTGAAAAACTTTCAAAATCCTATAAGAAATTCGATTCACAAGATCCAAATATTATTAACGGCAATCCCAGCGGAACCGGTGATAATGACGGACGGAATTCCAAGTTAATCCTTAATGCGCTGCCAAGTGCTTATGATTTTCCGGCCCTGGCCTCGAGTATCGAAAAGATTCTGACCAACGGTGGTTTTAACGTTACCAAAGTGAGCGGCATAGATAATCAGTTAAGCCAGCAATCTAACGCTAATAGCCCGAACCCCCAAGCTGTGTCCATGCCATTTTCGTTTGAGGTGAGTAATGCTAATTACGCGTCTCTAGGCCAGTTAATGGCCAAGCTTCAGCAGTCTATTCGGCCGATCCAGGTTGATTCTATAGACCTATCCGGCGGTGCCACGAGTATGACATTGACCGTGAACGCGCATACGTACTTTCAACCTGCCAAAAATGTGAATATAACCAAGAAGGTCGTGAAATGAAACAAAAAGACTTTGTTATCTTATTAGTCGTGGTGTTTATTAGCACCGTGTTTTCGTTATTGGTATCCAAGCTAATCTTTGGGTCACCCCAGAGCCGGCAGGAATCAGTAGAGGTAGTCCAACCAATTAATGCCAATTTCCTGCCGCCTGACAAGCACTACTTCAATAAAGATTCTTTTGACCCTACAAAACTAATTACCATAGGCCAGAACATCAACACTGATCCATTTAACGGTACTGGCCAGCGTTAAAGGTTGGCGACGTGAGCGTTTTGTCAGTTGCCGCTGGACAGCAAGTAGAAGACACTTTAGTATCTTCCGGTATGCTAAGCACGGATAAGCTTGCCGAAGCACGCGCTGCAGCCGCGAAAGATAAAGAGCCCCTGATCAGCTATTTAGTGAAAAATGGCTATATTACTGATGAGCAGTTGACCAAAGCCAACGCTACTATTACCAAAGTCCCTTACGTTAATCTCTTGTCAGCCCGGATTGAACCAAAGGTGTTAGCGCTCTTACCTCAGGAGATTGCCGAGCGCTATATGGCCGTGCCGTTGGGCGAAATGCAGGATCGCCTGATCGTAGCCATGCTTGACGCCGATAATGTCCAGGCCGTGGACTTTTTGAGTAACCGCATTGGCCGGCCGATGAAAGTTTATGTTGCCAGTGAAGCCGGAATCCGCCAGGTGATCAGGCAGTACACGGCCCGGCTGGATACCCAGATGGACGCTGCATTTGGTAAAATTGCGGCTGGTACTGACACCGAAGCGAATTCAGAAGCTGACGCAAAAAAACTGGCCCAGAAAGCTAAAACCATCCAGACCTTGGTTGAAGACTCGCCGATCAGCAAGGCTTTATCGGCTATCATGGAATTTGCCGCCCACAACCGTGCCAGCGATATACATATTGAACCATTGGAGAAGGAGCTAAAAGTCCGCTGCCGTGTCGATGGCGTGCTGCGCGAGGTTATGCGCCTGCCTAAAAATACCGAACCGGCCTTCATATCCCGCATCAAGATCTTGGCAAACCTCAAAATTGACGAACACCGTACGCCACAAGACGGTCAGTTTACTGTCTTAGTTGACGGCAGGGGCATTGACCTCCGCATTGCCATCTCACCAGTCGTATGGGGCGAGCAGGCGGTAATACGTTTGCTGGATAAAACCGGTACTTCATTCAAGCTGGAAGAAATGGGCTATACCGGCCGGGCATTGCGCGTAATCCGTAAAGCTTTACAACAACCCAACGGCATGATCCTGACCAGCGGGCCGACCGGCTCGGGCAAATCGACTTCGCTCTATGCCCTGATCCAGGAAATCAAGAACGATGCTATTAATATCGTCACCTTGGAAGATCCGGTCGAGTATAAGATGGACGGCATCAACCAGATTCAGGTTAACCCCGAAGTGGGCCTGACTTTTGCGTCTGGTTTACGCAGTATTCTGCGGCAGGACCCCGACGTGGTAATGGTAGGGGAGATTCGCGATAAGGAAACGGCTCAATTAGCCGTGCAGGCGGCGCTAACCGGTCACCTGGTATTTAGCACCTTGCACACTAACAGCGCCGCCGGTATCCTGCCGCGTCTGCTCGACATGGGCATCGAGCCGTTTCTAATCGCCAGTACCGTACATACCGTAATTGGCCAGCGTTTGGTGCGAAAAATCACTGACGCGGGCAAGCAAACATATCAATCATCACCTGTCGAGTCAGAAGCTGTCAAAGCGACGTTAGGGGCCATGTTGCCGCAAACAAAGGATGACGCCGCGGCCGTCGCCAAAGACCTCGGCTATAAAAGCTTGCCCTTAGCCACCCAAAAAGCTTATACTTTAGCCAAGGGCACAGATAGTCCGGATGCTCCTGGCGGCTTCAGCGGTCGCATGGGCCTGTACGAAGTCTTTGAAGTATCAGAAGCGATCCAGGGATTAATAATGAAACGATCAACAAGCACGGAAATTGAAAAAGCCGCCGAAGCTGAGGGCATGGTTAATATGCGCCAGGACGGCTACCTGAAGGCTTTGGATGGCCGAACTACGCTGGGCGAAATCAACCGCGTGGCTGCCGAAGGTAACGCCTAAACAAAAGAAGGGTGGAATATGCAGGCAAAACCAAGAATCGAAATTTTACTCGACGAAGTTATCAAAAAGAATTCGTCGGATCTTCATTTACAAGTCGGCTTGCCGCCGATGCTGCGTATAGATGGCGCGCTTACAGCGGTAATAGGCGCTGATTCACTAGATGAAGAATCCGTGGAAGCACTTATCTTCGCTATTTTAGACGAAGACCAAAAACAGATCCTGCTTAAAGATAAAGAGTTTGACTTTAGCTTCGCTTATGGCGATCTGGGGCGTTTCCGCGTCAATGCCTTTCATGAAAGGGGCAATCTGGCCGCGGCGCTGCGCTTAATCCCCAATGAGATCCGGACAATCGAGCAACTGGGCCTGCCGGAGATCATAAATAAGTTTACCGCTTACCCGCGGGGTTTGATACTGGTGACCGGTCCTACAGGTTCGGGCAAATCAACATCAATGGCGGCTATGGTTCACAAGATTAACAGCGAACAGAGCAAACATATCATCACCATTGAGGATCCGATCGAGTACACTCACAAATCACATAAATCCGTAGTCGTACAGCGCGAAGTCCATTACGATACTTACTCGTTTAGCGCCGCCCTGCGCAGCGCCCTGCGCGAAGACCCGGACGTGGTGCTTATAGGTGAGATGCGTGACCTGGAAACAATTGCCAGCGCTATCACCATCGCCGAAACCGGTCATTTAGTCTTAGCAACCCTGCACACCAACAGCGCTTCCCAGAGCGTTGATCGTATGATAGACGTATTTCCACCGCACCAGCAGCCACAAATAAGAGCCCAGCTGTCTAACATCCTGATGGCGATTGTTTCGCAGCGTTTAGTACCGACGATTGGTGGCGGCCGCAAAGCTGCCGCCGAAATACTGGTAGCTACGCCGGCTGTACGCAATATCATTCGCGAAGGCAAATCCTACCAGCTGGAAGCCGTTATCCAGACCGGCGCCGAATTTGGCATGCAGTCTATGGACAAGCAACTGGTTAATCTGGTCCATGACGGCAGCATAACCTACGATGAGGCCCGCAATTTTGCCATTGACCTGGACGAATTAGACAGGCTGATGAGAAGCTAATATGAAAGCAGTACAATGAAATGCTAACCTTCACTTACGAAGCCCGTAATGCCTCCACCGGCCAGAAGATAAAGGCACAGGTACAGGCCGAGAATGAAAACTCGGCTGCCACACTTATCCGCGAAGAAGGCCTAACCCCTCTCAGTATTAAACTTGAAAAAAGCTATGGCCCCCGTCGTCTTAGCCATATAAGAACTAAAGATAAGGTATTGTTCAGTCGTCAGCTATCTACGCTTATAAATGCCGGTTTGCCGTTGGTACAGAGCTTGCGCAACGTGGCCGAACAAACGACCAATAAAGCCCTCAAAGTAATAATCAACCAGATCATCAGCGATGTTGAAGCCGGCACGGCTTTTAGCGTAGCGCTAGAAAAGCATCCTAAAGTCTTTAACCGCGTCTATATCAGCATGGTCGCCTCCAGCGAAGCTTCCGGTACGCTGGACAAAGGCCTGGAACGCCTGGCCTACCAGCAGGAAAAGGACGCCGACCTCGTCAGCAAGGTGCGCGGCGCCATGATCTACCCGCTGGTTGTCCTGATGGTAATGATGGGGGTGATTCTGTTTATGATTATAAAAGTATTGCCGCAGGTTCAGAATATATATGCCGGTCTGCCGAACGTGTCTCTGCCGCTGGTGACCCGTATGCTGCTGGCGGTTTCCCACTTTGTGACCCACTTCTGGTGGGTGGTTCTGATCGCGCTTGGCCTTATGGCCTTCTTTGGCACCAGGGCGGCACGGACCATGGGAGGCAGGCGCATAGTCGATGCCTTTAAGATGCGGGCCTGGCCTGTCGGCCGGCTCTATATGAAGATGTACATGGCGCGCTTTGCCCGGACCGGCGAAACACTGGTAGGCAGCGGCGTGCCGCTCATCCACGTACTGGAAATTACTGCTGAGGCAGTCGACAACGTCCACATCGGTAGTTCGCTGAAGCGGGCCATAGAAAAGGTTAAAGGCGGTAAATCACTCAGCGAGTCCATTACCGGCGACCCTAACTTCCTGGAACTGGTACCGAATATGTTGCGGATTGGCGAAGCGTCCGGCGCCATAGAAAGCATGCTGGCCAAGGTGGCTGATTATTACGAAAAAGAAGTTGATAACGAGATTAAGACTATCAGCACCATCATTGAACCGGTCCTGATGATTGTTATGGGCGTCATGGCTATAATAATCGTGGCGGCTATTCTGCTACCGATATACGGCCTGGTTAACCAATCCGGCTTCACCGGCTCCGGTTAAAATTACTATCAGATGTGTATAAGTGATAGAAAATACTTGCTTTTTCGGCAACATATGACTATCATCTAAACATAAGCACTAAAATAATTCGCAAAGGGGCACTTGCAATGCTAAGTAAACTAAAGAAATCTAATAATAAAGGCTTTACGATTATCGAAGTTATGATCGTGCTGGCGATCGCCGGCCTGATTATCCTGATAGTCCTGTTAGCCGTACCGGCCTTACAACGTAACGGCCGTAACACGGCTATAAAGAACGATGCTTCAGCAATTACAGCTGGCATAGCTGAATACGCCTCAAATAATGATGGAGCGCTTCCAACTGGTGTGAACCCGACAGGAAGTACAGTAGACTTCACTGGTGGCACTACTTCGACCGCTAAAATTCAAAGTAGTACGACCATAGCTAATAGTGGTGATCCAGGCACGAATCCAGGTAAAATCGTCATACTTTTCAAAAAGAAGTGCACAAATTCCACATCTTTTGCAACGACTGATAATGCCCGCTCATCGGCTGTGCTTTACAACATCGAAACTTCAAGCACCGTGGCGCCGCGTTGTATTGATTCTTAAGAAACTAAAATAATTCGCAAAGGGGCACTTGCAATGCTAAGTAAACTAAAGAAATCTAATAATAAAGGCTTTACGATTATCGAAGTTATGATCGTGCTGGCGATCGCCGGCCTGATTATCCT
>JBBSHY010000033.1:0-9356 GCA_038232415.1 Saccharimonadales bacterium (SeqCode) | reverse complement strand
TGGCTCTGCCCCCGGGCTGCGAGCTTCTTCCGCACAATATCAAGGATTGC
Source organism: Saccharimonadales bacterium (SeqCode) (assembly GCA_038232415.1). Classification (GTDB taxonomy): domain Bacteria; phylum Patescibacteriota; class Saccharimonadia; order Saccharimonadales; family UBA4665; genus JBBRXZ01. Next base: position 9,306 of record JBBSHY010000033.1, on the reverse strand, counting down.
ATCGATCTGCCAGTCGCCGTTACCAGTTATTTTCAGACCGGTTTTGTCGCCATTCAGCCATTCAATCGCTGCCGGCGTACCTTTAAAATCGTAGCGGCTGTTTATTTCGCGCGCGGTCTGGTCGAAGACATTGTTCATCTCCGCCTTGTCATAGTCGCTCACCACATCAAAAGAAAAGTTTGCCATGCATCCATCTTATTATTAAACACATCAAAACCCAAAACCAAAGATATACTTATGCTTGCACTGTGCTTAATCAGGTATATATTGGTATCTAAGTAAATTTTAAGGAGAGATATGTCCTCAGAAATGGCTCAACGTCCTAATGCAGCCGATGTACTGGAAGTCGTATATGCTCAGGTTGGTGAGGCGACGCCTCAGTCAGAAGTAGCTAAATTAGTTTATGAAGCCCATGAGGACATTATTAACCGATATAAAAAGCAGGGTTTGGATCCTAGTTATGAGGTCTACCCTGTAGAGAGTTTCAGTTCAGCCTCACTGGTAGCTGAGTATCGACGCCCTTTTGGCTATACGCCTATTACAACTTCCAAAAAGGACGTAACTTCCCGGGATCCTCTTGCAGCAGGCTCATTTGAACTTGATTTAAAATCTTCTGGAGAGATAGCTGTAGTTTTTGCTGCACGTAGTAGGACTCAGGGTATAGAAGGTGCGCGTTGGGCTCTGGAGGTAAAAGCGGCTGATCTAGACAAAATTGAGATGCATGAAACCAGATATGGTTTACCCGTTTCACGGTGGACGGGCGCAATGGCCGTCGCATCTGCTAATCAGCCTCAAGCCTAGCCAGGTGTTTACAAATTAGTGTTTAAGGCGGTGCCGATTTCGCCCGGCTTCAGGACTTGCAATGGCTGCTGCTTAGCAGGGTCGAGCTTTATCCCGTCGACATCCGCGCTGGCTCTCACATCATAGCTATAGCTGTCTTTGTTCAGGGCTTCGCTAATTGATTGCAGCTTTTGCAAGGCCCCAGCCACCTGGGCCATACCGCTGCCTTCCGGTAACTGATCAGCTACGGCTGCCCCGGTGTTCATGACAATGTTTAGCTGGACGGTCTTGGTTTCACTAGGTTGCAGCACGAATTGCTCCATGTTATCAGCCCGGGCAACGGTTTCATTAGTGGTTTGGGTGTTACTCACACCGGAGTTACCGGGCTGATTAAATGACTGGTTACGGCTGGTGGCGATAATCTCTGCGGTAACTCTTTTGACAGTCCGTGTGTCAGTACTATTAGTAAGAGTAACCGTCACGGGCAGCGAGGCGTCCTGCATAGACACGCTGGCAGGTGCCTGTAATTGTATTTTAATGCCGCCGTGGCTTAAGTTGTCTTTAATTTTGTTAAAGAAACCCATAATATTACCCCTTTTGTTATTAGCTGATAGGTTTATCCTTATTTTAGCACCTCTGGTACAATATGCTAGAGATTATGATTGACCAGAAACTGGCGGATGATTTGAAACGGCGCGCCGCAGGGGGCGACGCCTCAGTTTTGCGCAGCCCTGAACTAAAAAGTCTGTTTGACGAGCTTAAAACTTTGTCTGAAGAAGAACGGGCCAGCTTTGGCCAAGAAGTTAACGCCTTTCGCGAGGAGCTTACCGGATTAATTGAACATACTAAAGAAGAGTCGGAAGCTTTGCCGCCGATCGATATCACTGCGCCATTTGATATAAATGTACCTTTAGGTGACCGACCGAAATTATTGCCGAGCGAGCAAGGCAGCCAGCACCCTCTGATGACCGAACTGGCCATAGTCCTGGATATCTTCTACCGGATGGGCTTCACCGCCGTGGAATCGCGCGAGATCGACGATGATTTTCACATGTTCGGCTCCCTGAACTTTCCGGAAGGCCACCCTGCCCGCGACGATTACGACACCTTCGTGACCACCCAGACCGACGCCGCCGGCAAGCCCTTCATCGCGCCGGCCCATACCAGCACCATGCAGAACCGCGTGCTCCAAAAACACAAAGCTGATATTGAGAAGGGTCTGCCGATAGCTGCTGTCATTCCCGGCCGCGTCTTCCGCAATGAAGACCTCGATGCCCGTCACGAGCACACTTTTTACCAGCTGGAAGGTGTCTATGTCGGCAAGGGTATTCACGCCGGGCACCTCATCGCTACTCTCAAGACTTTTTTGCAGGAATACTATGCCAAACAGCTGGAAGTCAAAACCAATCCGTTTTATTTCCCGTTCACGGAGCCATCCTTCGAGTTCATGCTCAGCTGTCCTTTCTGTGATAAAAAAGGTTGTAATATCTGTTCGCAATCCGGCTGGATAGAGCTGCTCGGTTGCGGTATGATTCACCCAAAAGTCCTCCAGGCTGCCGGCATTGACCCAAAAGTTTATACCGGTTTTGCCTGGGGCGGCGGTATAGACAGACTAGTCATGATGAAACACGGAATCGAAGACGTCCGCAACTTCCACTCCGGTAAACTCGACTTCCTGAGGCAATTCTCATGAAACAGGTTGATAAAATCTCATTAGCTGAGCTCAAAGAGATGGCTAAAAAAATGCATGAGGCCATAGTCAAAGCTGATGTGGACCTTGCCAGAAGTGCCGTAGTTGTTGACATGGGTATGCATGCCGATGGTGAAGCTTATCTGTTAGAAGCAGGATCCAAGCAGCGTGATCTGTGGGGTATTAACCTCCACCCGGACAAATATGGTACAGAAGAGTTTGTCGAGTTTGACTCGATGATTAATCTACGTCCGAGTCAAGGCAACTATTCGCGGGGTGTGGACGACGAAGCAGTCCGTCGACAGATACGAGAGTTGATAGCCGGAGTTGCCCATGAGTAGCTATATATTTGACAAACAACGCTGGGCTCGCATGACTATGTATGAGCAGATGGGCAATATCGGTTCCGAGGTTGGCCGGTCTCTTGCTGCTAAACGACGCGGTGACGAAAAGAGCATGAGAGGTGCACTTTACCGAGGGCTGGATCTAATTGATGCCACTGCTGCTGCTTGGGCCGGTCAAAAAACTCTGCGCACCAGAGAACTCCTTAGAGCAAGAGAGCAATTCGTAGAGGCGATCATTACCGATAAAGAAGATGCCAAACTGGAAGATTATTTCATGTATTTTGCCATAGCGGCGAGGGCGGACCGATGAAAGCCAGCTTGAATACTATTTGCGGACTTAATAAACGTTACAGCTGTGCGGATGATATAACGGCTATTGGATTAGAAAAGCTTATTGAGAAGATTGGTGCGCAATTGGGAGCTGTTGAAGAAGTTATAAAGGTTGGCGATAAATATCAGGGAATCGTGATAGCGAAAGTTATTTCTTGCGAATCACATCCAAATGCCGATAAGCTCAAAGTCTGTACTATTGACGACGGCTGTAATACACCCTCTGTCAAGCGGGAGCCGGATGGTTATATCCAGGTAGTCTGCGGCGCGCCGAATGTTCATCCTGGATTGACCGTGGCCTGGCTCCCCCCAGGGACCACTGTTCCCGAAACTATAGGCAAAGAGCCTTTTGTCCTGGAAGCCCGTGAAATCCGCGGCGTAATTAGTAATGGCATGCTGGCTTCGGCCAAAGAGCTGGCGCTGGGTAATAGCCACGCCGGTATTATGGAAATCGACGGTAGTTTTAAGCCCGGCACTGACTTTGCAGAAGCCTTTGGCCTGAAAGACGATGTGGTCCTGGACTTCGAGAATAAAATGTTTACCCACCGGCCGGATTGTTTTGGATTTTTAGGTATCTCCCGCGAACTAGCCGGTATACAAGGCGTGCCCTTCAAAAGCCCTGATTGGTATAATCCGAACCCACAATTTCCGGATGTGGAAGGTGATAAGTTGCCGCTGGTAGTCAAGAACGAACTACCCAGGCTGGTTCCGCGTTTCCCAGCCATTGCTATGAGCCAGGTTCAAGTCGGACCGAGCCCGGCTTGGCTGCAGGTCGAGCTGGCCAAAGTCGGCCAAAACTCCATAAATAATATAGTAGATTATACAAACTTCTTCATGCTGCTGACCGGCCAGCCGCTGCATGCTTACGATTATGACAAGGTTAAAGCGCTGAGCGATGGCGAGACAGCTATAGTTATACGTAATCCTAAGCCGGGCGAAAAGATCAGGTTACTAAACGGCAAAGAGATCGAACCGCGGATCGAAGCCATTATGATTGCGACCAATAAGCAGCTTATAGGCATTGGCGGTGTTATGGGCGGGGTTGATACGGATGTCGACGAAAACACCCGAAATATCATCCTGGAGTGTGCCAACTTTGACATGTATTCTGTGAGGCGTACAAGCATGGCCCATGGCCTATTCACCGATGCCGTCACCCGTTTCACCAAAGGCCAAAGCCCCCTGCAAAACCTGGCCGTTCTGGCTAAAATCGTTGATGAAATCCGGCAGTTTGGCGGCGGGAAAGTCGCCAGCGTAGTTATTGATGATAAGCACCTCGAAAAAGCACTGAGTGACGCGACGTTATTTAAGCCGGTTCAAGTCAGTAAAGAATTTATCAATTCTCGGCTCGGACTAGCCTTAAGCGATGAAGATATTATCATGCTTCTGCAGAATGTGGAATTTCAGGTTCATACAAAGGGGTCCAGCGGAGAGTTATACGTTGAAGCGCCGTTTTGGCGAACCGATATTGAGCTGGCAGAGGACATAGTGGAAGAGGTCGGTCGGTTATATGGCTATGACAAATTGCCTCTTGAACTGCCGAAACGCGACTTGATGCCAACCGCCAAAGATCCTTTACTGACTCTTAAGGCCGAGATCCGGGAGAGACTTAGCGGGGCCGGCGCCAACGAGGTATTGACATACAGCTTTGTGCCTGGCAAATTGCTGGGAAAAACCGGCCAGGATAAGTCCAAGGCTTATCAGGTAGCTAACGCTCTTAGCCCCGACCTCCAGTATTATCGCCTTAGCCTGATGCCAAGTCTGCTCGATAAAGTTCATTCCAATATCAAAGCCGGCTACGATGAGTTTGCGTTGTTTGAACTGGGTAAAACCCATAGCCTTGACCATATCGACGATAAAGGCCTGCCAGGTGAGTTTGAATTTACCGGTCTGGTAATAGCTGCAGCCGACAAGCTCAAAAAAACCGGTTCGGCATATTATCAGGCTCGCAATTATCTGGCCATGCTGACCGGCGCCGAGCTGGAGTTTAAAACGGTCAGCGAGGCCATGCGGCAGTATGCGGTTGTCCAGCCCTACGACCTGAACCGGTCGGCGCTGGTGAGCGTTAAAGCCAGCGGCGAATTTCTGGGTATAATCGGTGAATTCAAGCCGGCAGTCAGTCAGGCTCTAAAGCTGCCTAAATACGCTGCGGGCTTTGAGGTCGACACAAAGGCTTTAGAAAGCGTATTCAAGGATTCTAAAAAATATGTTGCTACACCGCGCTATCCAAAAATTACCCAGGATATCACTCTAAAAGTACCGGCCGATCTAGGCTATCAGGCTCTGTCTGATTTTGTCCGGACCGAACTGGGAAAGGTCCAGCCGGCTAATAGTTTGACCAGCCTGCTACCCCTGGATATTTATCAAAGCGAAGAAGATAATACACACAAAAACATAACCCTCCGCCTCACTATAGCCAGCTATGAGCGTACTTTAACCGACACTGAGGTTACCAACCTTCTTGATTCTGTCGCTGCTGCCGCGAAAAATAAACTTAGCGCCGTACGGATATGAGAAATCTCAAACTTCCAGTACTTATAACAATTGGAATAAGTCTTGTGGCGGCAGTTAGTATCCCGGCATTGGCTTCAGCTGACGTCAATGACTTTACGGTCACGTCGTTTGTGGCCGAAGAAACATTAAGCCGGGCCGACCGGCAGGGCGAGTTACATATTATAGAGCACATCAACGTGGATTTTACCGATTCCAACCACGGCATATTAAGGGCTATTCCAAATAACTATAAACACCATTCTTTGCAGCTGCGTACTAATAAAATCACCAGCGACAGCGGCGCGCCGACTAAATTCACAACTTATACTTCAAACGGTAACACCGTGCTAAAGATCGGCGATCCCGCACAGACTGTAACCGGATCTCAGCAGTACACCATAGATTACAACTTGCGTAATGTCATTAGTTTTTACAAGGATCATGATGAACTGTATTGGGACGTCAATGGCACCGAGTGGCAGCAGCAGTTTAACCATGTGTCGGTAATAGTTCATCTGCCGGATGGCCTTAAACATGTTCGTCAGCCAACCTGCTACGCCGGCGCCTATGGAGCTACCAGCCAGGACTGCACAATTTTCGTAAGGGGTAAAACGATTGAATCGGCTACGATCAAGCCACTATCTGCTAATCAGACATTGACATTCGTAGCCGGCTTTCCAAAGGGATATTTCGTGCCCTCGACGTGGCAGGAAACTGCAGAGGAGCATATGAAACAGATCTTGGGTTTCAGCATTCCGTTATTGCTGATTGGCGGTACCAGTCTAGTTTACTGGTGGCGGTTTGGGCGTGATTCCAGGGGCAGAGGCACTATAATCCCGCAGTATGACTCACCGGAGCATTTAAAGCCCGGCGAGGTCGGCACGCTTATGGACTTTAAGCTGGATAACCGGGATATTACAGCTACAATTATCGATCTGGCGATCCGTGGCTACATTAAAATTATCGAGGCCAATCAGGTTAAAGCCTTACGCAAAGATACAACTACATATAGTCTGGAGTTACTGGTAAACGATTTATCGCGGCTGGATAATAACGAGGCCCTGCTTATCAAAAATTTGTTTGGCAATAAAGGCAGCGGTACTGTAGTCGATATATCTATCCTAAAAAATAAGTTGTATACCACTGCCTCGACACTGGGAGAAAATATCAAAACCGGTCTTACCGCCAACGGTTATTTTCGTGATAATTCATTTGCAAACCTATTGACTAAAGAAATGTTTTTCGTACTCATTGCCATAGCAGGGCTTATGGTTATCTGCTTAGTGGCTTTTGGCACGGCCGCGATTGCGGGTCTGATAGCAGGCGGAGCTATTGCAGTCCTGTGCTTGATTGCCATGAGCGCACGTACCAATAAAGGTGTAGCTGCCAAGGAGCATGTCCTGGGACTGAAAATGTACCTTGAGGTCGCCGAAAAAGATCGCATAGCTAAGTTGCAAAGTCCAAATGCCGCTTATGCCTCAAATGCCGGCGAGCCGGTCAGAACAGTTGAATTATTTGAAAAATTGCTGCCTTACGCCATGGTACTCGGCGTAGAAAAACAATGGGCCGGCAAGTTCGACAGCTTATATAAATCCCCGCCATATTGGTACAGCGGCAACTGGACTGCCTTTAATGCCTCTTACCTGGCTCTTAGCTTAAGCGACGGAATTGGTTCGACAGTAAATAGCGCCTTCACGGCACCAAGCAGCAGTGGCAGCAGCGGTTTCGGCGGCGGCTTCTCCGGCGGCGGTGGCGGCGGTGGTGGAGGCGGCGGCTGGTAGCGCCCGCGGAATTTTGACAAGGCTAATGGTTTCGGTTTAGAATGGATTATGAAGATTAGCACTACTCCCGCCCTGACATTTGATGATGTCCTTTTGAAACCCGGTTACGCCGGGTTTTCTCGTGCTGACATTAATCTTACGACAAAATTAACACGCAACATCACTCTGGCGGCGCCGTTGGTATCCTCGCCCATGGATACGGTCACCGAAAGTAAGCTGGCCATTGCACTCGGTAAGTTCGGGGGAATCGGTATTATCCACCGTAACCTGACAGTCAAGGAGCAAGCGGCACAAGTCGCTAAAGTCCGGCAAGCCGGACAGCAAGTCGGTGCTGCCGTTGGCTCCAGTCCTGGTTATGAGGCCCGGGTCGAGGCTCTGGTCGCAGCCGGTGTGAGTGTTATTGTGGTTGATTCGGCACATGGATTTTCCAAATTCGTATTAGATGCGTTGACCTATATAAAAAAACATCACAAAGTTGACGTCATTGCCGGCAGTGTCGCAACCAGCGAAGGCGCCGAAGCTCTAATTGAAGCCGGAGTTGACGGACTGCGGGTTGGCATGGGCCCTGGCGCTATTTGCACCACGCGAATAGTTTCGGGCATGGGCGTACCACAGCTAACGGCCATTATGGAGACAGCAAAAATAGCCCGGAAGCACGATGTTCCCATTATCGCTGACGGCGGCATAAACTACTCCGGTGATATTACCAAGGCGCTGGCAGCCGGCGCATCCTGCGTTATGATGGGGCGGTTGTTCGCGGCCACCGAAGAGTCGCCTGGCGAAGCCACCGAATTTACTAAAGACCAGGTGCCGCGCCGTTTCAAGAGCATAATGAACGGTGCCGATAGTTATAAGTTCAAAAGCTATCGTGGCATGGGCTCGATCGCGGCCATGGAACGTGGTAAACAGATCAGCTCAGAAGATGAATTTCATGGCAAGAGTTACACCGCCAAGAGCGTGCTGGTAGCCGAAGGAGTGGAAGGTCTTGTCCCCTGTAGTGGCAATCTTAAATTGGTAGCGAACACCATGCTGGAGGGCGTGCGCTCCGGCTTTTATTATGCGGGCGCGGCTAGCATACCGCAGTTATGGGAAACCGCGGTGCTGCAGCGTATAACTAACGCTTCTCTGAGTGAAAGCCATCCTCACGACCTATTTGTAACCAATGCCGGCAATAGCTACCCGACCTAAAAATTCTTTCATGTATAATTAACGAGAAACAAAGGAGGGACAGATGGCACGAAAACGTGAACGCGCTTTTGCAGGTTTTTTTGCGGCGCTCTTTTTAATAACATCATCGGCGACAGCCATTCTGGTTATTTACATAACAGTCCAGAATAATAAAAAGCCGGATAACGCTGCGAGCAGCAAGCCGGCGCAATCACAAGGAGCAAAAGTGGATAATAAACCTAAATTACAAGGCACTAAACTGGGAGACTTCACGCCCGTAGCGAGCATAGGCCAGCTGCAAACGGTTGATAGCGCGCCAGGCTCAGGCGATAGCGTCAAATCCGGCGACACCATTACGGTTGATTACACCGGCGCAGTGGCCAGCACGGGTGTAATTTTTCAAAGCTCCAAAGACACCGGCCAACCTGTGTCGTTTCCTTTAAGCGGCGTGATTGCCGGTTGGTCGCAAGGTATTCCCGGCGTTAAAGTTGGCGGTACGCGGCGGTTGCTCATACCGGCCAATTTAGCTTACGGCGCTAATCCTCCAAGTGGTTCCGGCATCCCCGCCAATGCTGATCTTGTATTTGACGTCACAGTGCACAAAATCGGCAAATAATAGTAAAAAGCACAATATATAGTGCCTTGAAATATCTTGAAGCGCTATATATAATAATACCTGCAGTCAGAATTGTTCTGAACTAGAGCACATAAAATAAAAAAC
>JBBSHY010000032.1:0-9926 GCA_038232415.1 Saccharimonadales bacterium (SeqCode) | reverse complement strand
GTCGCACAATGTATATTTTACGACTCATATATTTGTTTATAAGAGACCTGGGGTATGCCACTTCTGCAGGGGAGTATTCAAATAGATTTCGCTTTTAGGCCACCTATGGTAGTTTCCAAAACCTGCTAACCGCTTATTGCTACAAGCCCTTACCGATATAGCTCTGGCCGGCAATAACACTAAGACTCTAGATGTGATCTGCAACACTATTTGACTTTTCCACAGTTTAGCGTGAAACTATTGCTTTTCAGCTATATTATTTAAAAATAGTCATTCCCCTGCCTTTCTGAATAATATATATAAAATTTGACTTTTGCTAATAATAATATAGATATATAGTTTTTCTAGGAAAAGCCCTTATTAATAAACATGAACAATTAGCGAACTAGCAGGGCAACAGGAAAGGGGTCTACTGGTAGTAAGCCCGGCCCTCCACACGGACGTCAACATAGTTGCCCGGGGTAACATCTTTACGCTTTAGGCCAGCAATTGTAGCCAGAAAAACCCCTGCCTGCCCTCTTGGGTCATCACGCTGTAAATTGAACTTTACAAAATAAGGCTGCCCTGCCAGCTTTATATCAAGCTCGCTAGAGGCACCGGGTAACACCATGCTGGATACTGTAAATTGCTTAGCTGCCAGTTGGGCGATAATATTTTGGATAAAAGTTACACTTGCTCCAGATAAGGCCTGATGATTAAGCCGAATTTTTAGCCCGCTTTGATCATGTAGTATAGGTAACTGATGGAGAGAAGAGCTGGTGCCGGCAATCACAGCCTTACCTGTGCTATCGACGATGAATGAAGAACCACTATTCGTCACCAGCATAAGGGTGGGCAGAGCCGGCTGAACATACACCAAAGGCCGGTGCGCCAGCAGTGGTAATGTGACGCTTACCTTGGTTAACTCTGGAAATTGGTTAAGCATTTGTAGACTGATCTGATTCGTGTCTATGGTAACCTTGTTGTAATTCCACACCGAATTCTTAAGTGCCAGACTGGCAGCCGCTTCGTATACAGATGTCGGTTGTAAGAATGCCTGGTTAGTACTTGTAGTTAATGGTGATACCTTAGCATTAGAATTAAGGCTTAATATATTGACCGCGCAGGCAACGCCGGCTATTAGTAAAATAACTAAACCGAATCGCTGTAGGAGAAAATAACTTAGCTTCTTACGCGCAGGTTGTTGCGACGACCTGCGTTCCTTTAGTCTACCAATATTCTTTAGCTCTGGCTCAGGTCGCTGAGATCGATAGGAAAATGTCTTTGATGACTGCTTATCTTCAGCAATTACACGCTTTCGGCGTGAAGAGGTACTTGAAGATCTTAGCGGTAATTTTAGTTTCATATAGTTTTAGTTTTATTACTCCCCGCACTTTCCTCTTGAACGTGCGCTAACAAGAGTTCGGCTATTTCTTGTGTTGCGTCTGGCTTCGCAAATTTAGCCAGATTATTAGCTAACTCCTTCTGTTGGCTTTTATTATTCAGTAAAGCGCTAACCTGCTTAGCTAAACGATTAGTATCAGCGCTAATATCACTTTCATCCAAGAGTTGTATGGCCTTGTTATCGAACAAGTAGCGGGCATTTTTAATCTGATGTCCGCCACTCAGAAAAGGACTGGGTATGACCACACAGGCTTTTCCCTGCAAAGCAAATTCCGCCAGATTTGTAGCGCCAGCTCGAGTAACTATAACATCTGCCGCACCGCTATATAGATAGACATCGGGTAAGTAGCCAAAAATCCGCACTCTCCCCTCCTCTCCCGGAGTTAAAATATTGTTATATAGCTTCTTCATACCAGCTTTGTTAGCCCGGCCTGCCACATGAACAATATAAAGGTCGCTGAACTCATGTAATATATGCGGCATAGCTTCAGCAACCCATGAATTGATACGCTGCGCGCCCAGCCCGCCGCCGATAACAAAAAGCATTTTTGCTGAGTCCGGAATCTGTATTTCCTGCCGATAGTTTTTTTTGAGCTTATCTGTTATAGGCACAAAATCGGCTCTGAGCGGTATGCCTGTAGTTACTGTTTTTTTGGCGGGGTAATTATAAATTTTACCGGGAAGTGCCACGGCGTGGAGACTGGCCCAACGGGATATAATCCGATTAGCTAATCCCGGCATAGCATCTGAGTCGTGCGTTATATATGGAATATTTAAGCTTGCGGCTGCCAGGCCGACAGGTACACCGATAAAACCACCCTTGATAAAAATAATGTCAGGCTGAAGCTTCTTAAGCAGTGATCTGCTCTGCCTGATTCCTATTAATACATATCCGAAATCCCTGAGGTTTTTGAGAAACGTAGATATATCAAGTAATTGTCTGAATCCTTCGCCGTAATAACGTCGGAGCTTGCCGGCACGAACCAGAAATACATCATCAATATGGGCATCTTCAGTTGGTATATCAACCAGGTTGTCACCACGCTGACCGATGTAAATAATATGGGTTTTTGGCCTGAGGCGCTTAAGCTCAGCGGCGATCGCTAAGAGTGGTGTTATATGGCCGCCAGAGCCACCGCCTGTTAACAAGATAGTCAATAGTTAGCCCTCCTCACTGTATTATCAAGGAAAGCAGGTTTCTTGACGGCGTCCCCAGAGATTCTGGGTGTGCTATAAGCCATGTACTGAGAGGCTTGAAAAGCTAAACCGACAGCGGCAGAGGCAAAGACAACGCTCGTGCCCCCATAACTAATAAACGGTAAAGTAATGCCTTTCAGTGGCAGCAAGCCTATCATGCCACCGATATTGATAAGCGCCTGGCTGCTGAACCAGGCTAGCGCACCTACGACCAGCAAGCGGCTAAAATCATCGGTCAGCCGCTCAGCTATGCCTTTCAAACGGCTAAAGAAAGCCGCAAACACTGTTATAAGCACAATGCAACCTACGAAGCCGAACTTCTCGGCGTAGATAGCAAAAATAGAATCATTCGCCGCCTCCGGCTGATAACCATAAGCTTGGACGCTGCTCCCCAGTCCCAGACCTATCAGACCGCCAGAGCCAACAGAAATCAGGGATTGACAGGCTTGATAACCACTGCTTTGACAGTTGGACTGAGGATGTAAAAAGCTTTGCAGGCGGGCTCGGCGGTAAGGCGTGACTGAAACAGCCAGGACCAAACCCACCATAACTACGGCACCTATTAACATGACTCTGCCAAGTGGTAAACCCGCTACAAAGGCCATGGTAGCCATCATGGCTACCATAACTCCTGTAGAGCCGAGGTCACTTTGCACGCCAACAATCACTACACCAATCGCCGCCAATGCCAGCAAGATGGGCCGGAGTGTCAGGTTCGTACTTCTAATATTTCCCTGTTTTAAACGTTCGGCCAGAAAACCGGCCAGCCATATCATAACAGCGAACTTCACAAGTTCTACCGACTGGAAGGAAAAGCTGCCTAGACGTACCCAGCGATGGGCCGGATAGGCCGGATTGACCGGCAGAAGCAACGCCAGCAGAGTCGCCAACCCGGCGATAATCAACAGCGGCTTATAGGCTTGCCGCCACCACTTAAGCGGTACCCGCGCAGTAAAGATGAAGGCTCCCAGACTAAAACCAATGGCTAGCAGCTGCCTGCTGACATAATAGCTATTACTGACGTGATGAGCCGCGCTCAGTGCCGGACTGATAGCGTAGACTACTATTAAACCCACGGCCACCAAAACAGAACACCAGACAAGCAGCCAGTAGTCCGGCCGGTGTTTGCGGCCGAGGCTCAGTTCACGGGTGCGTGGTGGTATACGCCGGCCGCGGGTCACGGGCTGCATAACGCTAAACTTGCCCACTCATTAAAAATACAATCAGCCCTAAGACTCCGGCAACTTGGCCGAGTATCCAAAAACGCATGGTAACCTTAGTCTCCGGCCAGCCGATAGCCTCAAAGTGATGATGAATCGGAGATGATAAAAAGACCTTTTTGCCATTGCGTAGCTTGCGTGACAAACGATTGATAATAACCGAGCCTGTTTCCACCACATAAACTATGCCAATAATTGGTAAGACGTAAATCGTATCGGTTTGTATAGCTATGATGCCTAAAGCCGTTCCCAATGCAAACGAGCCGACATCGCCCATGAAAAAGCGCGCCGGATAGATGTTAAACCAAGTGTAGCTGAGTAACGTACCGACTACTGTTAAGCAAAAACCGGCCAGGCCAAACTTGTGCTCTACCGCAGCTATAATGGCATAGGTAACAAAAGACGAGGTCAGCAAACCGCCGGCGAGGCCGTCAAGCCCATCGCTGATGTTGACTGAAATGGCAGTGGATATTACCACCAGCCAAAACAGCGCGATCACAAATATTCCTATATGCCAATGATGCACGCCCGGCAAGTAAATAGAATGAACTGCCAGCTTAGAGTAAAACCACCAGCCGCCAAGCAGCACGATCAAACTGTACAAGCCAAACTTAACACGCGCACTCATACCCGCTACCCCTAGTCCGCTACCTTTTATATTCATAATGTCATCGATAAGCCCTATCGCGCCTGCTCCAACCAATCCGGCCAACGGTAACCACGTCTGTCCCCGGTTTAAATTACCTAGCAAAGTTACCAGACTAATAGATATTATGAAAATGAGTCCGGCCATTGTCGGAATATTACGCTTATGCTTCCCTGCGTGAAGTTTTTGGTAGACCGTTGCTTTACCGCCCGACCAGGCATCGGTACGTTGACGTTTCCACCACTGATTTTTATAGGCAGTCGTCGTGTATAACGGCGTAATCAGCATGCTTAGCGAAAAGCCTAAGAAACCTAATAATAGTATACGAATCAGGTTATGGGTTGTGATTGCAATGTGCAAAGTGTTCATGAGATCTGCTTTTTGTATTATTATATCATTTTTATTAACGGTTACTTAAGGGGACTTCTTTGTTTCGCGAAAAATTCATTTTAAGACAGGCTTTCGGTTATTGGTTTTTTGGCATTACGTAGGAGTTATTAATCAGCATATGGGCCAGGTCACCAAAAATCGGTTGGGCGGCAGCGGTGCCCGCATAGCCGCCATTCGTAGGCTTATAGACGAAAACTACGATTACATATTGTGGTGTATCGCCGCCTACAAAGCCTATATAAGTACCATTAAACATATCGTCGTAATAACCGCCTCCCGGTTTGGCTATCTGGGCTGTGCCGGTTTTGCCGCCGACCATGTAAGCATTTTGATCAAATTCAGGCACGAAATTGTGGTGCTCAACAACGTATTGCATTAAGGGCGCTATTTGTTGTGAGGTCTGGGATTTCAGCACCTGCCGTTTTTTGATTATAGATTTAGCAGCAGCACTTTTGCCTGTGACGCTATCGATCGTCTTATCGACCAAATGGGGCCGGTAGTAAGTGCCGCCATTTAAAGCTGCCGATAAAGCTGCTCCCATCTGGATCGGCGTAGCCGTCATTGCTTGCCCAAAAGCCGTATTGGCATAGGTGAGATCAATGCCGGCACCATTATCACTCGGGTCTGGCACATAACCACTTGCCTCATACCCCTGCTCGATACCTGTCTGTTTGCCAAACATATAGCGATTCGTCAGATATTCATGCCAAGCCTGGCGGGCACGTAAATTGATTTGTCCGCCGCCCATTTGCATTAATTCCCATGTAGCACCAGTGTTAAGCGACAAGTTCAAGAGCTCGGCAAGGCTGCGCGTGCCAGCGCCCCCGTCTTCTTCTATATTGGTAATTCTGAACTGGTCGACAACCCATGAGGCCGGATCATAGTAGGTCGTACCCGGCTTAACAACACCTTGGTCGAGAGCTGCCGCTGTAGTCAATGCCTTCATAGTTGAACCGACTTCAATAGGGTGCGCAACCGCAGCGTTCTGGAAGACAGCCGGGTCATCAACCTTAGAATACTGGGAGGGGTCATATGTCGGTACGTTAGCCATGGCCTTAATGGCCCCGGTTTTAGGGTCCATAATCAGGGCGCTAGCGGCACTAGCTTTAGAATTCTTTACACCTTTAGCCAGGATATTTTCCAGCTGCTGCTGTATGGCTAAATCAATAGTTAAAACAATGTCTTGGCCGTTTTTTGGAGGCAAGCGTGTATTATCTTTGTTGGCAGCCAATGGCACGCCATTGGCGTCAGTTATAGCTTTCAACTGGCCTGGCGTGCCTTTGAGCTGGCTATTGAAGGCTTGCTCAATTCCATATTTACCTTGTCCGTCATCATTAACAAAACCTAAGACCTGGGCCGCCAAAGTCGACTGCGGGTACGTGCGGTAATCTTGTGCCAAAGTGCCGACTCCGGGAAGTTTTAAATTAGCAATTTCAGTTTGTTGAATAGGGGTCAACTTTTTAGCCAGTATGACGTAACGCGTATTTTTTGTGTTCATTTGTAAAGCATATTTATGGGCATCACCTCCCACAATTTGTACAATCTTATCTGCTGTTTGAGCTGCTTGCTTTACATACACTGGGTCGGCGTAAAGCGTATATAATTGCTGATTAAGTACTATTGGCAGCTCGGAGTTACCATCATAGGCCTTAATGACTCCCCTTGTCGCCGGAATTTCGTACTGTTTAAGCTGATCGCTTAAGGCCGCTGCACGATAGTAGCCATACTTTATGATCTGAATGTAAAATAAGCGTATACAAAAGATTGCCAAAATCACTACCAGCAGGCCATACAATATACGGACACGGTTAACAGCTTGGTTAGCGTTGTTTTTGTTTGGCAGAGCCATAAGCTTTATTATAAAACGCCAGCTGAATAATGTCGAATTATTAAGGTGTTAGTTCTGGAAGGTAGCTGAGGGTGTAACCGGTACAAGTTTTTTGGCAACCTCGCTACTTCCTACGCGATTTAGTGACTGCAACCGAGCTGAAGCTACTTCCAGATCGTCGTGCTGACTCCTTAGGTGCGACTGTGTTTCCTGTAAAGCATTGATTTGATAACCATAAGCATTGGTTTTAGTAACTTGTGTCAGATAAAGCAATCCAAGCAGACAGCCTAATACAATCAAAACAATAGTATTGCTGATAGGTCCAAGCGTGCGTGCCTGAGCACGGAAACTTACTGAGTTTTGGTTTCGGCCTTGATACCGTGAGCGGTCCAGGGCTAGAGAACTTGAATATGTCATACTTTTTTTCTTTTTGTTATTTATTTTTATTTTTGGTATCCAGCCCGGATTGACCCGGGCTGGAACCTTTTTGCCTACGTTATAGCACTTTTACGTGTATTTTGTAGGCGCGGGAGCTGGTTTTTACCTGTATAGGCATGGGAGTTCCCTTTCTTTTTTATTTTCACTGCGGCTCGCAATTTTGCACTGCGGGCTCGCGGATTAAAAACTATTTCATTTGAGGTTGCACGGACCGGACTCTTAGTCAACAGTCTCAGGTCGGCGTCGTAACGCTCTCCTGCCACTTCGTTCAGAGCCTGCTTCACCAGTCTGTCCTCCAGGCTATGGAAGCTTAGGATGACAATGCGGCCGCCGGGTGCCAGCAATTTGAACCACAAGGGCAAACTTTGCTCGAGCAAATCCAGCTCATTGTTTACGGCTATCCGAAGCGCTTGAAACGTCCGTGTTGCCGGATGAACCTTGGATCGTCCTGGCCACACTTTAGCGGCGGTAGCCGCCAGCTGGTCTGTGGTGCTAAGCGGGCGTGCCTTTCCTATATTCCTGGCAATCTGCGCCGCTTTTGGCTCTTCGCCATAACGTTTGATCAGATCAGCTAAAGCCGCTTCGCTATAGGTGTTAACTATTGTTTCAGCAGTTAGTTCCTGAGACTGATCCATCCGCATATCTAGCGGACCTGACAGACTAATGGCAAACCCGCGTTTGCCCTCGTTAAGGTGCGGTGACGATAACCCCAAATCAGCCAAAATAAGATCAAATTGCCGCTTCTTAGCTAGCAATTCCTGGCTGGCAGTCAAGAAATCTTGTTGCCGCAGACTGACAGTGTGGGCGCGGAACTCATCGTGGACAGCATCAATCGCGTTTTGATCACGATCGACAAGCACTGTGTCCGCAAGATTTCCGGTTCGTTCCGTTATTGCCAGAGCATGTCCGCCGTAACCGGCCGTCAGATCGAGGTATGATTCCCCGGGCTTAGGATCCAGATACTGCAGGACTTCGTCTAGTAATACCGGCACGTGCCGACTGTTTTTGTTTTGGTTTTTGTTTTGGCGCATCTTTGCTTACTTTTTGTTTTGCAAGGTCACCTAACCGGTAGTCAACTTTTTTGTTTTAAAAAGGTTTTTGTTTTTGGTTTTGACACAGCAATTTGTAAGTACAGTTTGTATTACGATTTGCCACGTCAAGTTTGAGAGACTTATGTGTGAGGTGGAGTTTTGGGAGGTGTTTTTGAAAGGTACAAAGCGATTTTTTAAAGTGGTTTACTAATAGGGTTCCACTTGTTGACTACCGAATAGTTGACCTCGAGCAGGTGCAATTCTATTCGTTTAAATTGTTAAGGTGCAGCGAGTTTTTTAAGCCTCTGGAGCCATAAGACGCCAGTACGGACCGACACCGACAGCCACAACATCACGGCTTATATCCGCGTAATCGAGCAAGTGCTGCTCGAGCGTGATACGCCCCTGTTTGCCGTCGGGCAGATAGTCAACTTTGCCCATCCGGAATTGGATGTTCAAGTCGGCTATACGCTCGTCGAGGATGTCGCCGGCCAATCGCGGCTCGACCAGATTTTCCCAGACATCTTTTGGATAAAGATGCAGGTACCGGCCGAAGCCCCTGGTTACAACTGCCCCGCTCGCAAACTTGTCTCTAAGCTCCGGCGGAATAGTCAGCCGTCGCTTGTCGTCAAGCTTTCGTTCGAAGTAGTCAACCGTGGCCATGGACGTCTCTTTTCGCTACTAGTGGTTTTTTATTTTTTGATTGGTGCGCTATTTTGCCGTACCATTTCTACCCACTGACATGAGTGTACTACCCACAGTCACCCCCCGCAAGTCACAAATCATAAAAATAGTGGTGTTTATCACACCACTTATCCACAGTTCTCAAGAAGTAGAGCCTTCTACCTATATATGTAGCGTAAAGGGCTTAGCGCTCGACGCTATTTGTCCGGTTGGAGGGGTACAACGTGACCAGGGATTTCCGGAATAGATGCTGGCTGGTCAGGATGGAATGCTGGATGTTCAGGGTCATCAGCTTGATTATTCACATATTTTTTAACATCAAATAAGCCTTCGTCGCTGAGCTCTTTGTCTACCTTATAAATAGCAGGCTCTATACCTGTCGATGCTTCAATAGGAATTGTGCGTTGAGGCAATTTAGACAATTCGCTTTGAGTATATTCCGGTCCACCCACATGAGGTAACCCCAACTCTTTGGCGCCTTCATTGCCGGATAGAAGTAGTGTTACAGCTAAAACCAGAGCTGTTACATTTCTCAGCGTTTCACCACGAGGAGTAAGTACAATTGGGTCTCTGTCTCGGTTTATTACGCGCGTATTCATAGTTTTATACTACCATATTAGGTGATAACGGTCAAGGTTAAAGTTTGCCTGTACGGGCAACAGTACGTTCGACGACGCTGTAGCTTATGTAGTGCGGGCTGGTCTCTTCCCTCTCCCGGCGTATGGGATTATTTTGGTGGGTATTTTGCGTGGCCATAGCAAAGACTGGTTGGCTGGTTAAAACTATGCGGCTGTTAGGGTGCTCTGGTAATTCCAGCATACCAAGTGTGGCAGCAGCAGTCATGAACACAATACCGATATGCTTACCGACAATGTTTAACTTGTCTTTATTAGTTTGAACACTTTTTGTTTTATTAAACATAACTTTACTCTAGCAAAAATTATGTTATTTGTCAAGCTTATGTTTACATGTCAATTTCTATCGGCTGCCTTGTTTTAAGCTTGAAGAATTGGATACTATGCCCGGCAAAGAATTTCTCAAATTTTTCATACATAAGTTCGCGGGCTTCTTCATGCCAGTGCCAGTCGTGGATCGGTAGAATATACTTG
>JBBSHY010000031.1:0-10393 GCA_038232415.1 Saccharimonadales bacterium (SeqCode) | reverse complement strand
GTATTTGACGTCACAGTGCACAAAATCGGCAAATAATAGTAAAAAGCACAATATATAGTGCCTTGAAATATCTTGAAGCGCTATATATAATAATACCTGCAGTCAGAATTGTTCTGAACTAGAGCACATAAAATAAAAAACGCGTCCAGGGAAACGACTTTAGGCCGTACCTGAGAGACACGGCGAGGTGGACCGGCGCGCTTAACGAGGGGGACCCTAAAATGGTCAAAAAAATCACCATATTCACTACCAACACCTGCGGCTATTGCCAAATGGTTAAAAAATACCTGGGCGCCAAAGGCATGCCCTACGAAGAAGTCAACCTGGATGAGCATCCGCACCGGCAAGCCGAAGCTATACAGCTTTCGGGCGCCATGACAGTGCCGGTTACCGTTGTTACCAAGCAAGACGAATCACAGGAAGTTATTGTAGGCTATAATCTGGCCCGTTTAGCACCGGCAGTAGCTTAAAATACTGTATCCTAGAGTAGATGGCCGATAATACCGATATTCCTAAGCACGATGTAATTATCGTGGGTGCCGGGCCGTCAGCCCTGACGGCAGCCATTTATACTACACGTGAAGATATTGAGACATTGCTATTGGAGCGTGGGGTTGTAGGTGGCTTGGCAGCAGTAACAGATAAGATTGACAATTATCCGGGCTTTCCCGATGGTGTCGATGGGCTAAAACTAGCCGATGACCTGCGTAAGCAAGCTGAGCGTTTTGGTGCGATAATTGAGCTTGGCGAAGTTACCGCCCTGCATGATGAGGGCGAATACAAACGGCTGGAAACCACCAGCGGAGATATGCGAGCCAGGGCCATACTAATCGCTACAGGCTCGGATTATAAAAAGATCGGCGTGCCGGGAGAGCAGGAGTTCTATGCCCGCGGCGTGCACTACTGTGCTACCTGTGATGGTGCTTTCTACCGTGACAAGCGCCTGGTGGTGGTTGGTGGTGGTAACTCAGCCATCCAGGAAACGATTTTCCTGACACGCTTCGCTTCACATATCGATCTGTTAGTGCGTTCGACTATCAAAGCCAGCGATGTACTGCAGCACGAACTTGAGCAATTCATAAAGCTCGGTAAAGTTACGGTACACCTGGGCACAACAACTGATGAAATTATCGGCGAGGATAAATTTGTTACCAGAGTTACCGGTACTAAAGATGGCCAGAAGGTCAACTTTGAGACAGATGGCGTCTTTGTGTTTGTCGGCCTGATGCCAAACTCCCAGTTCCTGGAGCCCACTCCTGTAAAGCTTGATGAAATCGGCTTTGTTATGACTGACGAGCATCTGCATACAAGCATGAAAGGCGTTTTCGCGGCTGGTGATATCCGTTCCGGCGCTACCATGCAAATTGCCTCAGCCGCCGGCGAGGGCGCCACTGCCGCCCTCAAAATCCGCGAATACCTGGAAGGCCGCAACCACCCCGTCCAAAACTAGCTTAAGCAGGGGGGTAGCCAGGGAAGGAATCAAGCACCAACTGGTGCTGTTTGATGCCGGCTTCTTGGAGATCTCTTCCTAAACTTTCTACCATCGCTTCAGGACCGGATATGTAGATTAAGCTGTCATCAGTAGGTTTCCCAAGTCCAAGAATCAATTCAACGCTGAGACGGCCGCGCTCGCCTCCCCACGCCGGGGAAGGTTCGCTCACAATGATGATAGGTTGAATACCTGCTTTAACGAAAGTATCCTGAAAAATAATCTCTTCTTCGCTGCGGACACCGTATATGAGCTTAACCGGCCGGGTTTCGCCCGTTTCGGCCAGCCAGGAAAGGATACTATGGTAAGGAGTGATACCCATACCGCCGGCCACAAAAATTAGAGGCGTCTGGATTAATTTGGGAAGGACAAAATCTCCCATAGGATCGCTCATATTTAGCTCAGCGTCCGGCTGCAGTTTGATGAGAGCTTTCTTAAAGGAGCTGGTCTTGTCTTTGCCTGCAAACTTGGTAGTTATACTAAGCATCTCTTCGGTCGGCGAAGAAGATAAAGAAAACCAGTGTTTAATGCCGCGGCTATCGGGGTGCTGATGTTTAAGAGTCAGCTCAATAAATTGGCCGGCAGTGTAATGCACAGGCCTCTCCGGCTTAAAATAAAAACTCGAAATGTCTGCCGCTTCTTCCCGAGCATGATCAAAGATAACCTTCATTCCCCTAGTTTAACAGCTTACAAGAATGATTATTCGAAGCGGTCCGGGTAATCTGTGACGACTGCGTACAGGCCATAGCGGGCCCAGCGTTTGGCTTTAGCAGGATTATTTAGCGTGTAGGCATATAGCTGCCAGCCGCTTCGGCTCATCGCAGAAATAAAGCCGCGCCATAGACATAGCCGATGCATGCTAAGTAAACGAGTATTAACTTGACGCGCTCGTCTTACAGCCCGGACGCCGCTCCATGGTTCAATGACAATCTTTTGAATGTCTGGTAAGGCCTTATGTAATTCCAGAAGAGTTTTTTGGCTTTTAGAACCAAGCAGGAAGTTATCAGTGCGCCAGCCCTTTTTCAGATAAGATTCAATGATTTTGACAATAGGTTTGACCGGTTCGTCCGGCTTAACTTCTACATATAGTGGCGCCGTGCGGCCAATTATACTAAGTACCTCATCGAAAGCGGCCAGGTCTGGTTTATGGGTTTTTAGCTCGCTATAAGTATGCTTGCCGATTGCTAGCTTATCGCCGTTCGGATCTTTCAGATATGAGTCGTGGTGCAGGATCACAATATTATCTTTAGTAACGCGCAGGTCAAACTCCAGCTCGTCGGCATGGTGCTCCAGGCCTTTTTGCAGGCCGGCAATAGTATTTTCCGGAGCTAAGCCGCGGGCGCCGCGATGGCCAATAATCTTCATGCCACTTAGTGTACAATATTTCTAAGAACTAAAAGGAGTGAACATGGCTGAACTAACTTATGGCGATCAGGCCCCAGACGTCGTTAATGTCGTAATTGAGATCCGCAAAGGTGAGCGTAATAAGTATGAAGTAGATAAGGCCACCGGACGCTTATTCCTGGACAGGGTCAACGCCACTATGCTTGGCTACCCGGCGGACTACGGCTACGTGCCGGATACTTTGTGCGAGGACGGTGATCCGGTCGACGCATTATTAATTATTGATGAATCAACACCGCATGGCGTAGTTATACCGTCACGAGCTATCGGTGTCCTGTATTTTGAAGATGACGGCGAAATGGACGAAAAACTGATCGTGGTACCGGCTGACGATGTCAGCAAAGACCACATCAGCGAGGTTGACGATTTGGGTCCGAATTTCAAAAAAGTTATAGAGCATTT
Organism: Saccharimonadales bacterium (SeqCode); assembly: GCA_038232415.1. GTDB lineage: Bacteria > Patescibacteriota > Saccharimonadia > Saccharimonadales > UBA4665 > JBBRXZ01. The sequence continues at coordinate 7,098 of JBBSHY010000031.1, read as the reverse complement.
TTACAGCCACTACAAAGATTGGAAGAAAGACTGGACCGGAGTAAAGGGCGAGTTCAAAGGCTGGGGCGATGCCGTAGCCGCTAAAAAAGTCATCACTGAATCAATCGAACGCTACAAAACCGGCCGGTAATGAAAAAGGTTATACCTGAAGGCAGCACACTGGTTCCGGACACGGCAAAGCAGGTGTTTGAAGGCAAAATTTTTGATGTCTACCAGTGGCCGCAGCAGTTATTTGACGGCTCCAGCCATACTTTTGAAATGCTGAAGAGAGCTGACACGGTCACGGCTATCTGTGCAGTTGACGATAAAATTCTGGTGATTGACGACGAGCAGCCGCACTTGGGCCCGCGTAAGAGTTTTCCCGGCGGCCGGGTTGATACAACAGACGCCTCGATTGAGGCGGCGGCTCAGCGCGAAGTCCGGGAAGAAACCGGCTACAGCTTTAAGTGCTGGCGTTTAATCAAAGTCTGGCAGCCTTACCGTAAGATGGAATGGTTCGTGTATGTTTTATTAGCGTGGGAAGTGGCCGACAGCCAGTCTCCCAAACTTGATGCCGGGGAGAAGATCAGCGTGCAAGGTCTTAATTTCGACACCGTGAAGTCCTTGGTTATGCAAAAAACCGGTTATTTAGGCGACAGCAGCTCTATATTTGATCCGGTGGATTCACTAGACAAGTTGCTTGCTTTGCCGGAGTTTAGCGGCCAAACAGTTGACCGTTAAGTTGCATATCGACTGTCAAACTTTTACAATGTAGGCATAAGCAGAAATAATCTAAAACAGGATGTTATATGAAAACACGGGTGGCAATAAATGGCTTTGGACGGATTGGACGTAATGCTTTTAAGGTCGCGTTTGAGCGCAGTGATATAGAGATCGTTGCTATAAATGACCTGACAGACACTAAGACATTAGCCCACCTGCTTAAGCATGACAGTAACTACGGGCTCTATGATAAAAAAGTTGACCATGACGACAAGTCCATAATCGTTGATGGCAAACATGTGTTAGTGCTGGCCGAGAAAGATCCGGCGGCTCTGCCCTGGAAAAAACATAAAATTGACGTTGTTATTGAATCAACCGGTTTCTTTGTAGACCCGGCTAAGGCGCGGGCTCACATTGATGCCGGTGCCAAGAAAGTCGTTCTGAGCGCACCTGCCAAAGGCGAAGGAGCCACTACCATAGTGCTCGGAGTCAATGAAGACCAATTATCTGATGCCAGCGACATTATCAGCAATGCTTCTTGTACTACTAATTGCATAACGCCGGTTGCGGCTGTCATAGAAAGTAATTTCGGTATCGACAAGGCCATGATGACCACTGTTCATAGCTATACTGCCAGCCAGAGATTGCAGGATGCGCCGGCTAAAGACCTGCGCGAAGCCCGCAATGCGGCCGAGAATATCGTACCGACAACCACCGGGGCCAGCATTGCTGCCGGTTTGGCTTTGCCAGCGCTGCAAGGCATATTTGGTGGCATGAGTGTCCGCGTGCCTACGCCGGTCGTGTCGCTCAGTGATTTCGTGATTATTACTAAACGTTCCGTGTCGGTAGAAGAAGTTAATAATGCCTTTAAAAAAGCTGCTAAGGAACCATATTACCAGGGCATCCTGGATGTAACGGAAGAGCCACTGGTTAGCAGCGACTTTATCGGCAACAGCCACTCCGCAATCGTTGACCTAAAACTAACGGCCGTCGTCGGCGGCACCATGCTGAAAGTCGTAGCCTGGTACGACAATGAGTGGGGCTATTCAAATCGCCTGGTCGAAGTCGTGGCCGACGCGGGACGACTGCTAAAAAAGGCCTAAACTTTTTTGCCAGACTATAACTAAATTTGCTGCCTGCGTCTCATGGTTATATTATTAAGTTTATGAAGATTGCCGTTTCCACCGATCATGCCGGCTTTGAAGCTGCGCAACAGTTAAAGGCATTTCTTGAGTCATCAGGTCATGAATGCGTGGACTTTGGTCCGCAAAGCCTTGACCCGGGCGATGATTATCCGGACTTCATGTTCCCGGCAGCCAGGGCCGTCGCTAACGGTGAGTGCCAGCGGGGAATTATTCTGGGCGGCAGCGGTGAAGGCGAGGCCATAGCGGCCAACAGATTCAAGGGTGTCCGCTGCGCGGTGTTTTACGGCCAGGTGGTAGCTAAAACCGCTGTTGATGCCGAGGGTACGAAAAGCGAGGATCCCTACGAAATTATCAAACTCTCCAGGCAGCATAATGATTCCAATGTTCTAAGTCTTTCCACTCGTTTTCTTGCCTTGGAAGAAATGAAGCAAGCTATCGAAATCTGGTTATCGACACCATTCAGCCAAGCCGAGCGACACGTTCGCCGCATCCGCAAATTAGATGAGTTTGCCTAAAATGGCCATGATTTGTCCAACAGTCACAGCCTTTGACAATGATGAATACAAGGTCCAGATAGAGCGGCTTGTGCCTTTTGCCAAGCGTGTCCACATTGACCTGATGGATGGTAAATTCGCCCCGTCTAAATCACCTGGGCTGGATCAGGTCTGGTGGCCGGAATCGTTAACGGCCGATATCCATCTTATGTACCAGCGCCCGGCAGAGCAAATCGATCAATTAATTAGACTAAAGCCGAACCTGGTCGTGATCCATTTTGAAGCTGACGTGGATCACCTGGATTTTTCATCCAAACTGATTCAAAACAATATAAAGGCTGGACTTGCCATACTAAGCGGCACGCCTGTCGACAGTGTTAAAGATATTATGCACTGTTACGACCACATTCTGGTTTTTAGCGGTAAACTGGGCCACCACGGCGGTAAAGCCGATCTTAAATTATTGGATAAAGTCCGCCAAATCCGTGAACATTATCTGGAGGCGGAGATCAGCTGGGACGGCGGCATCAGTGACAAGAATGCCCGGCAACTTGTTGAAGCCGGCGTCGACATCCTCAACGTCGGCGGCTTCATCCAAAAATCCAGCGACCCCCAAGTCTCTTTTACACAGATCACCGAAATTATTAAATAGTATATTATACACCTATTGTCAAGTATACACTGCCGTAAGACTGCACTATAATCACTAGCAGAATGGCTATAAAGTTATCAATTGAAGCTTTGGAGACTATTGCTAACGAGATCCGGGAGGATATAATCCGGATGCTCGAGCATGCCGGTAGTGGCCACAGTGCCGGACCACTGGGGCTGGCAGACATCTTCGCTGCTCTTTACTTCGATGTTATGAAATACGATCCGAAGAATCCCGACTTACAGGATCGCGATATTTTCCTGCTCAGTAATGGTCACTGCGTGCCGGTCCAATATGCCACTATGGCACGTGCGGGTTATTTTGACCGCAAAGAGCTGATGACCTTGCGCGAGCTTGGTTCACGCCTGCAGGGCCACCCGGAACGGACTAAACTGCCCGGGCTGGAAACTACCAGCGGACCGTTAGGTTCCGGGCTAAGCCAGGCTTGCGGCATGGCGCTCGGTTTACGTATGGATAAGCAGCTGCACCGCTGGATTTATGTGGTGATGGGCGACGGCGAGCAGGATGAAGGCAATGTCTGGGAGGCTGCCATGCTGGCCAGCAAGTATAAACTCAATAATATTATCGCCATAACTGATCGCAACAACATTCAGATTGACGGGCCTACAGAGTCCGTCATGCCGCTGGAAGATCTAAAGGCCAAGTGGGAAGCCTTTGGCTGGTACGTCATGGAGATCAACGGCAACGACATCGACGCCATTATCGACGCCTGCGCTATGGGCAAAGCTATTGTTGAAAAACCAGTTATGATCATTGCCCACACAATCCCCGGCAAAGGTGTGGACTTTATGGAATACGATTTTCACTGGCACGGCGCGCCGCCAAACCATGAACAAGCCGTCAAAGCTCTAAAAGAATTGCGCACACTAGGCGGTAAAATCCGGAGCGAACATGAGTAGTAGATTAAAGTATTTTGCTATTGCCCTTATAAGTGGCATTTTACTTTCGGGTGCCAGTTTACTTTTACCCCTGTTGAGTAATAATAAGTTCTGTTCGTTCCCAGAAGGGGTTGGCAATAATCTATCAAAAACCGAAGGATTACCAGTGCCCATGATTCAGCGGGAAGTGCAGTGTAATCTTAATATTACATGCAGTAATCCCGAGGGTTGTCCTTCTTCAAAACTAACTAAAGATGGCCCACATTACATTGCTGACTCCAAAATATCTGTATATACAGGAGGAATTATTATTGACGTGGCTTTCTGGTCACTTATTAACGGTGGTTTGATCGTGATCGTGAAATATCTGAGACATAAAAAATGACGGATTTGTATCTAATTGAGGATATCTTAACAAAAGATATTACTAAGGAACCTATACGAAAAGGGTTTGGGCGGGGGCTTTTGGAGGCGGGCAAGCAGGATGAGAATGTGGTGGCGGCTTGTGCCGATTTGACGGATTCTACGCAGATGAGTTTGTTTAAGGAGGAGTTTCCAGATCGGTTTATAGAAATCGGTGTGGCCGAGCAAAATCTTGTGACTGTGGGAGCGGGTATGGCGGCTATAGGCAAAATTCCGTTTGTATCCTCATATGCGGCTTTTAGCCCGGGGCGGAACTGGGAACAGATAAGGACTACGATTTGCCTGAATGACCGGCCTGTCAAAATCGTGGGTTCGCATGCCGGTATAAGCGTCGGTCCGGACGGCGCCACCCACCAGATGCTGGAGGATATAGCCCTGATGCGTGTGTTGCCAAATATGGTTGTCATTGCTCCCGGCGATAGCGTGGAGGCCGAAAAGGCCACGTTAGCTATGGCCAAGGACAAGCGGCCAAATTATTTACGTCTGGCCCGGGAAGCAACACCTATTATCACCACGGATGAGACGCCGTTCGAAATCGGCCCGGCTTATGTTTTTGCAAAAGGTGCCGACGTGACACTAATAAGTACCGGTACCATGACTTACCAGGCACTGCTGGCGGTCGATAAACTGTATAAAGACGGCATTGAAGCCGAAGTTATCCATGTGCCGACTATTAAACCGCTGGATGCCGAGACAATTCTAAAAAGTGTTCGAAAAACTGGGGCGGTGGTCACGGTTGAAGAAGCTCAGATCATCGGCGGCCTGGGCGGTGCTATTGCCGAACTGCTAGCCGAAAATTATCCGGCACCAATGAAACGAATAGGTATGCAAGACCATTTCGGCGAATCCGGCGCTCCCGATCAACTACTCCAGCACTTCGGCCTAGACGCCAAACACATCCGCCTGGCCGCCCACAGCGTAGTGGACAAAAAAAGTTAAGACTTCAAGTTGGACAGGTAAGCTTAAGCGGTTATACTTGGTGGCATGCCTTTAACGCTGCAACAGATTAGACGGAATTGTGCTCAGGCACGGGAGCGTATGGCCCAGGCCCGGGCCGAAAAGTGGGCTTTTGGAGCTTTTAACCTTGATGACGAAGCGACATTACGGGCTGTGGTTCAGGCTGCGGCGAGCAAAAACGCTCCTGTGTTGGTTGAAGTCAGCCAAGGTGAGGTTGATGACATTGGCCTTGATAACGTCCGTGACCTGGTCGACAACTTTAAGTACCAGTACGGTATAGAGATTTACGTCAACCTCGACCATAGCCCGAGCGTGGAGACTGCCAAACAAGGCATAGAGGCCGGCTTTGAATTTATACATATTGATGTTTCACAGGCCAATCATGAGGCTTCCGATGATGAAATCATCGCTGCCACTAAGGAAGTTGTAGCTTATGCGAAGCTGACTGGGGCGCTGGTTGAGAGCGAACCGCATTATTTTGGCGGCAGCAGCAACGTCCATACTGAAGAGATTGATTATGAGAAAATTAAAGAAACATTCAGTACGCCGGAAGGTGCGAAGGCGTTTGTGGAAGCCACCGGCATAGATACTTATGCCGCGGCCATTGGTAACCTGCATGGTAAATATCCGGTGCCTAAAGTGCTGGATTTGGAGCTTTTACAACAGCTGAGACAGGCTATCGGCTGCAATATCAGCCTGCACGGGGGCAGTGGCACGCCCGGACATTACTTCCGCGACGCTGTTCAGATAGGCGTTACCAAAATTAACATCAACAGCGACATGCGTTATGCTTACCGCACGACGCTAGAGAAAATTTTAGCCGATAATCCCGGCGAGTATTCTGTTGCTAAATTGATCAGCAAAGACGTCGTTGATGCCGTTCAGGCGGTCGTGGAAAGCAAGCTAGACGATTTCAACTCGGCAGATAAATCCGTGGTGTAATTTTTAAGTTACAACAGACATTTCCACCCAACCGATTTAAACTGAGAACATGATTATTCACAAATGCGACGTATGCAATAAGATAATTGATAGCTTCGATGAAAGAGTCGTTTCTGCCAGGTTCCGGCATTTGTTTGTGGGTTATGAGTTATGCCTGAATTGCGCCAAACCAATTACTGAATTATTAAATAAACATGAACTTTTAGTGAAAACGGGGCAAAATGCTTTGTAGCCAGTAAATGAGGGAATATGATATGCATATGACATTGACGAAAGACGACCTTCAGGCTATCAAAACTATGTTTGAAGAGGGTATTGAAGAAGCTAAGCGACATACTGCCGCCGGCTTTGCTGAAGTTCATGAGAAGTTTGCAAAGGTCAACGAGAAGTTTGCAGAAGTTCACCAGAAGTTCGCAAAGGTCAACGAGAAGATAGACAACTTGGCCTCTGATCTGAAGGAAGTCAAACAAACAGTGCGTCGGATTGAGGTTGTCCAAAAAGCTGAGATTGAGCGCGTTGACAAGCACGAAGCAAAGATAAATAAGATACGTGATAGTCTACGTACCATCTGAGGTTGATTTGGGGTCGTAGCGTGGTAGACTAAGAGCATAAGCAATATAGGACGAGACGCAAGGGGCGGGCAAAATGGCAGAAAAACCTGATGTAGTAAGTATCGGTGATATCGTAACTGATGCGTTTATTAAATTATTTGACGATCAGGCTACGGCTTATGAAAACGAACAGGGAAAGTGGCTGGCTGTACCTTTTGGAACCAAGATTCCATTTGACCATGCCGAAGTTATTGAGGCAGTAGGGAACGCGGCCAACGCGGCGGTAGCCTTCTCAAGACTTGGCTTAGACAGTGCCTTTGTGACTAACGTCGG
>JBBSHY010000030.1:0-10562 GCA_038232415.1 Saccharimonadales bacterium (SeqCode) | reverse complement strand
GAAGGCGCCACTAAATTAGCCAATGACATTACCAAATATATCCGGGTGGCTAAAATAAAGCGCCCCGACGGTACAATCGTTAAGATAACCAACGTGGCTGTTTCCAGCGCTAGTATCTACAACCGTAAAGATAGTAAACAATACGTGGAGGTTACAGCCAAGTATGCCGATAGCGACACCACTACCCTTCTTACCCTCACGAAAACAGCCGTAGAGAAAAAATTCCCGGCCTCTAAAGTCCGGTCCTACGGTCTAAGTAAAAACGCTTTGGCTTTTGACTTCGGCCAGGAAACCGAGAACCAGGATAGCTTTAAGACGCTGGCCATCGCCTTCCCGGTACTGCTAATAGCCATTTATATTCTACTGGCCTTCCAGTTCAGGAGTATGCTTCAGCCACTACTGATCTTTATGGCTATACCCTTTAGCCTGTTTGGCATTACGCTTGGCTTGTATCTGACAGATAATGCCTTTAGCTTCTTCGCGTCGCTTGGCTTCTTTGCTCTGGTAGGCCTGAGTATCAAGAACACTATTTTACTGACAGACTATGCTAACCAGTCGCGCCGGGCCGGTATGGGTGCCGTGGATGCTGCCCACGAAGCCTTGGCTGAGCGGTTCCGCCCCTTAGTCGCTACCAGTTTAACTGCCGTCGCTTCTTTGATCCCTCTGGCTATTATGAGCCCCTTCTGGGAAGGCTTAGCCGTAGTCCTGGCCGGTGGTCTGCTATCCAGCACGTTCCTGGTACTTACGGTATTCCCTTACTATTACCTGGGCAGCGAATTCCTGCGCGCCCGCATATCCAGAAAAAAAGGCCTGGCCTGGATCGTCTTGAGCATTTTACTAAGCCTCCTGTTAGCAAAAGTAGCCGGCCCGGCAGCCTTGTTAGGCCCCATCCTGGCTATTGTAATCATAAAGCTCATACCCCGCCTCAATACTAATTAAAATAACCGGTTATGTGGCACAGGGCTATTAACTTAAGATTACCTATAGATTACCTTTTCCCCACTGTCCTTGCACTACTCCTAAAACATGAGCCACCTGATGAGTTTCCCCTGGATTAGCCAACCGTTTGCCATTTTCTTCTTTAACATACACCGTACGATTAACATCTTCATAATCTGTTGAAATCTGTGCTTTTATCTTATCACCTACAGTTAACTCCGATGTGCCTGAATCATCATTGAATATAGTCGCTCTTTCTCCAGGAAAAAAGGGATCGTCCTCAGGAAGACTGAGTTCTACATAACGATCTGTGACACGCAAATCTTGCAATAGAGGTATTACCCTGGTAAGGGTATCACGATCCTCCTGAAACATTGGTTGATCAACTGTTTCATCAGTCATATTTTGTATTATACAATGCTGAATGGTCGGCTAGGAGCGATTAATCTTGAACAGCTTGACGCACTACTGTTATCACTCAAAAACCTACTGGGATTATAGCAATACTCGGAACGAAATTTAGAGCATTAAAACAATTGAGATGACAAAAGCATCGAGCAATTATGCACCACAATATGAGCTTTAACAGATAGAAAATAAACAAATGCTTACATAAACGTGGGAGGACTTGAACAGAACCTACTCTTGAGCTAAAGTTTTGGTCCGATAGTACCGATAATGTCACTACTATTGATAATACGCGACGGGATATTGTAAGCAGCGTTGTCAGCCGTAACGTAATATTGCGAGGAGCTAAGGGTGTATGATGATGTATTCTGGATGCTACCTTCCACCTCAACGTGACCACTTAGGATAGATACTGACTGACCAGGAGCGCCATGTACCCGCCCAAGAGCGTGGGTGCCTTTTTTGGTTTGATACACAACTACGGAATTATCCGAGGGGTGCTTTTCAAACTTATACACCAGAACAGTGGTGTTGGCGCGCAGAGCCGGTGCCATGCTATCGCCCTCAATCTTAAATACTTGGGCAAACAAAGCCACAAACATAATCGCAACTAAAAGTGCCAGTACAAGTATGAGCACATAGCTTGTAATGTACGAGCCGATAGCTCGACCAACACTGTACCTTCTCGCAGCAAACCGCTTTAGCAGCAAAATCCATAAGGTAAAACCGCCCACTAAGAACAACAGATTGGAGATAACTGCTACACCGCCCTTAAGAACTAAGCTTAACAAGCTGGTTACTAGTATGAAAAGTACTTCTGCCCCAACTATCCTTGTAAGATTATTCCTATCAGGTTTCAGCCCAAAGATTTTCAGTGACAGCCACAAGCAAAAGGTAATGATAGCTATTACTACTATGACTAATAGCGCTAGTAGTATAAATGGTAAGTGCACGACGCTTAAATAATATCACGCTTTATCGGTGCTATAACAATCTGGTCGAGAGAAACATATCTTGCTTGAACTTTTCAAGTATATCACCGAGAATCCTGAATCCTCACAGAGTTTACTTAAAAGATTAAGGGTTACTGCACCCAGACCGCCGAATGTTATCAAGGGTCTAGTTTTTTAATGTTTTGCTTAGTAGCTAACACATTCTTTTCATAAATAATAAGCAAAGGCTATACTATATTAGTACTACTTCTCTTGGACTGGGAATATCTTTCATAATTGGCAATTTCAGCGTGAATGAGGCACCTTCTTCAGTTTTGGAGCGTACCTCAATAGTGCCCTTATGCAAATCTACGATTTTTTTGACCCAGTACAAACCTAAACCAGTTCCTGTCGTAGAAAGTGAGAGCGGGTTATTTATACGAGAGAACTTGGTAAACATCTTTTTCTGGTCTTTTTTGAGTATACCTACGCCCTCATCGCTGATGGTTATGACCGTTTGATGCTTAGTCTGGCTTAACTTGATTTTGACTGTCTGATTATCACGAGAGTATTTGCTGGCATTCTCGAGAAGATTCTCTAAGACCATTCGCATCAAATTTTTGTCGAGGTTCGTGCTAACCTTTTCAGCTGTTTCCTTGAATATAGTCTTTTGATTATGGCTATTATAGAGGACGAATTGCTCATGAACCACACCGTTAATCAGTTCTGCCACATCGCACTCCGACTTTTCTAAGTACACCTTTCCATCGTCAACCCTAGCTACTCTCAGCAAATCCTCGATTATTTCTAACTGCCTCTCATTACTAAATATCGCCCTATCGAGCATGGCGATTTGCTCTTTTGTCAATGTACCTGCGTAACCATCACGTAGCATTCCAGTGTAATTCTTTACTATACTCGCCGGTGTCCGTAGCTGATGTGAAGCCATCATGATAAATTCGTCTTTAGCGTCACTGAGCGCTTTCAAGTTATTTTTTTGTTTTATCAAGTTAGCAGTCATCTTCTCGGTATTTTTTTTCAGGTTTGTTCGCTCTGTTATATCTTCAATAGCCAGGAGTATGAGTTGCTTTGAGTCAATCTGTCTGGCATTCAAAAGCATGGTTTTGCGACCGATACTAGGAAAAGTATGGGTGATTTCAAACCCGTTAAACAACTTGTGCTTAGGAAGTATATCCTCAAGCAATTTTCTGAGCTCTTTTGAATCCCACTGATTGTTACCCAGCTTATAAATTAGCTGACCCTCAGTTTCTAGTCTCTTCACCTTAAAAGCTTCGTAGAACGCATTATTAGCCGTCACAACGAGTAAATCATTATCCAAAATGACAAAAGGTTCCCGGATGGTATCTGTTATTTCCTGATAGTAAGTAAGCTGCTTTTTTAGCGTTTCAATACTTTTACTCGGGCTCGTAGGTTTAGGTTTGGGAGAGTTGTCTGTGATACTTTTAGTCATTATTCACTCCGTTTTAAGAATAAAGGTGATACGCGGTAGACGTCAATGAAATATTTATCTGTAGCGCAACAAGGCGAAAAGACTATCACAATCTAATGTTTGGCTTTGTCGCTTGTTATGTCGCACAATGAACATGGAGAGAAACAAAAACCTCTGCGCAAACAGAGTTAAAATCCGTGGTCGACATACTGACCCGTTAAACGAACCTATACTTGATACCCTACATAGCTTACTCTTAAACTTCGGTGCTATCCAAACTGGGCTGCGGTCGCTTAATGTATCAGTAAAAGGGTTGATGTCTAAGCCAACCACTGATTTACAGTTCTTGCTATAATCAAACATATGGAAGACGTAAACCTACCAGATGTGAATAAGATTAGAGACTTTGGCGACACGAGAGAGCTGCCACCTCAAACATCGGCCGAAGATACGTCAAACTGGGATAATAGGGCTATTGCACTACCCGATCCCAAACGCTATGCAGCACAATTTATAATGGCCGATGATTCAGACATTAGTGCCATTCTACCAGTCGAGAACCCGTACCTTGAACAAGAGCGGCTTACATCTGTTAAACGCAAGAAATAAGCACGTTCCGTAGATATACGTAAAATTTGTTGAACCTATAGCCTAAGCTAGTAGCTAATACAAGAACTGCTGTGTTATTCTTTGTCTAGATAATCACTATGCAAAAGCGTTCACTATTAAAAGTATTTCTTTATACCACCCTATCCTTAGGAGTCTACGAGCTTATATGGCTTTACCAAACGCGCCAAGAACTCACAAGACTTAGTTCAGTCCGCATACCCTCAATTCGCTGGCTTGTACTACTCAACGCTCTGCAACTATCAGGCATTATTCTTGGTATAGTCTTAGCTTTCATGATTTTCGGGACAGATAAATCTACCCCAGTCTCACAATCATGCTGGTCAAATTATGTTATAGCAACCGCCCCAGAGACAGCGGGACAAACTACGCTATCTGGTGCCTGTCGCAATCAAGTAGAAAAAAGCTTTGCCGCCTCCAACCGAGAAGACAAGTTAATAAAGGGGTATTTGGTTGTTATCGTACTGCTCATTGTAAGTAGATTGGGTTATCCGAGGTGGCTACGTAATTACGCTCTTGCAGTGCAGCAAGTGACGCAGGGTAAGCTATCCCAAACAACTACCATGTTCATACTGGTCCTTGCTCCCGCTTACGGTATGGTTGCCGTACAGAATGTATTTAACAATATGGGGGCACTGGGTTCGGATGTCTTACCTATGCCCACAAGCCAAACTCTGTACCAACCAACCGAAAATAAAACCGTACACAGAGTTTTGTCGGTAGTCGCAATATGCTTAGCGGCAGTATTTGGGTTATTTATATTGTTCTTAATTGCGGTAAGCTATTACGGAACGCATTAGAGACTGCTTTCGGGTACGACCTTGAGGGCGTGTCCTAAGCTCTCTCCGTGCGTTAGGCGATAAATTGGCGGTATACTAGCGTACCTGCTAAATAAGATTGTTTTATACAAAACCTGTTCACTCCTGCAATAAGGAAATGCCTCAATAACCGTTCCCAAATCTTTCGCCGAAATATCGTTGTAAATAAGTCATAAATTATAACTTTGGAGTAGACCGTAGCACCTTGCAAAAACCTGTGACGGGATACATATTGCCATGTACACTATTCCTTATGGCAAACGCTAAACAAGAACCGTTGAAAAAGAAGAAACGTGAACGCAAGAAGCGTGTAGTAACAACTGTATCAGGTGATGTTATTTCCGCGAAGCAACTTGAGCTTGCTCACAAAATGAGTACATCACTTGAAGCACGGGAATCAGTCTTTGAACAGGATACACAGTATCCCATAGATACACTTGCCGACTACTTTGCCAACATACAAGAAGGTGCGAAACGAATCCTCCCCAAAGAGAAGCAGCGATTTGTGATATATTTACGCAAATCTACCGATGACGAGCAAAAACAGGTGCGTTCGTTAGATGACCAGCGTGATGAGTGCATAAAGTTAGCTCGTGATGTATTAAAAGTAGATGTAAGAGAAGAAGATATATACGAAGAATCAGCGTCGGCTAAGATTTCAGGTAACCGAGAAATCTTCGACTACATATTGCAAGGCTTTAGAACGGGTATGTATCACGGGCTGATAGCTTGGTCGCCAGACCGTATTTCACGCAACATGAAAGAAGCTGGCGAAGTTATTGAGATGATTGACCGTGAATATATTCAAACGCTTTCTTTCTGCACGTACCAATTCGAAAACACTCCAAACGGTAAGATGATGTTAGGCATACTCTTTGCCACGTCTAAACAGTATTCAGACAAGCTAGGCGTTGATGTGAAGCGTGGCACAGACGGTAACATCAAAGACGGTAAGTATAATGGCGTCGTCAAAAAGGGCTATTACATGGACGCTAGTACGGGTTATTTCATACCAGACGAATACAACTGGAATTTGCTACGTATGGCTGTCGATATGCGATTGAATCAAGGTAAAAGCAATCCAGAGATTGCCGACTTCTTAAACGACGCTGTGTTCAGTACTCGTAAAACGCAAGATGATAAATACGTGTTGTTCAAAGCCACCAAACAAAAGGTAGCCGATATATTTGAAGATTCATTCTACTGTGGTCTGTACCAGTACGGCGATAATATAGTGAACCTCACAGACATCTACAGCTTCAAGCCGCTTATTACGACTGACGAATACATCATGTTGAACAGTGATATAGCGAAAGACTTCAATAAGAAGACCACCGTCAAAACCAATAGAACCCAGCGACTTAACTACGGCTTACTAAACAACAAGGTTATTTGTGACTATTGTGATGAGCAAATGGTATTTCAGCACCAGCCTATTCCACGAGGTAAGAATAAGGGTAAAATGGTCGTCAGCTTCTACTGTCGAGATAAGGGTCAAGCTTGCTTACGCCATAATACAGAAGAACAGAAAAAGCTAGGCATTAAGTTATCCAAGAGCATACGTGCCAAGCACGTGATGGCGGGTATTGAGTGGCAACTACGCCACCTAACCAAACAAAGCGAAGAAGCATATCAGATGTATATAGGCAGGCTCGAATCACGCATTGCTTCTCGGCGAGCAATTTTGGAACGTAAACTTAACCAAGCTAAAGAAGATAAGCGTACTAACGACAAACAGTACACTCGCTTGCTGGACTTTCAAGTCGCTGATCCAAAGGCTTACGAAAAACACCATAAGGGTCGCCTAGACCACTACAAGCAGTTAGTAGATTTAGCCCAAGAGAGTATTGACGAGAATAAAGAAGCACTGGCAGAGCTTGATACAGCGTTACCAATGCCACAAGAGTTCTACGAACTCACTAAATCTAAACTGTTAGACCTGCTACATGAGGACGATATTGTAGTCCTGAACGCTATATGTAACGAATTTGTTACGAACCTACGTGCTGGAAACGATACTACCCCTGTTATAACACTAAATCCACCCTATGACTTGATGGTGGATTTAGACAAAATACTTATTGGTCGGGGTGACAGGACTTGAACCTGCGACCTCACGGCCCCCAGCCGTACGCGCTACCAACTGCGCTACACCCCGATGCGATTATTATAACTGATCTGTAATGGAGGTTATTATAAATTATAGACTAGACAAACTTATACAGGTTATGTTATAATAGTACGATTAAGTAGCGAGAATGATATGATGAGTGCCGAAGCAGGTCCAAATACCAACACTATAACGATTAATAGGGAGCCAATTAATGAACCCGTAGGTATTGAAGCCGGCCCTGAAGTGATAACGGCAAAGGCCTTCGACGCAACTAAAGGAGCACTTAGAGAATTCCCGACTGGCATTGAGGCAGATCCGGTCACCATAGAAACAGATCAGGGCGCAGCGGAGCCTGGCGAGTTCAAAAAGAAAATCGATAACCTAGGGCGCCGAACAAGAAACGCTGTCAAAATATTCGCTGCGACACTTGCGCTCAGCTCCATGGGAGCTGCTCTTGAAACCGGTCCTTTACAGGCAGAAAGCGCCCAGGCGCAGGCAAGTATTAGCAGTGTGAATACGCATGGTAAAAAACACATTGCCCTAACTTTCGATGACGGGCCTGGACCTATCACGCAGGAGGTACTGAATATTTTGAGCCGTAATCACGTTAAGGCGACGTTTTACATGGTCGGTAAGAATGTTTTAGCTCACAAGAAAATGGCGCTAAAAGTGAAAGCTGCCGGCCACGAAATCGGCAATCACACCATGACTCACCCTCACCTGACCGACCTGCCTTCCCAAGATCCGGGCCATCTAGAAAATGGCGTGAAGGTTCCCGGCAAAGGCGTTTCCCAGGAAATCTTTGACGGCGCAAAAACCATTAAAGAAACGCTGGGTATCTGGCCGGCGTTATTTCGGGAACCGGTCGGTCTGGGGCGAAACGATCCACGGATTATCCGGGCAGTACGATATTGGGGCGAGACCTCCGTTGTGTGGTCGAACAGTTTCGAGCAAGCCTTTATACACAACTCAACTACAGGCGGGGCAGTTAACTGGCTTGTCCGGCACGCCCGTCCAGGCACGATTGAGTTAGCCCATGACGGCGGTCTGTGGGATAACAGAAAAACAGTCCATGCGCTTAACCGATATATAGTCCGAATGAAACATCTGGGCTTTCACTTCGTAAAAAACAGCCAATTACTCAAGGAAGGCGCTCCTCACTATTAAGGCTTCCGCTTCTTCCGCGTCTGTTAAAGAATAAACTTCGGTAGGTGAAATGAAACGTCGGGCACCGGGTTTGATCACCTGAGAAAACTCAGGTGGGTGCTCGCACGTAACTGCCACAGCGGCCACAAATCTTGAGCTCCCTAATGATTGGTATCAGATAATCATTCGCCCGGCGGTGGAGTTTTTTAGGCCCTACCCGACTACTAAAATTATACGCTATGGCAGCAGCTGTAGGATGCCGTTATTGAGATTATTAATCAGCGGCACTAAAACCCCTGTTAGCACCAGCCCAAAGACTATGAACAGGCCGTACGGTTCAATCTGACGCATTAAGTCTTGCACGGGCTCCGGCGCGAAGGCATAGAGCACGCGGGAGCCGTCCAGCGGCGGGATCGGTATGATATTGAAAACAAAAATCGCCACGTTCAAAATGACAAATGTGCTAAGAAGATCTCCTAACCCTGCTCCGGCGGGCACTACACGCAGAAACAGCGCGGCAATTATCGCTAACGCGAGATTGATAAACGGGCCGGCGGCGGCAATCAATGCTCCGCCAAACTCATCATATTTCACCCGTGCCGGGTTGAACGGCACCGGCTTGGCCGCCAGGATCGGTACATGGAAAATGACCAAGGTGATGATAGGAAGCAGCACAGTGGTCATAGGATCTATATGCCGGAGGGGATTCAGGCTTAAACGGCCTTCTTCCTGGGCTGTGGTATCGCCCAACCAGTGCGCTGTGAAGGCATGCATAGCCTCGTGTATCGACAGGGCGATAATAATCGACACCAGCAGGTACAGGATATTGATAGCGGATAGGTCATTCAGCATGTAGGCTCTAGTATAGCAACTGTCGGTGGCCGGCGACATCGTGCACCCGCAGATAGGCCGCACCACTCTCTACGGCAATCCTGCCAGACGCTAGGTTATGTTCAAGCTCCAGCCGCTTATCTCCCAGGAAACGTTTACGCGAATAGCCTATCATAACCTGATAATCCGGCACTTCTTCGGCAAATCTTAGTAATTGCCAATTAAGGTCGGGTGTTTTGCCAAAACCAATGCCCGGATCAAGAATAATTTGTTCCCTGCCGAGTTCCCTCGATTCCAGCAGCGTCACTTTTGCTAATAAGTCGCTTGTTACTTGTTGCATATCATCAAGTAATTTCCCCTGGTGGGCTGCCTGGATGTCCGCGCCTGGAAGATGGCTGATGATGCAGGTAGCTTGATACCTGACCACCGTTTCGATCATGGCTGGGTTATTCATGCCGGTAACGTCATTTATGATAATATCCCCCATTTCCAGAGCCTTTTTGGCCGTTTCCGGATGGTAAGTGTCAAGAGATAGCCGGCCGGGATATACTGCCATCAGCCGGTCCAAAACTGGCTCCAACCGCTGCCATTCCACGGCTGCGGACAAAGGCTTGGCACCCGGACGCGTGCTTTCGGCGCCTATATCGACTAGACTGGCACCATCTCTAAACAGCTGTTTGGCCTGCTCCAGTGCCTTATCAGGCTCTAAAAACAGGTTGCCGTCACTAAAACTATCCGGCGTTATATTCAAAATACCGACTAATTTCACCATACCCCGTGAATTATAGAACAATGCTCTATAATTGAAAGGATATGAGGATTTATAATTTCAGCGCTGGCCCTGCCATGCTGCCGGAATCCGTGCTCACCCAGGCGGCAGCGGAGATGCTTGATTGGCAAGGCCATGGCATGAGCGTCATGGAAATTAGCCACCGCAGCCCGGAATTTATCCATATTGCCGAAGAGACTGAATCAGACTTAAGGGAGTTAATGCAAATACCCGGTAATTATAAAGTTTTATTCCTGCAAGGCGGCGCAACCGGGCAATTCTCTGCTATCCCGATGAATTTGGCCGGCAGTACAGATACAGCCGATTATATTGTCAACGGGCTTTGGGCCCAAAAAGCGGCCAAAGAAGCCAAAAAATACGTAAACGTAAACATCGCCGCCCAAGCCGAGCCTTTTACCTATGTGCCTGACCAAAAAGACTGGAAAGTTTCAGAAGCTGCCGCCTATATTCACACAACTCCGAATGAGACGATAAACGGGGTCGCGTATAACTTCTCGCCGGAAGCAGG
>JBBSHY010000029.1:0-10606 GCA_038232415.1 Saccharimonadales bacterium (SeqCode) | reverse complement strand
TACGCTAGATGCTATAGATGAAAAAACCCGCCATCCTGGTTATGAGGTGGTTATTAGGATTGTAGCCTCAGCCAACATCAGTCAGCGGGCTCAGGCAATTCTGGCTAATGTTGTCGCCAGCTTCCAGCTGTACGATTCGCCGGGTAAAAACGGCTTTAAGTATACACCGGCTAAAGACATCGACACTTTAATAACGGCTTATATCATGCGGTTTTTCCCACAACATAGTAAGAAAAACATATTAAATTCGGTTGAGCTGGCAACTCTCTTTCATTTTCCTGACGAAGGTAATATACCAACTTCGCAACTAGCCAGGCAGGATTCAAAACAGGTCGACGGCCCGCGTAACATACCTGAAGAGGGTCTGTTGCTAGGCTACAACTTGTTCAGGGGTGCCAAGAAGCCGATACGTCTAGGGCTGGGTGATCGCCAGCGGCATATGTACGTGGTGGGGCAGACGGGCACCGGTAAATCAACCTTTCTTGAGAATTTAGCCTTACAGGACATGCTGAATGGTAACGGCTTTGCCTTTGTTGACCCACATGGCGACACTGCCGAGAAGCTATTGTCGATGGTACCAAAAGAGCGCACAGAAGACGTTATTTATTTTTCGCCCGCTGACATGGAATATCCTATGGGACTTAATTTGTTCGAATATAAAAACCCCGATCAAAAAGACTTCTTGATTCAGGAAGCCCTTAATATGTTGATTAAATTGTATGATCCACAACATCAAGGCATAATGGGCCCACGCTACGAGCATATGTTCCGGAATGCCGCCCTAACTATTATGGCCGATCCGGCTGGCGGCACCTTTGTGGATATACCGAAGTTATTTCGTGATCAGAAGTTCGTTCAGCAAAAATTACAACATGTAAAAGACATGAACGTGCTGGAGTTCTGGCAGAAAGAAGTGCCGGCCAGCCAAAGGTCTAATGACTTTGGTGAAGTTACCAGCTGGTTTGTGAGCAAGTTCGGTGCTTTCTTAAGTAACGAGATGATGCGCCACATTATCGGACAAACTAAAAGTGCTTTTGACCTGCGCGATATCATGGATAATAAAAAGATTTTATTGGTCAATTTAAGCAAAGGCCGGACCGGCGAGCTGAACTCCAAGTTGCTCGGCATGGTGTTTGTTATGAAATTTCAGGCTGCGGCTATGAGCCGGTCAGATATACCGGAAGACCAGCGGGTGGACTTCAGCCTGTATGTCGATGAGTTCCAGAACTTTTCGACTGATAGTTTTGCGACGATTATGTCCGAAGCCCGAAAGTATCATCTTAACCTTATCGTAGCCAACCAGTTTACCACTCAGCTGACACAGGAAATCCGCGATGCAGTGTTTGGTAACATGGGTACCATTGTGGCTTTTCGCATCGGCCAGAATGATGTTGAATCGCTAGGCCAGTATTTTCAACCGACATTTGACGGCGATGATTTGCTGCGTGTTCCGAACTACAATACTATTACTCGGTCACTGATCGGGGGCGTGCCAACTCACCCGTTTAGCATGGCTACATTACCCCCATTGGGTACACCAAATCCGCGTTTGGCGGTGGCCCTAAAACAGCTGACAGCAGCTAAGTACGGCCGCCCTAAGGCCAGCATCGAAAAAGAGATAAACGAACGTATGGCCACTAAGGGAGAGCAGCTGCCGGCTGGCGCAGCTATTGGAACGTTGCCAGCCGGTAACACCTCAATTCCGGCCGCCCCGGCCGGTGGTGTGGCTACACCGGGACTACAGCGTCCGGCGCAGCCTGGCGGCTCGTCATTCCTAGACGAGTGGTTGAGCAAGCGCCAGAGCGGAACAGTGTCAACCGCAGGGCCGGCGATTAACAGTCAGCACACCCGCGGTTCGCTGGCACAGCCACAGACTGTTAATACATCGCCACCGCAAGTATTTCAACCCCCTACTCCAGTCCAGACGTCACCTGCCGGAGGCGCCCAAGTAGATACGGCTGCTACTAAGAATATCTCTAGTAACGAGATTGAACAGAACGAGGTTGACCAGATTGCGGCTGAGCTCAAGCAAGAGCTTAATTCATCGAAACCAGCCACTGATATTAATAACCCACCTCACCAATCTGCCAAATTAATCGAACATGATATAGATCTGCAATCGGGATCTAGCGATACTATATTTATCGACCGCGACGGTTCGTTTCGTCAAGCTAAGTAGAGGGTATCTAATCTGTTGAGTTACGATGGAAACGGGGCGTCAGGTGAATAAACATTTCTATAACCAGTCCAAGGATAAAGCCGCCGGCGAGTAGTATCAGAAAGACCAAGTAGTTATAAGTAAAACCGAGATGCCGGGCTAGATACAGATAACCGGTGGTTCCCAGGAAGGCAACTAAGCCGCCGCCCAACAGTCCGGTAGGCCGGCTTAAAGTTTTACCAACGGCTTCGCTGGCGACCCGTACGGCAGGCTGATGAATTACATGGCTAAATATGCGTTGGCTAAGGGGCAGGCTACGCCGTATCTCCTTTAGCTCTCGTCTTAGATTAGTTAATTTGAGTTCACGATTAAGAAAGCGCGGGGAGGGTGCATCAGGTTGAGCGGCTTTTTCGGCGGCCTGTAGTGCCTCTAGAGGATTAGGCTGCAATTCGGACTGGGCACTTTCGGCGGCTTGGAGTGCCTCTAGAGGATTAGGCTGCAATTCGGACTGGGCACTTTCGGCGATTGTCCTAGGAGCTTCGATGATGGCCTGCTTAGGATCGGCTTCACCTGACCTGAGCGGCTCAGCCTGTTCGGGTGTAGGCAAAAGATGGTTGGTTGCGAAAATATCGGGGTTACTTCCGGGTTTGAATGGAAATTCTTCTGACATAATTTTTTTGCTCCTTATTATTAAAAGCTAAAGGCTTAACGGGTTTCTTTAAGCGCCAAGTTACTTTCACGGGACAATAAACGGGCACGGCCATAATAATAGCCGGCAATCATGACGGTACTGGCCGCTATGAATAAGCTGGTTCCGGGCCCGGTGTTGGGCAGGCTGGTGGTTGTGGCCACTTCAATGGCCTTAGCCGGGGTGCTTGGCAGCTTAATGTTAATGGCATTACCATAGACGTTGGTCATAGTCAGGTCAAAATGGCCCGGGTCGCCGGGATCAGCAGGTGTCTGCGGAATAGGGTCTTTAATCTTGACCGTGATCTGCACTGTGGCGGTCTGACCGGCTTCAATGTTAACACCGGGCCAGATAGCAATCTTGTTGGCATCGATATTGCCACCATGCAGGTCACTTACATCAGCATAATCCAGTACGTCACTTAAGTTTTCCTGAAAAACAAATTTTTCGACGGTAGACTTGCCATTATTCTGGGCCGATAGCGTATAAGTTATGACGTTACCCGCATTGGCAGTCGTCCCATTGGCGTCGGCTATATTAGCAGTAACATTAGTGGCGGCTTTGTGGACAACCACGCATGCCAAGGTGTCCTGACTGCTAATACCTTTGTCGCAGGGTTTACAGTTAACGTCGGAACTGACCAGGGCGTTATTGTATTGGCAAGGTGCAGGCGGCGGTGGCGGTGGCGGAGGAGGTGGTGGCGGCGCAGGGGGCGGCGGAGTTGGTGCAGCAGCTGGAGGCGGTGCAATTGAAATAGGCGTAGGCGGCGGAGCAGGCGGCGGTGGCGGTGGCGGAGGAGGTGGTGGCGGAGCGTACGGTGCCGGAATGCCGTTACTAACCAAGTTGCCACACAGATAAAGTATGTAAAAGATCTTGCCGTTTGTAGCTGTAACCCGTAAAGCCCTGTAATGGGTAGCGTGGCCTCTGTCCCAACCCCACAAAAATCGGAAGTAGAAAGTCTTACCGCTAATTCGCACCGGTGTTTCGCCAGGCAATCCATAAGGAAGATGACCCATTGAGTAAAGATTGCGGCCATGATTTGTCGAGGCGATAGTTATGGTGGACGCGCTGCCTATCTGAGCACAGGTAATACCATAGGTTTGCATAACGTCACCATAATTTTCAGTATTATTGCGGCAATGCCTGGCGGCTTCGGCAGCTGAACCAAAGCCGTTATTAATAAGGTCGTTGGAAGAAAAAGCGGAAGTTGACTGGGGTGGACTAAGCACCGCAAAAAACTGTACCATAAAAGTCAGTACCAAAAATATCAGACCGGTACGGCGGATAGCCGCCTCTTGGTGCATACGCCTGGAATAGAAGCTCAGCTGGTGGATCAGGCTGGGATTGTAGGGGAGGACAGCAAGAAGTTTTTCAAACATATTTTTGGTTTTAATTTAGTACAAATATAGTTAAACATAGCCAAAGTAATTTATGCAAATTTTTTCTCATTAACCATTTCAGTTAAATTACAAACTGCCGTTTGTCCGCAGGCTTTAGATTAGTTATAATAAGAGTCAGTGGGAATAAAATAATAGATAAATAATAAATGGTCGAAGAACTTTAGGGGTGAATAGTGGCAGAGGGTAAAACGAAAAAAAACAGCTACTCGGCTGAACAGATTACTGTTTTGGAAGGGCTGGAACCTGTCCGTAAACGTCCGGGTATGTACATTGGCGGTACAGGTATAGAAGGACTGCATCATTTAGTATGGGAGATTGTCGATAATGGTATCGATGAAGCCCTGGCAGGGCACGCTTCCCAAATATCTGTGAAGATGCTGGCTGATGGCGGTATTACCGTTAATGATAATGGCCGCGGCATTCCGACCGATATTCATCCCAAGACTGGCAAAAGCACAGTTGAAACGGTATTAACCGTATTGCATGCCGGCGGTAAATTTGGTGACGGCGGTTACAAGGTTTCAGGGGGCCTGCATGGTGTGGGCGTGAGTGTAGTCAACGGATTATCCCAAAAATTAGTTATAACCATTCACTACGATGGCAAAATTCATCAGCAGGAATACGAACGCGGAGTGCCGCTCGCTGACTTAAAAGAAATCGGTAAGACTGATAAGACCGGTACAGAGATTACATTTTACGCAGATGAAACGATCTTCGAGAGTACCAAATTTAATTACGAGGTTATTTTAGACCGGCTGCGTCATGCGGCTTATCTGACCAAAGGTATTCATACCAGTCTGGAGGACGAAAAAACGGGTAAGCGTTACAGCTTCTATTTTGAAGGCGGTATTCAGAGCTATGTTAAACATTTAAACATTGGTAAAGAAGTAGTTGATGACGACATTTTTTATGTCGATAAAACGTTCAAAGAGGTACAAGTAGAAATATCTATGCAGTACACCGATGCCTACACCGAAACTATCAAGTCTTTTGCTAATAATGTTCTTAACCCCGACGGTGGCACTCATCTTACGGGGTTTCGTGCTGCTTTAACAAGAGTAGTCAATGACTATGCCCGTAAACAAGGCTTGCTTAAAGAGAAAGAAGAGAATTTATCCGGTGAGGATACCCGGGAAGGCCTTACCGCCATTATCCTGGTAAAACTACCTGATCCCCAGTTTGAAGGCCAGACTAAAAACAAACTCGGTAATCCTGAAGTCCGGGGCATTGTAGAGCAGGTACTGGCTGAACACCTTAATTATTACTTAGAAGAGCATCCCGGCGTGGCCCGTAAAATTGTCGGCAAGGCCTTATTGGCAGCCCGCGCCCGTAAGGCTGCCCGTGCTGCCCGGGATAACATCTTGCGAAAAGGCGTCCTGGATGGGGCCAGCATGCCCGGTAAACTTGCCGACTGTTCCAATAAAGATCCTAAAGACTCTGAATTATATCTGGTAGAGGGCGATTCAGCCGGTGGATCCGCTAAGTCGGGCCGGGACAGTAAAAGCCAGGCTATTTTACCGTTAAGGGGTAAGGTCTTAAATGTAGAGCGTGCCAGGCTTGATAAAATGCTGGCTAATAATGAGATCGTTAGCCTGATTAAAGCCATGGGCGTCGGTATAGAAGAATCATTTGATGTGGCCGGTTTAAGATACGACCGGATAATAATCATGACGGATGCTGACGTAGACGGCAGCCACATATCAACGCTGCTAATGACCTTTTTCTTCCGTTATATGCTGCCGGTTGTGGACGGCGGACACTTGTACCTGGCTAAACCGCCGCTGTTTGAACTTGTTAAACCTGGCCGCAAATCCAGTGTCTTTATATATGACGAAATTGAGCTGGACAGAGTGTTGGACGAAGCAATCGCCAAACGGCAGAAAGAAGCCGCCAAGGTCGAACCGACCGACGAACGTCATAAGCAAGCCGGCTTTGTCGAGCAAAAACGTTATAAAGGCCTCGGCGAAATGGATGCCGAGCAGCTGTTTGAAACAACTATGAACCCCGAAAAACGTGTGCTTGTCCAGGTTAAGGTCGCTGATGCCGAGAAGGCCGACGCTATCTTTAATAAGCTTATGGGTACAGAGGTGGAACTCCGAAAAAGCTTCATACAGGCCAACGCCAAATTCGTAAAGGACCTGGATATCTAAATGGCCGACGAACAGGATGAAGAGATACCGGAAATGCCGGAAGAGACTAACCAGTTTAATGAACCAACTCCGGAAATTTCTATGGAAGAGCGCCGCCGGGGCGTGGAAAATGCTGCTGATGTAATGGATTCGGGGCACTCTCGCAGCGTCGAGCTTCGCAGCGTCGAAAACGTCATGGAAGATAGCTATTTGCGTTATTCTATGAGTGTTATCATTGATCGGGCCCTTCCTGACGTCAGAGACGGTTTAAAACCCGTACACCGGCGCATTTTATATAGCATGAATGAAGACGGCTTGCGCAGCGGTGCCCGCCACCGCAAAAGCGCCAATGTTATCGGTGCCGTTATGGCTCGCTATCATCCTCACGGTGACTCCAGCATCTATGATGCCATGGTGCGTATGGCACAGCCCTGGGCTATGCGTTATATGTTGGTTAACGGGCAGGGTAACTTCGGCTCCATGGACGGCGACCCGCCGGCCGCATATCGTTATACCGAGGCTAAAATGGCCCGTCTGGCCGATGAGCTGCTAGCCGACATAGATAAAGAGACAGTCGATTTTCGTGATAACTATGACGGCACGACCCAGGAGCCTGCTGTTCTGCCGGCTAAGTTGCCTAACCTTATCCTGAACGGCCAGCTAGGTATTGCTGTGGGTATGGCCACCAATATTCCGCCGCATAACCTTACTGAACTGGTGGACGCCGAAATTACACTTATTGATAATCCAGAAGCTACGCTTGATGATTTACTGGAGCATGTCAAAGGTCCTGATTTCCCCACCGGCGGGGTAATTTACGGTAAAGAATCTATCCGGACAGCCTATGCTACCGGCCGGGGCGGGGTAGTAACCCGCGGCATTGCTGAAATCGTCGAGAATAAAAAAGCCCGCACCCAGATCATAATCTCTGAAATACCGTATGCCCTGAACAAAGAGAACCTGGTTATTAAAATAGCTGATCTGGTGCGCGACAAGAAGCTAACCGGCATTAGCGACCTGCGTGACGAAACAGCGCGTGGCGACGTCCGGATTGTCATAGATCTTAAAAAAGATGCCTACCCCAAGAAATTACTGAACCAGCTCTATAAGCTGACGCCTTTGCAAACCAGCTTTCATTTCAATATGATGGCTCTGATTGACGGCATTCAGCCACGAGTTCTTGGTTTGCAGGACATACTTCAGGAACACATTAAACATCGCCGGACAGTTGTCAGGCGTCGCACTGAGTTTGAGCTGAGAAAAGCCCGCGAGCGCGCCCATATCCTGGAAGGTCTCAAAATTGCTCTTGATCATATTGATGAGGTGATTGCTGTAATCCGCGCCAGCAATACCACTGAAGAGGCAGCCGCTAACCTTATTAAAAAATTCCGGTTGAGCGACATCCAGGCCAAAGCTATCCTGGCTATGCAGCTGCGTACCTTGGCGGGTCTGGAGCGCCAAAAGATTGAGAACGAATTGGCCGAACTGATTAAACTGATCGAGAAACTTGAAACCATTCTGGCAGACGAGAAAAAGATCCTCAAGATTGTCAAAGATGAACTGCTGGAACTCAAAAAACAGTATGGGGATGAGCGCCGCACCAGAGTCATACCTAATGAATTAGGCAAAATGAGTGATGAAGATCTGATTGCCGACGAGCAAGTCGCCGTGACACTAACAGCGGCCAACTACATTAAACGCAGCCCGCTTGGCGAGTACAAGAAGCAGGGCCGCGGCGGTAAAGGTCGCCGGGGGATGTCTACCCGTGAAGAAGATGTCATTGAACATGTCGTCAATGCTTCGACGCACGACTTTCTGCTATTTTTTACCAATAAGGGGCGTGTTTTCCGCCTGAAGACCTACGAGGTGCCGGCCGTCGGCCTGAATGCTAAAGGTGTGGCTATTGTTAACTTGTTGCAGTTGCAGCCGCAAGAGACAGTTACCAGCGTGATTAATGTCAGTAAGACCCACGATGCTAAGAACCTGATCATGTGTACCGTCCGCGGGGTTGTCAAGAAAACACCGTTTGAACAGTACCAGAACGTCCGTAACAGCGGCCTGATTGCCATCAACCTGGATGCCGGCGACGAGTTGAAGTGGATCCGGATGACCACCGGGGACAACGAAGTTGTTATCTCGACCTCGCTTGGGCAGGCTATTCGCTTTCATGAAAGCGGCGCCCGGCCAATGGGACGTGTCAGCCGTGGTGTGCGCGGTATTAGGTTGCGCCCCGGTGACCGTGTAATAGGTATGGATATCGTCGAAGAGGGCTCCAGCATATTTGTCATCAGTAAATTTGGTTATGGCAAGCGTACCAAGGTAGCCCAGTTCACGCCGCATGCCCGCGGCGGTGTCGGTATCCGTTCAGCCGTTGTAAATAGTAAAACTGGTGACCTGGTTGGTGTTAAGACTCTAGGCGAAGACGATAGCCAGGAAATAATCATCATAAGCCAGCAAGGCCAGACTATCCGCCTGGGCCTTAAAGACATATCGGCGCTTGGCCGCGCCACCCAAGGTGTCCGCATTATGCGCTTAAATGATGGCGATCAGGTAGTTTCCCTAGCTCTGGTCGACAAAGCCGACGAAGTCGAACTGGAAGAAGAGCCACCAGAAATACCTGAAACAGTGGCCGAAACTGATTAGTTAATACACGTTTGTTAGCTTATTTGACATGAACTTTTTTGGGTTTTAGGGACGGCTTGGCCATATATTTTAGGCCTGAGACCAGAGCTTTATTGATAGTTGCTGAACCCTTTGTGAAGAAACCTATATCTGTATAGGTAGACAAATCTATCTCTAAATCTTTCTCTAGTTTTAGACGGCTAATAGTGGAGTCTCTCATTTGTTGCGCAGTACTATTCTCGCTCCTTGGTTCATGCGTAACTCTAGGGTCGGTGACCCCCCTTACATAAGGGCCTAGCTTATAGCCAGAAGCAGTGTTGGAAAATGAGCCGCTGCCGCCAAATTCCAGGGGGTCTTTCCGGGCGTCGCTCACTTTTAGGCCTACAATATCATATATTCTTTCAGAATCACTCGGACTGCCTGGATAAGTACTGCTGCCTAAATAAATACCTTTGGCTGCTACGGCAAGTTGGCCAACGGATACAGGTGTACTGTAAAGCGCTACCTCCTCTCCTTGTATAGGCTGTTTATCGGTGTTGTTAATATCAAGGGCCGGCACTCTGGTATAGGATTGTACCTGAGAAGGCGTCTTGAGGGGTTTTATCTTTAGCAAAGTCACATCAGTATTGTACTCAGTGTCTGTATAGTCTAAAGGCACAGACGCTCCCGTGATTATACCTATAGGTACATTGAAAGCGGGGTCCTTTACGTTGTTAGCAGGACGGGCGACACTATATTCGTAAGGGTCGGTATTGATAATATTTTCTGCTGTATGTTTATCATTTTTGGGAATGTGGAAAGAATAGTTTAAGCAGTGGCCAGCCGTTTCTACGTAATCATTGTTATAAAGTCGTACCTTAGCGCCATTACATGTTTGCTGCCAGCTGTCTTTACTACCTTTTTTTCGTACCATTAGTGATAGTGATGATCTTGCTAGTTCATCGCTCCGGCTGGTACTAACAGTGCTGCCAAAGTCTATTAAAGACCGTGGGTTTCTTAACCCGGCGCCAGTGATAGTGGCAGTATCAATGCCCAGAGTTTGGCCAGATATATCAGCTACTCTATGAAGCTGAGATCCTTGTGCTCGTAGGCGTTCTGTCTGGGCGCTAAGTTGGTGCTTAACTTCAGTTAGGTCGTCATGGAGATCCTTATAGGCTACTACTGCTGCCGAGACAACCACTGCAGCTAAACCCCTTACGAGTATTTTTGGCCAAGGTATATTTGTCTGGTTGTCTGGCTCTGGTTTAACAGGGTTAGGCTCTGGCGCACCAGGAATAGGTGGTAAAAACTCAGTCATTATACTCAACATACTATAAATATCTTAATTGTCAACAATATGTCTCGGCTTTACTACCACTAGTAACATAGTAATGAATACATCATTTTAGTTCATTTACCCCTTGACCGAAGCGGTATAAAGGGAGTATGATTATATGAATGGTTTGACGGTGGGCTTCTTTTAGTCTCTCTAAATCGGCCATTTGGACGTTAAAAATTGAATAGTGCAAATCAACGTCAGTTCATTAGTGTCACTTATATTTCGATATAAGTCGACACACTTGAATTGTTTTAAAATTAAGTCAGTTTGATCTGTTTCGACAGATTGAAT
>JBBSHY010000028.1:0-10802 GCA_038232415.1 Saccharimonadales bacterium (SeqCode) | reverse complement strand
CCAGCACTGCTGTCGGCCAAACCCACCAGTATGCCGCTGCCGGCACTTACACCATAAGCGCCACTGCACACTTCGATGTCAATGGCGAGGATAAGACGGCTAACGGCCCTCAGTGTAGTAAGAATGTTACCTTTAGTCCGAACACGCCTCCTGTAGTGACTCCTCCACCCGTAACTCCTCCATCAACTCCTCCACCAGCGGCACCACCAACTACTACTGTAAGCAGCGCACCAACCAGCCTGATAAACGTGGGACCTGGGAATGTTGCCCTCCTGTTTGGAGCCGTAACAGCTATAAGTGCTGTAGCTTACCGATACTTGCTTAGCCGCCGATTGAGCCGCCAGTAAGAAACCTGTGGATAAGCACTAGCGCAAAACCAGCTTTTGTGCTAAACTTACCAGCAGTTAAAAGGCATTGACTGGCCGCTCTAAATACAAAAATCTCTAAATCAATCCCCCTCTGTTGTGTGGGAGGGGGATTTTATTTTTACATCTGTTATTATAAGGTGTACCAGTTCTAAAATGTCTAAGGCGTGGTCCCGTCGTCTAACGGCTAGGACACCAGGTTTTCATCCTGGCAATCGGAGTTCGATTCTCCGCGGGATCACCAAGTCATTATTATAAAGGGCGCATAGAACTAAACGTCATCTCTATTGAGGGCTTTAGTGCTATGTTTGCGGGCTACGGCACGCAGATCGTCATATTGGTCAAATTCGTCGACTATTTCCCGTCCGGTTATTTCTTCTATTACATCCTCTATAGACACCGCGCCGACAACTTCTTCGAACTGGTTTACTACACCGTATAAGTGATGCTTTGTTTTTAAAAAGGCATTCAGGGCGTTATCTAGCAGATCATCTTCATGAATGAAAAAGGGTTTATCACATATCTCCTTCATACGTTTGCCCAGATTAGCCGAACCTAGCAAGGCATGAATATGTACAGTGCCTATAATCTTGTCGGGTGAACCATCGGTTACGAATATCCGGGAAAATCCGGTTTTTTGTAACTTATCTATGTTATCTGGGTTGATTTCTGTGGATGCTTCGCATGTCTGCATGACCGAGCGAGGGGTCATTATGTCTTTAACAAACTTATCTCCAAACGTCAACGCGCCTCGGGCAATCCGTTCTTCGTCACGCTTTATTTCGCTCCGCTTATCTTCGGCGTGCTCTTCAAGAATTTGCAGTAACTCCTTGCGGCTATATATTACCGCTAGTTCTTCGCCCAATAACTTATCGAGTACACACGCCATAGGTTTACAAAAAGGGTAAAGTAAATATAGATAAAATTGCATAAGCGGCGCGAAGGAAGCGCTTAAGCGAAAAGCATGCCTCGAAAAAATTGCCTGGGGAATTATACCTCCGAATACAGCAATCAACGTTATGGCAACAATGCTGGCAATAAGTCCTGGAGCAATACTTCCCAGATAAACAGAAAGAATGGCGTTAGCAGCTACGTTACCTACCATTAGAGTAACAATCAGCAAATTCCCTTGTTTGCGCAAAGGATAAATCTTGGCGGCACTGGTGTCACCTAAATCCTTTTTGCGTTTTACATCATGCGTACTTAAACTCATAAGCCCTATAGTCAGGCCCGAAAATAGCGCGGAATGCGCCAGCAGAAGAATTACGAGGAATAAAGTCATGATATTGAGATAATATAAATCTATTCAGGCTTAAGTGCAACGAACACCTGAGTATAACGCTGCTAACCAGTAGTATTCCAGGTTTGCATTAGTATTTTTTATTCCTAGCTTAGTAGTGCGAATCGCGTAAAGTATGGTATAATTGTATTCTTATGAAGAAGCTTCTTCCCTGGCTTTTCGTGGCTATTACCCTGGTAGTATTATTCGGTACTATATATACCGTAGCCCAGCAAGTCCAGCGCAGCGATGCCAATTACCCGCAGATACAACTAGCTGAAGATACCGCAGCAGCACTAAATCACGATAACCTAGCTTTGGGACAAGTATATGGAAGCGTCAATATAGCTACCAGCCTGGCTCCTTTTACGATTATCTATGACAAAACCGGACGCGTTGTAACCGGTTCAGGCTATTTAAACGGTCATGTCCCCAAGATACTGATCGGTTTACTGACTGCTGCTAAGGGGAAAGATTATAATGCCGTAACCTGGCAGCCCCAAAAGAACGTGCGGGTGGCGGCCGTGAGCGTCGCTGCCAAGAATTACTATGTGCTGAGCGGCCGGTCATTGCGTGAAGTTGAAAAAAACGAGACGATGACTCTGCAGTTAGCTCTGCTAGGAGGTATTGTCTCAATGATTCTGCTAGCTGTAGTGTTTGTACTGAGCGGTATTAGCACAGAAGAATATTAAAACTGACTCTTATTTTTAAGCAGTCTTTTACATTATTAGCTGCGCATTATATACTTAGCTTATACTTTTACTACTTATGATAAAACACTGATTATAAGCCGGGCGGGGCGACAGATATGCAGCTAAAAAATACTATACCGAATGTGCCGCTAAGCCGATTTAAGCGTACTAAAATTATTGTTACAGTAGGGCCGTCGTCAGATAGCTATGAAACTATTCTGGCCCTGCTACGCAGGGGAGCGAACGGCTTTCGTCTTAACTTTGGTCATGGTACGCCGGACGAGCGGACTCGTCAGATTAAATGGATTCGTAAAGCCAGCGCGGCCTCCGGTAAGCCAGTTGCTATTATCCAGGACTTACAAGGGCCTAAAATTCGGCTGGGTGATTTTGACGGCATTTTTAATGTGGCGAAAGGACAGGGGCTGAGCTTTGGTTACAAATCTGATTTTGCGGTTACCGGCCACTTACCTACGCAATATGATTTAAGCAAGAAGGTCAAACGCGGCGAAAGAATTTATTTGTATGACGGTAAAGTGCAGACAACTGTGACCAGTGTCCGTAAGGGTGTAGTCTATGCTGAAGCGGAAAATGACGGCATACTTATAAAACGAAAAGGCATAAACCTGCCGGATACGGACTTTGCCGGTGATATCATTACTGCCAAAGACCGGGCTGATCTGGTGTATGGTTCGGCTCAGGATATTGATTATGTAGCTCTTAGTTTCGTGCAGACCGCCGAAGATATTACTACCCTGAAAAACCTTCTAAGGTCTATGAATAGTGCTGCTAAAGTCATCGCCAAGATTGAGACCAAAGCGGCTGTTGATCATATAGAAGAAATTATAAAAGCCTGTGATGCCGTTATGATTGCCCGTGGTGATCTGGCCGTGGAGACACCGCCTGAAAGCGTACCCATAGTTCAACGACAGATTATTGGTTTAGGGGAGCGGTTTGCTACACCGACAATAGTGGCCACTCATATGCTGGCTACAATGACTGAACACCCTAGCCCCAGCCGGGCTGAAGTATCAGATGTAGCTTCGGCCGTTATAGTTGGGGCAGACTGTGTGATGCTGAGCGACGAGACAGCCAGCGGTAAATACCCGGTGGAAGCGGTCCAGACCATGAAGCGAGTCATTCTATACACCGAAGAACACATGCCTCTTAAAGTCAGCTTCCCCAGCAATGAAGATCACAGCCGCCAGGCTTCAATAAGCAAAGCCGTCATTAGCCTGGCAGAGGACATAGCGGCCAAGGCGATTGTAGTCGAGACCAAGTCCGGAGCTATAGCTCTGCAAATTGCCGCCCGGCGCACTGCCATTCCGCTGATTGCTGTAACCAGCGATAAGCGTACCGCTCAGCAGCTGGCTATTGTGTACGGTAATAAGAGTTATGTTCAGCCGGTAGATCCTATGGCTGCCGTAAAAGTCACCGATTGGTTGCGGCAGCATAAATTGTTCCATAAAGGAGACATTGTGATTACTGCCTCCGGTCTTCACCCGGGCGTAGTTGGGACAACAGACACAATCAAGGTTCGCGTGCTAGAATAAAATAATAATAGTATAAAGGGCGGGATGTTTACCAAACAAACAGTTCGTGATATTGATTTAGACGGTAAAACCGTTCTGCTCAGAGCTGACTATAATGTTCCGCTCGAAGACGGTAAGATCCTGGACGATTATCGTATCAAACAATCTTTGCCGACAATTCATTATTTGCTGGAGAGAAGTGCTAAGCTGATTATTTGTTCCCATTTGGGACGGCCGAGCGGCCCTAAAGACATAGCTAATAGTTTACTTCCGGTGGCCAAGCGCTTGCA
The DNA here is from genome assembly GCA_038232415.1 of Saccharimonadales bacterium (SeqCode). Classification (GTDB taxonomy): domain Bacteria; phylum Patescibacteriota; class Saccharimonadia; order Saccharimonadales; family UBA4665; genus JBBRXZ01. Next base: position 6,647 of record JBBSHY010000028.1, on the reverse strand, counting down.
GCAGCTGCTTGATAAAAACGTGGAGTTCGCTACTGACTGCGTAGGTCCGCCAGCTAATAAAGCAGCCGGCAACCTGGCTAAAGGTGAAGTACTTTTACTCGAGAATTTGCGCTTTCATAGCGAAGAAAAAGCTAATGACGATGCTTTTGCACAAAAACTAGCCAGCCTGGCGGAAGTCTTCGTGCAAGATGGGTTTGGCGTGATTCATCGTGCTCACGCCAGCACTGAAGCAATTACGCATCATTTGCCCAGCGTGGCCGGCTTACTGCTTGAAAAAGAAGTTGATACTATTACCAGCGTAATACACCAGCCGGAACGGCCGCTTATGACTATAGTTGGCGGAGCTAAAATCGCCGATAAAATTGACCTTCTGCACCGTTTCATCGAAATTGCTGACTTTGTGGCAGTCGGGGGTGCTATGGCCAATACATTTCTGGCTGCCCGTGATATTGAGGTTGGCGACAGCCTCTATGATAAAGCCGATTTGCCGGTGGCCAAAGACATTTTGCGTAAGGCCGAAGCCGAAACAAAAAAGCGCCGCTTTATTTTTGCTATTCCCCATGACGGTGTGGTAGCCGAAGCAATTGCCGCTACTGCGCCAACCCGTATTGTTGAATGGACTACGCATACCATGGCCGACATACAGCATTACCCAAAGCGGGTTCCGGCCGCCGCCAGCCGCGTGCAAAAACACGAAAAAATTCTTGATATTGGTCCATTCAGCGCTTCATTTATCGCCGGCGGTATACAGCTGGCTAATACGGTCATTTGGAATGGCACGATGGGCGTGACGGAAACTAAAGGCTTACAAGGGCCGACTGGTCCTACGGCCCATGGCACCCAGCTGATCGTAGAAGCATTATTAGGTGATTTTGGCCACAAGCCTTTTACTGTAGTTGGCGGCGGCGATACCGTGGGCTATGTGGAATCGCGCCGGCTAACAGACTATTTTGGCCATGTCTCGACTGGCGGCGGGGCTAGCCTGGAGCTTATGGGAGGAAGAAAGCTACCCGGCCTGGAAGCCCTACGGAGTAAAAAGTCTTCGGGCAAGAGTATAATTAATTCATAAGCAACATGAAACGCACACTTATTGTCGGCAACTGGAAAATGAACCTCAATACGCATGAGGCGAGCTTGCTTGTGAAGAGGCTAAATGATCGTATTGCGGTCCATCGTGATATTGAAGTGGTGCTGGCACCAAGCTTATTAAGCCTGCAGCCAATCAGTTTAGAAATTGATCGCCGTAAATTCCGGCTGGCTGCCCAGAACGCTTACTACAAAGATGAGGGTGCTTACACCGGTGAAGTCAGTTTCACGATGCTGCGGGATTTAGCGCACTACGTTATTATCGGCCACTCGGAGCGGCGGATTTACTTCGACGAGACGTTAGAGATCATACGCGATAAAGTCCAGGCTGCTATTCGTAATGATATTGCGCCGATTCTCTGCGTGGGCGAAACTAGAAATGAACGTAACGCTGGCGAGACTAAGCGCGTTATCCATGATCAGTTGACAACAGCCCTGTCTAACCTTACCACTGAGGAAGTAGAGAAAGTTGTCATAGCTTATGAACCAGTCTGGGCCATTGGTGCCGGTAATCCGGCAAAGCCTGATGAGATCCACAAAGCCATTAATTGGATCAGGCATATTCTTAGTGAGACCTACGGCAAAAAAGCCGCTGAAGACCAGCGGGTTATTTATGGAGCAAGCGTCGAACCGGAATTTGTAGGGGCAATATTGTCTATTGAGGGGGTTGACGGTCTTTTACCTGGTGGTGCCAGTCTTAATTACCACAAATTCTCGGCTATTGTTGATAGCGCCTATCGCTTATTACACCAAACAGGGCCAAAAGATGATTAAGTATCGAGAATCAAACCATGGTTAAGAAGGCTAAGCCCAAAAAAGCAACAGATGCTAAGCCGATAACTGACGTGGCCCATGAAAGTCAGTCAGCACCTTCATCGTCTTCCAGGCCAATCATTGTTACTAACCGCCCGGTTCTAAGAGACCCTATGATTAGTAATGAGATTCAGTCCGATAAAAATACTAAAGAATTAGCCTTACAACCTCCGGGAAAGCATAAATTGCAACCATCTGTCACTCCTGAGCCAGTCCAGAGCGAACAAACCTGGGAGGATCTTTCAGAACCTAAAACTGAGCCAGAAGCAACCGCCCCTCTTGAAACAGCTACTGTAGCTTCTGCTGGTACGCTTCCTAACAAGAACGAGCCAGCTGAAACCAGTTTAACCGTGGAAGCTTCAGATACTGAGGCTGTGGCGACGAAAGAAACAGAACATGATTCCAAAGTTCAAAAATTAGTAGACACTAAACAGTACTTCCTGCCAATTAATACTATTGAAAAACGCCGGAGTAAGCGTTTTGTAGCTCTTGGGATTTTGCTTAGTTTTCTGCTGGCTGTCGCCTGGGTAGACATTTCGCTGGATGCCGGCCTTATACGGCTCCATGGCATTAAGCCGCTTACCCATTTCTTCTCGACCTAAGCTAAAAGCAGAATTAAATAATTCCTTTTGCTAAAATAGTCAGATGTTAGAGAAGCTTTTTGAGGGATTAAACTCCGAGCAGAAACGGGCGGTGGAGACAACTGAGGGGCCGCTGCTGATTGCCGCCGGCGCCGGGTCGGGCAAAACTAAGACACTAACGCATCGGATTGCTTATCTGATCGCCACCGGTAAAGCCACTCCTTTTAATATTCTGGCAGTTACATTTACCAATAAGGCCGCTAAAGAAATGCGCGGGCGTGTTGCCAGATTGCTCGGCGAGAATGCTGATAACCGGGGCTTCATGCCCTACATGGGTACTTTCCATGGTATTTGCGTGAGGCTGCTTAGGGCTAATGGGGAATCAATTGGCATCCCTCGCAGTTTTGTGATATTTGATGCGTCGGACGCCCAGGCGGTCGTCAAACAGGTTAGCAAGCGGTTGATGATTGACGAAAAGACCTTTCCGGCCCGGCTCCTAAGCGGACTGATAAGCAGTGCTAAGAATGAAATGCTTAGCCCGGAGGAATATGCCGCTTTATCCGGCAATCCGGCAGGACAGGCGGCCGCTAAAGTTTATCCATTGTATGAACAGGCACTCCGGGAAGCCTCAGCCCTTGATTTTGATGATCTGATCAATCGTACCGTTCAAATGCTTAAGTCCCAGCCAGAAATACGGAAGAAATGGCAAGAGCAATTTAAATACATTATGATTGATGAATATCAAGATACCAATGCGGCCCAATATGAGTTAGTTAACATGTTAACTAATAAAAGTAAAAACATCGCGGTCGTGGGAGATGACTGGCAAAGTATTTATAGTTGGCGGGGGGCTAATTTTCGTAACATTTTAAAGTTTGAGAAAGATTACAAAGGCTGTACAGTCATCAAACTGGAACAAAATTATCGCAGCACGAAGCACATTCTAGATGCCGCTCACGCTGTCATTAGTAAGAATACGGAGCGCAGCGAAAAACACTTATGGACCGCGGGCGGTGACGGCTTGCCTGTCCAAATACTGCAAGTCAACAGCGAGAGAGCCGAGGGCGAGTCCATAATTAGACGCATACGCCTTGGTATAGACAGCAGCCGGCGTCATTACCGTGATTACGCTATTTTATACCGCACTAACGCGCAGAGCCGATCTATAGAAGAGGCATTTGTACACGGCGGCATACCTTACCACGTGGTTGGAGGAGTGCGCTTCTATGATCGTAAGGAGATAAAAGACATAATAGCCTATCTGAGACTGATCTTTCAGCCGGAAGACCGGGTAAGTTTTGAGCGCGTAGTAAACGTTCCGGCGCGGGGCATTGGCGCTAAAAGTCTGCAAAACTTCTTTGACTGGCAGCGGGTTCAGCAGTTCCCGTTGTTACAGGCACTAAATAATGCTGATAAATGCGGGCAACTTACGGCTAAAGCCCGCAAGGCACTGAGCGAGCTGGGAAATATCCTGGACTCTTTGCGTAATATTAGCGAGGAAGTAGCGGTCTTGGGACTTATTGATTCGTTGTTGCGCCGTATAGATTATCTGCGAAGCCTCGATGACGGCACGGCCGTAGGCGAGGGCCGCGTGGAAAACGTGCGTGAACTATTGAGTGTGGCCAGGGAATATCAGGACGCCGGACTGGCGGGCTTTTTGGAAGAAGTAGCTATGGTAAGCGATCTGGATAGCGCCAACTTTGATGATTCCTCTGTTAAGCTTATGACTCTGCACGCCGCTAAAGGCCTGGAGTTTCCCGTGGTTTTTATGAGCGGATTGGAGGAATCGATCTTCCCGCACTCTCGAGCCCTCTATGATCAAAGCGAGATGGAAGAGGAGCGCCGCTTGTGCTACGTCGGCATGACACGGGCCCGCCAGGAGTTATATATGACCTATGCTTCCAGCCGTATGCTGTATGGCGGCGTACAGCACAATCCTCCAAGCCGTTTTTTATCGGAGATTGATGGCGAATTTCAGAACGGACGGCCGCCAGAAGATCACATGCCAGATGCTAATCCTGCTCGGGAACCGCGCTATGTACCTGACCTAAGCGAAGGTGACAGTGTCCGGCATCAAATATTTGGTAAGGGCACAGTTATGGAAATTGAAGATGATACGGCCGTGGTTTACTTTAAGGGCAAAGGTACCCGTAAGCTAAACATTAGCTTTGCGCCTCTGGAAAAACTGTAAGCCATGCCTGGTGGCGTCCAGACCTTTTTGTTACAATAAACCGAATCGGTTCCCCCGGGGAGTTGACACGAATTATGCTCAAAAAATTTAAAATATTGAAGCTGAAGTTTATTCGCTACCGAAGGGTACGGCTGCCGAAGCGTATCCGCAGGTTCAAGCTGATGAGCCGGCATCCGTTTGCCGTACCGGTGATAACTATTCTTTTACTGATTAGTTTAAGCGGCGGTATTTATTTAGTCGCCCGTAGCACAAAGAATTTACCGCTGCCCCATGATGCCAAGATCGTTATCATTTCCCATGACCGCCAGCAGCAGACCGTGCCGAGCAAGGAAGCAACGGTTGGAATATTACTGGCCAAGCTCCACCTGAGGCTTAATCAAGGCGATGTAGTGGAACCATCACTTACAGCGGTCATTGATCAAGATCAGTTTCGCATCAATATCTATCGTGCCGTGCCGGTGCAAATTGTTGACGGCACACACAAAACCTTTACTTTTAGCGCCTCCAAAACACCAAGGGCTATCGCCGTAGCAGCGGGCGCTACTTTGTATCCTGAAGACCGCCTAAACACGGATCCGGTAAATAATTTCGTGAATAGCGGTGCTGTTGGTAAGCAAGTTATAATTGATCGGGCAATGCCAATCAGTATAGATTTGTATGGCACGCCAGTGGTTACACGGACTCAAGCCGCTACGGTTGCCGAGCTGATCAAAGAAAAACATATCAAATTGTCAGCTAATGATCAAATTGTCCCGGCGCCGAATACACCAATCAGTGTCAACCAGCATGTGGCTTTTATACGTACGGGCACCAAGGTTGAGACTTTAACCCAGGACATTGCCACTCCTGTGCAGACAATTAATGACGCTACATTAGCTTACGGTACCAGCGCTATTCGCCAGCAGGGTTCACCGGGACAGGAAGTAGTCACATATCAAGTGGCAATTACGAATAACGTGGAAACAGGCCGTACTGTTATTCAAAAAGTTCTCACCAGAGCTCCGGTAACTCAGATCAAGGTAGTGGGCACCAGCCTAAGCGGCATCAAGGGTGACATGGCCCTAGCGGGTATCGGCCCAGGGGACTATAACTACGTCGACTATATAGTCAGCCACGAATCCGGCTGGCGGCCGAATGCCGGCAGCGTTAGCGGGCCGTATGGTTTGTGCCAGGCTTATCCGGGATCAAAGATGGCTGGCGCGGGCTCAGACTGGGTGTCTAATCCTGTCACGCAGCTGCGGTGGTGTAATGGCTATGCTTCCAGGTATGGCGGTTGGGCCGGATCATATAATCACTGGCTCAGCAACCATAACTGGTAAACCATGGTAGCCGCTACGCCTAAAAAATCTCTCGGCCAGCATTGGTTAAATGATCCGGCCAGCTTGCAGGCTATATGCGAAGCGGCGGACGTGCAGCCCAGGGACTTAATTTTAGAAGTCGGCCCCGGCCTCGGCAGCCTTACCAAACTTTTAATTCAAAAGGCTTATAAAGTATTTGCGGTAGAGTTGGATAAAGACCTGGCTGCTGACTTATCTAGGCGTTTGCCGGCCGGCAATTTACAGGTAGTTAATCAGGACATTCTGGATTTTGACTTCAGCCGCCTGCCGCCTGCCTATAAATTGGTTGCTAATATCCCATACTACCTGACAAGCAACCTTCTCCGTGTCATTAGCGAAGAGCCTAATTCGCCCAAAACAGCTGTTCTACTGGTGCAAAAGGAAGTTGCCCAGCGTGTGGCTGCCCCACCGGGCGGTATGTCATTGCTTAGCGTGACTGCCCAGTTTTACTGGCAGGTGAGTCTCGGGCCAGGAGTTGAGGCACATTTATTTGAGCCTCCGCCTAAAGTTGATTCACAGATACTGATCCTGAAGCGCCGATCACAATTACTATTCCCGGATGTGGACACGAAAGCTTTTTTCCGTTTAACCAAAGCCGGCTTTGCCCAGCGCCGTAAAACCTTACTTAATAGCTTGAGT
>JBBSHY010000027.1:0-11055 GCA_038232415.1 Saccharimonadales bacterium (SeqCode) | reverse complement strand
GGGGTGTCAACAGGAGTTGTGTCAGCGGCAGTTGTATCAGTTGGGGTGGTGTCACTAGTGGAGGTATCAAGCGCAGTGGTGTCACAGATTGCGCTTGTGCTGGTATCAGTTGCTGTGTCACCACTAAAGTCATCTGAGGATGTGGTATCGCCGGTATCTGAAGAGGTATTACTATTAGTGTCTGAGGAGGTATCAGAGCTGGTATCTGAAGAGGTATCTGTGGAGGTATTAGCTTCGGGGGTGGTGTCCTGGCTGGATGGATGAGTTGGAGAAAAGGGAGTGGGTTGCGTAGTGTTTAAAGTGTAGGGGCCTTCGGTGCTGCCCGGGTTATTATTTTGTCCGTTAGTTTTTGATGGAGTACCGGTAGGTATACTGGCCACCTGTGAAGCTTTCCGGTGGCTGGCAATACCCCAGCCGACTAGTGAAATAATGAGTACTACGCTTATGCCGGCAACCAGTTCAACGACAAGTGCGATGCCAGATTCGTGCTTATGTATAGATTTCATTTTTTTATTTTTAGGATTTTGATAAACGAAGGATAGCAGTAATAGCAACCATTGTCAATAAGCATAAAAGGCACTTATCCCATGAGTGTAGGTGAACGTGGTATACTGAGGCGTATGAGCCATATATATGATATGTATCGCATGGTTAAAATTACTAGAAAGCAAACAAATAAAAACGAGCGGACAGTTCCATCCGCAGAACAATTATCTGGTTTTGAGAGTCGTCACGCAGCTACGCTGAATGTAAAAAAACAATATATTAAATTCAGACCCTGGTTAACAGCTGTCGATGCCTCTCATGTAGCAGCTGATACGCTTACTGAAAAGTATATTGAGGGCGTAACTTACACACTACCTCACCACAAAATAGCGGTAGACACTCTATGCGTACAATCCAAAGGAAGAAAGCTAATTGAGAGAACATGGCTTATATTCCCGACAGGTCTTTGGGCGGCGTGGTATGAAGAAAATGGCAAAGTATTCCTAGCCCTCATGCTCAGCGTAGTTACAATATTAACGGCAATTGTAGGCTTGTTAGCTAAAATCGTATTCTTCAACAATTGAGGCGTATAATAAACCTATGAACAAGAAAGCCAAGCCGACTCCGGAGCTTACTAAGTCAGAGTTCTTTAAGGTGTTGAAGAAGGTTAGTAAAAAGAAAAAGTAATCCTTGTGCTTGCAACCTCAAGTAGGTTCGGGCATCATTAAGTCAATAACTAACGTGGTGGGCGTGTGAGGGTTTAATGGCACTTTCTAAGCATCTTACTGACTTCATCACAAATTTATATAATTCTTATAAAGTAACTGAGACCGTAAATAAAAAGGATGAGGGAAAATCGCTTGAGTTGATAATCCAAGAGCAACGTCGCGACTATGATTATTTGACAAGTATATATGACCGAATGCGTGCCACCGAAAATGTGCTACTAACCGCCTCCTTCGGTATAGTTACTTATCTTTACTATAGAGCCCCAGCGGGTTCAAAAAGTAGTATTGCTGACCGCGTTTTCTTTCCTCAAGAGGATTACGGTAAGGTTATATACATAATCGCAGCCGGATTCTTTGTCTTCGGCATCTTTAAGCTAATGATTACCGTGTTTGGGTATAACCCCTGGCAGACCGCTTATGAGCGTGAAAAAACATTTTCTCACAACCGTCTAGAGACCCTTGAATACGTAAAAAATAGATATGATATTTGTCTTGAGTCTAACGGTAAAAATTATGCTAAACGAAAGAGAGAGTTAATATTCTTATTCTACTGCATGCTCATCAGTGCTATAATACTTGTAGTTATAAAAACCTTAAATTAAGGGGTTAAATATGTACAGAACAACTTACAATTCCTAAGCCTCACAAGCCCCGAAAGGGGCTTCTTTCTTAACTCTTAGCGACTTTACCAAGCAAAGCCCAAAACATAGGCTGATAATCTTTACGGTGTGAGTACCTGAAAGCATATTCATCAGCATAAGCCTGTAAATACTCAGAGCCTACATGCCTGTAAACTCCCTTAATACCACGTTTCATATTTGACCATAGTTTCTCAATGTTTTGGGTGTGGGTACTACCATCAACATAACGAGATAGGCTGTGGGTTATTGTCTTATGTTCATAACCCTGTTTGTGTAGTGAGTGGTAAGAACGATGTTCATCACTATAGATAACAGCAGTTATGCCAATATTCTTTATTATTTCTGGCTGTAACACCCGGCTGCCTGAACTTTTGACATGCTTAACTTTGGCACGGCCACCACGTTCAACCATTCCAAAGATGACCTGACTGTTATGCAACTTTGCGGTAGAACGACGCTGAGGGTTAGGGTGCATATACATTTCATCTATTTCTACTTCACCATCAGTGAACTTATCATCATCGGCAGCCATCATCTTACGGATTTGATGGAACATTCTCCAAGCTGTCTTATACGTAACACCAAGCTCACGCTCTAGTTGTTTAGCGCTGATTCCGGCTCTAGTAGAAGCCATTAGATAAACAGCGTAGAACCACAGTGTGAGGGGTGTAGAGGACTTATGGAAGATAGTATTAGCTGTAGGGTGGACGTGGTGACCACACATCTCACAGGAGAATGACTTACGGGTTTTCATTAAGTGATGGGGGGTTACCTTTTTACAGTTCTTACAGGTAATTCCATCAGGATAGAGGTAATCTTTGAGCCAGATTAAACATGAGGCTTCATCGGGGAAGTCAGCTTGTAAGTCTTTAATTGTATAGCGCATTTGTTTCATACTTACAGTGTATCAAAGAGTTTACCTACTGTCAAGGGATAAGTGCCGCATAAAAATATTGACAAGTTTACTTGTACTGTAGTAGTGTAAAAAAGACTATGAAAAAACTAAAACTGCTCCGGAAAAGTCATATTGAAGTTAAACGCAACCATATAACGCCTACAACTGGCTGGCAGTCGGAACGAGGTTTCATTCCCCTTTGGGCTATTCTAGTGGTAGTACTGGTAGCTGTCGGCCTCATCGGCTACAGCGTGTATAACAAAAATCAAACTAATAATGTTATAAAAGCTGCTAATCGGCCCGGCATAATCAAAAATGAGCAATTTAGCACCGTTGTTGGTTCCAAAGGAGAGGCCACGCATGTTACCAACAAGTTCTCGCCAACCGACCAAAAAGTTTACGCAGTTATCAGTCTGGACAAAGCTAAAGCAGGCACTATCATTCAGTATGTACGCTACTTAAATGGGAAAAATGTCGATGATGGCAGCTTAAAAGTCACGAAAGATGGCACTAAAAATATAGACTTTTTATTCGCTACCAAAGCCGGCAAGTTGCGCCACCCCGGCGATTACAAAGTCAGAGTCTATACTAATGGTAAAGCCGAGATGTCCTCGGTATATACCGTAAAGTAAGCAAACTCTCAAACAAATTTATAGTAGCTACTTTTTAAGCGCCGTTATCCGGCCTTCATGATCTTTAAGTTGTATGTCATGCCGCTGCAAGTCACGGCTTTGCTCAGTTACAACTCTTTTAATAACTTTGACGTCTACCTCAACTCTGGTCAGACGCTCATCAACTGCTTTAAGCTGTAAGGCTGTTGCCATGGTAGACTGGCTTTCGAGTACGGCATCGAGCTTAGAATCTATATCTTCCAGTAGCACGCCCAGGTAATCATCGTTCATAGTAAGCCATAGTATAACTCCACTTGGAAACTACACGCAATTTCGTGCGTCGAGATGGTCAAAACTTTTTCCTATGCTAGAAACAGGCAAAGGCAAGATAGTTACTCTTGATCTTAATCCTGAGTAGGTGTCTTGGTGGAGCATATCGGATTCGAACCGATGACCTCTTCCATGCCATGGAAGCGCGCTAGCCAACTGCGCCAATGCCCCAAACTATCAGATAATTCTAGCAAAACAGGGGTAAAAAAGCCAGCCTTAGAGCTTAAATAATGCGTTTTTTGCGGGCGATGGTGATGATAGTCAAGATGAGTACCAAATTAAAGATTATGATAACTGGAAAGGCCCAGTTGGCATGCTGGTAAGGCAATTTCACATTCATGCCATACATGCCGAAAAAGACGTTCGGCAGGGCGACCAGAATCGTGGCCAAGGTAAGCAAAGTTATTGTCTTGTTCAAATTATTGCTGCTGATAGCGGTATAGGCATCACGGATATTGCTTGTGGAACGCAAGTTGGACCGGATAGCCTCGATTGATTGCTCGTTATTTAACAGCAGGTCCTCAACGATATCTTCGTCTTCTTCAAACAAGGGCAGTTGCCGCCCGGCTAGCAGACGGCGTAACGTAGCATTGGTTGGTAATAAGGAAGACAGGAATTCGTTCAGGTCATCTTCTATGGTTACGAAATCAATCAGGTCCTGGTTAGTAATGCCTTGTCCGCGCAAACGGGAGCGTATAGCTTTAATTTTACGCGATGTCTGGTTAATAAATATGTCGTATTGGTCACTGATCTGCGACAATATCAACAAAACCAGTTTAGCCCGCTGTGTCGTGGCAAAGCTGGTTTTACTCTTTAATAATGCGTCGGCAGCCGGTAAATGAAACGGCGATACCGTGAGTACGAGCTCAGAATCGAACATAATCAAGAGCGGGGCCGTGTCCATGTCGCCTTCTGACGACGTGTAAGCATAACGCACAAATATATACCCCTGGTCACCCTCGCGTTCCAACCGGGGCATCTCATCTTCGTCCAGGGCATCTTCTAAATAACCCATTTCGACGTTGAAGCGCTTGGCCAGTTCTTCGATCTCGGCCTTAGATGGCGATTCAGCATGAATCCAAGTACCGCGCTGCGGCTCAGCCAGTTCTTTAACCTCTGGGCTGCGCAAGCTTTTATAGAAGTATTTAATCATTACAGTAATCCTTTTACTCAATTATACGATAAAGCCAAGCAGTTTCCCTACTTGGCTTCTATCGTACTTCGTGCGCGCCCACCCGGCGGCGGCGATAGATATATTTTTATTTTATCTGTTTATTTCACGCGCCGCGGTTTGCGCACGATCTATCCTTAAGCATAACCATTAGGATCGGATTGTCAAGCGCCGCCCTGGCTTAGCGATTGAGCAACATAGCTAATTTAAGCGTCAGCTCGCGTTTTTGCTCAGCCAGACGGGGCAGCACATACAGAGCCAAAATCAATCCAAAAAGCACAGCGAAACCGCACATAATACTTGGTATGCCCGCTTTGGTTGATGGACTGACGGTATTTGCCACAGTCGTCGGCACTAAAAATACCAGGTAACCGATAATCATGGCGCGCGTTGATTCCAGTCGCCGGCGTACCGCTTTGCCTTTAGCCCGTAACTGGTTAGCCCAATGCATGCCCAGTAAGATACTAATAAATAGCCAGGCGTAATAGTAGACGTAGTAAATGCCTCCTACCTGTGGAGAAAGATGGAAAATAACATAATTACCGGTGCACTGATAAGCTGTGAAAGTCCCGTGATGTAAGAGGAATAAGCCAATAAAGCCGGCCATGGCGGTATAGGCGCTTAATACCAGCCGGCGCCTCGGCTTGTCAGCTACCACGTGCAGAACATGTAAGCCCAGTGGCGGCAAAAAGGCAATAGCCATAAAGCCCAAACGAGACCACTGCTCCCCGCTAGCACCGGCACCGGTGCAAACAAAATACTCTGCTAATTGGAAAGTAGCCAACGCCAAAAGTGTTCCCACGATTAAACGAGTCAGTGTGTTCATCTTGTATCGCCAGACCGTATATATCGCCAACGATGTCTCGATCATCAAAGTAGCCACCATAACCGGCGGCGAAAAACAATTGAATTGCGTCCGCGAACGATCGCTCATAATTGTCCCAATTATAGCATGAGAAGGATGCAAATTTAACCGGTTACTAGAGTAACTTGAGGAACTCGGTTTCAGTCAATTGCTTGGTACCGAGTTTGCTTGCCTTAGCCAATTTGCCCGCTCCAACATTCGCACCGACTACTAAGTAGTCTGTATCTTTACCTACTGAGTTTTGAAAGGTGCCGCCCAGAGCCCGGATCCGCTCACCCGCTTCTTCGCGGCCCATAGTTTCTAGAGTACCTGTGACCACAAAACTAAGACCGCTTAGTTTCCCACCGACTTGCTTAACAGATTGAGGCCAGACGCCAAACTTCTTAAATTTTTGTAATAATACTTGGTTACGGGGTTCACTAAACCATTCGACTACCGCTTCAGCTACTATTTCCCCGACTCCTTCGACTTCAGCAAGTTCATCTATTTTGGCTTTATTCAAAGTTTCTAGGCTTCGAAAGTGATTAGCCAGATCGATAGCCGTTTGGACACCAATATGGCGAATGCCAAGGGCGTAAATGAAACGGTTAAGCTGCGGATTATTTTTGGCTTGGATGGATTTAACCAGTTTATTTGCTGAAACTTCGGCAAAACGCTCCATTTTTAGCAGGTCTTCGGCTTTTATAGTGTAGATACCGGCCGGGTCTTTAATTAAATCGGCTTTTAGCAGGGCAATGACATTTTTTTCACCAAGACCTTCTATATCCAACGCCGACTTACTGGCAAAATGCTCAATTCGTTTCCACGCCCTTGAAGGACACGCTTCATTTGGGCAACGCCAGGCAGCATCTTTCGGCTTATACTTAACAAGTTTAGTATTGCACTCCGGGCAATGTTCTGGCATAACATACGGCTTCTCTGAACCATCCCGCAGTTTAATCAGCGGTTCAACGACTTCAGGTATGATGTCGCCGGCCTTATGGACAATCACAGTATCGCCCTTTCGAATATCTTTACGAAGTACTTCACTCTGATTATGCAACGTGGCCATCTGTACAGTACTGCCGGCTATTACTACAGACTCCAACATAGCAACTGGTGTAGCTACCCCAGTGCGGCCGATCGAAATGAATATATCTTTAACTTTAGTAGTGGCCTGTTCGGCTACATATTTCAGAGCAATAGCCCCACGCGGTGCTTTGCCTACAACACCGAGACGACGGTATAACTGCCGGTTATTGATTTTCACAACTAAGCCATCGGTATTAAATGGCATATTCTGGCGCTTAGTTTCCCAATTATCCGCAAACTTCATCACCTCAGCAACGTTTTTAAGAACAGTAGCGTCTTTATTAACTAAAAAACCCAGGCCGCGCAGTGTCTCATAAGCAAAAGCATGGGTGGAAATTTTATCCGCCTCGGCGTAGAGAATATCATAGGCCCGAAAGTGTAAAGGCCGGTTAGCTACTAATTGGGGATCTAACTGGCGTATCGTGCCGGCAGCCGTATTGCGGGGGTTAGCAAATAAAGGCTTACCCTCTCTAGTGCGCCCCTCATTTAGCTTTGCAAAATCGGTTTTGTACATAACTATTTCGCCGCGCACCTCTGTTCTGCCGTGCAAGAATAATTCGTATGGCTTGGCTTGACGTAACCTAAGCGGGACCGAGTCAATTGTCCGTATATTGGTAGTGACGTCCTCTCCCGCTAACCCGTCGCCACGGGTTATGCCCCTTACCAGCAGGCCGTCTTCATAGACCAACGCACAGGCTAAGCCATCCATTTTGAGGTCGGTAAAATACTCAATGTGAGCATTTTCGGGTAACAACTTTATGATGCGTTCCCGCCAGGCCTGTAGTTCGGTTTCGTCAAACACGTCATTAAGGCTAAGCATTCTTGAGCTATGTTCCACTTGGGTGAAGCCCGGCAGGGGAGAACCAGCTACCCGCTGGGTAGGTGAATCCGGTGTAACCAGATCCGGGTATTCAGTCTCCAGCTTCGTGAGTTCATGTTTCAAGCTATCGGCAGCTGCTTCGCTCATGATAGACTCGTCCAGAACATGGTAGTGATAACGGTAATCACTAATTAGATCGCGTAACTTTTGAATACGGCGGGCAGCTTCCTGCTTACTCATTAAGAAGTTCTCGGTATAACATATACATATAAGTATGAACAGCAACCAGACCGGCCATGGTAAGCAGGAAGAATATCCACTGCGCCAGAGCTGTCAGCCAAATAATTATAGGCAGCATGATAATAGCGGCTAATATGAGTAATATAATCGGTAAGCAGAGGATTTTACGCAGTACCGTCCATCGCCGGTAACGCACAAGCTCCCTTGCGGAACGCAGAGCTTTTAAAGGTGTCATGTCAGGCAGAGTTACGATATAAAGCGCGAATAGCGACGAACTGAGCATGTAAAGGCTCAATAAAGCCAACAAACCATACAGGATTGCCCACAGAAGCTTCTCGATAAAGAAAACTGCAATACCATTATTAACGACCAGGCTATAGAGTAACGAACCGATGAGCAAAGGGATCAGTTGCAGACCGACCACTATTAATACCAAAATAAATGGGATCAGAGGATACATCCCGCGGTAATAGGCATCACGCACACGTATAACGGTCCCAGTCAGCACTTGCCGAAGTGCCCAAATAACTGCCAAACTGGTTATAAGTGCTAGGAACAGCTGGTATGCACCAGCGGTCGGGCTGGACCCATTGCCCGCCGATCCAACCAACACCGCAAAGATACTCAAACTGGATATCAGTGGTCCCAAATGTCCTGTAAAAACCTGGCTTAGCCCCTGCTTAAGGGTGCCGACATCTGTGCTACCGGCCAACCCTTGCACCAGAATCAAATTTAGTAGTCCGTAGACCAGTATAATCCCAATAAACAGTCGTTTATGTTCCCACAAAAGTTTCCCCGATATTCTTGTAAGCCGCCAGACATTTGGCAATTTGATAGGGTGTTTAATACGTTTCGCCACTCGCAGCGTTTTATAGGTACGAGGCTTAAGCCGCCGAGGCTTATTTGAAGCTACGGACTGGCTCTGAGCAGGTAATTTTTTGGCGCTGGTTTTCTTCGAAACGGCTTTTGCAGACGTTCGTTTATCTACAGACTTCCCGGATTTTTTCGCCATGCTATCTATTATATAAGAAGAGGAGAAGATTTTTACGTATTCTGGCTCAGGTCAGGGCGCATTAGATATTTAATTCTAGG
Organism: Saccharimonadales bacterium (SeqCode); assembly: GCA_038232415.1. Taxonomy (GTDB): domain Bacteria; phylum Patescibacteriota; class Saccharimonadia; order Saccharimonadales; family UBA4665; genus JBBRXZ01. The sequence goes on along the minus strand of JBBSHY010000027.1, from coordinate 2,105 downwards.
AATGGCTTCCCATAGCCCGAAGGCGGGCGATTCGGTCATCCAGCGGCGGGTGGGTGCTAAAGAGGCTGGCCAGGCTATGGCCCTTAAGCGGATTGACGAAAAACAGATGGGCTGTAGCACTATTTTGACGGCGGGCGACGCTGCCGGTCTGTTTTATCTTTTCCAGGGCGCTGGCCAGGCCCTCCGGGTAGCGAGTCGTTAGAGCGCCGGTGGCGTCTGCCAGATACTCACGCTGGCGCGACACAGCCAGCTGGATCATAGTGGCAACCAGGGGAGCTAAAATTGCTGCGACAATACCAAGAACCAGGGTTAACTGGTTATTCTCACGGTCATCGCCGCGAAACCACGTCAGGCGCAGCATAATATCAGCTAACAATGAAATGACCGCGGTTAGGGCAAAAGCCACCATGCTGACACGGATGTCATAATTTTTGACGTGTCCCATTTCATGGGCTAAGACCCCTTCTAACTCAGTATCAGTCATTATTTGCAAAATCCCGCTGGTGGCACAAACTGCTGCATGTTTAGGATCACGGCCAGTTGCGAAAGCATTAGGTGCCGGATCATCCATAATAAAGACCCGCGGCATTGGCAACCCATCTGTGATAGCCAGGTTTTCTACGATACGCCATAAACGCGGATCGTCTTTTTTCTGGATTTCACGGGCTCCATTAACCGCCAAGGCCATCTTTGAGCCGCTATAGTAAGTAATCAGAGTGTAGATAGCCGCGCCAATTATACCTCCGTAAAACACTCCCGTGCTCTTACCGCCGTAAACCTGATCAAAAATCCAGATCAACAGAGCCGCAAAGGCAATAAAGACCACCATAATTATGACGGTCTTGCGCTTATTACCGGCTATATCGGAGTACATAGGGAAACTTAGATTTTAAAGAAAGTTAAAATTTAACTTCAACAGCCTTCTGGACAGCGGCAGCTTGCGCTTCGTCGACCTCGTAAAATTCTTTATCCTGCTTAAAACCAAGCATACCGGCAAATATATTGGTTGGAAAAGTCTTGCGCTTAGTGTTAAAGTCGCGGACTACACCATTGTAAAATCGGCGTGAGGCCTGGATCTTGTCCTCGGTATCTGTCAGTTCTGCCTGAAGTTCCTGGAAATTCTGTGAAGCTTTTAAGTCAGGATAAGCTTCGGCCACTGCAAACAGGCTTTTCATAGTCTGCTGGAACATATTGTCGGCCTTGGCAGTTTCAGCTACGCCGGTTGCATTCAGTGCATTAGCCCTCGCTTCAGTCACTTTTTCGAAAACACCGGATTCATGAGCCGCGTAGCCTTTAACTGTATTCACCAGGTTCGGTATTAGGTCATATCGTCTCTTTAATTGAACAGTTATATCGCTAAAGGCCTCGCTAGATTGCTGGTTCAGCTTAACAAGCTTGTTAAACATAGCTGCCAGGAAAATTCCCAGCACCACAACTACGGCTACGATAATAAGAATAGTGGTCATTCAGGTCTCCTTAAGGTTATGTCCCTATTATACAACAGTTGGCTAGTGTCTGATGTATCATATAAAGAGCTTATGAAAAAAATAAGGGGGCGCAGCAGCAAGCTATGGCCCTATGCACTAATCGCATTTGTACTGTTGGGCAGTTATAGCTATTACGCCTTGCAACGTTCTCTGCCATTAATAAATCCATCGGCCCCTATTAGTCTGTCGCAAACCACACCTGCAGATTCACACTTATCATGGCCCTCTACCGGCCAGTCGGCAGCTGGCATTCTGGACTCAGACATACTAAATACTCATGGCGCGCAGACGCCCGTACCTATAGCCAGTACTGCCAAAGTTATTACTGCCCTGGTGGTATTACAAACCAAGCCCCTTAAGCCTGCTCAACAAGGCCCGATTACTACCCTCACTGCTACTGATGTAGCTTTTTACAATAATTACGCTGCCCAAGATGGCTCTTTAGTTCCGGTCTCAGCCGGCGAACAGATCAGTGAGTACCAGATGCTGCAATCTATAATGCTGCCGTCAGCCAATAACATCGCTGATACCATGGCTCTCTGGGCCTTTGGCTCACTTAAAGCCTACGGTACCGCCGCCAATACTTATCTTACTCAACATGGTCTTACTAACACTCGT
>JBBSHY010000026.1:0-11774 GCA_038232415.1 Saccharimonadales bacterium (SeqCode) | reverse complement strand
CTTGCTCCGGACGTATTTTTGCTTTCGGATCGTCATCGTATTTGGGATCACCTATAGCGCCAAAAAGAATGGCATCAGAGTTCTCGCAGAGCTCTTTAGTTTGGGCTGGGAAAGGATCACCGGCACCGTCAATGGCCGCGGCACCCACCAGACCACTGGTAAAAATAAATTTATGGCCAAAACTCTCAGCAATTGCTTGAAGTACCGCCACCGCCTGGGCGGTTACCTCCGGCCCGATACCATCGCCGGGTAAAACCGCAATATGCTTCTTCATGCTAACGAGTAGTCATCAGGCCGTGTGGTTTCAAACGCTGCAATTTTATCTTCCAGGCTCAGCAGGTAGTCGATGTCGTCGTAGCCGTTCATAATGCAGATTTTTTTATAGGGGTTTATCTCGAAGTGTTCGGTCAAATCAGAACCTGGCACACTTATGGTCTGAGTCTCCAGGCTTACTTCGATAATAGTCTTGTGGTCGGCATGCACCAGATCAAACATTTTACGCAGAAAGTCTTCGCTGACTTCAACAGGCAACAGGCTGTTATTCAGAGCGTTCGATTTAAAAATATCGGCGAAGAAGCTGGATACAACCACTGTGAATCCATAATCGGCCAGTGCCCAGGCGGCGTGTTCGCGGCTGCTGCCACTGCCAAAGTTACGGCCGGCCAGCATGATTTCACCCTTGTAGTTAGGGTGGTTCAAAGCAAAATGTTCGTAAGGCTTGCCCTCCATGTCATAACGCCAATCGCGAAACAGATTTTCACCAAAACCTTCGCGGGTAGTGGCTTTTAAGAAGCGGGCGGGAATGATCTGATCGGTGTCGACATTTTCTTTATCCAGCGGTACGGCACTAGATACGATCTTGACTAATTTCCTCTTTTTAACGTTTTTATTTTTCATAAAAACTCCCGAATATCGCTTACTTCGCCGGTAATTGCGGCGGCGGCGGCGGTTATAGGGCTGGCAAGCAAAGTGCGCGCCCCCGGACCCTGGCGGCCCTGGAAATTGCGATTAGAGGTAGAAACACAGTACTTACCGGCTGGTATCTTGTCCTCATTCATACCCAGGCAGGCTGAACAGCCGGCTCCGCGCACATCAAATCCTGCATCTTGGAAGATTTTGTCCAAGCCTTCTTTTTGGAGTTGTTTGACTACTTGGGCTGATCCTGGCACAACGAAAACTACCAGCCCGGATGGCTTTTTCTTGCCTTTGACTATAGCGGCAATAGCGCGGTAATCCTCAATCCGTGAGTTTGTACAGCTGCCCAAAAAAACGTAATCCACCTTGTGGCCGAGAAGCGGCTTGCCTTGAGCTTTTGTTAGGCCCATATATTCCAGCGCGCCGCGGAAATTATCACGTTTGCTGCCGGCTTCAAAATCGGTTTCTTTGGGTATAGTGCCGGTAATACTCATACCCATTCCGGGGTTGGTGCCATAAGTAATCATGGGTGTGATCTCGGCTGCGTCAATGACTAGCTCATGGTCGTAAATAGCTCCGGGGTCGCTAGGCAGTGTTTTCCAATACGCTACAGCTTTATCCCAAGCTTTACCGGCGGGCGCGAATTTCCGTCCTTTCATATATTCAAAAGTGGTATCATCTGGCGCAATCAGGCCGCCGCGGGCGCCCATCTCAATACTCATATTACAAATGGTCATCCGTGCTTCCATGCTTAAGCTACGAATGGCATTGCCGGAATACTCCACAAAGTAGCCGGTAGCACCCGAAGCTGAAATTTTCGAGATTATGTACAGTATTATATCCTTTGAAGTTACTCCGTTGCCAAGTTCGCCGTCTACACGAATATTCATGGTTTTGGGCTTGTATTGTAAAACGCATTGGCTGCCTAATACCTGCTCAACCTCGGTGGTGCCTATACCAAAGGCAACTGCGCCAAAAGCGCCGTGCGTAGAGGTATGGCTGTCGCCGCAAACGATTGTCATTCCAGGTTTGGTAATACCCAGTTCGGGCCCTATTATATGGACTATGCCCTGATAGGGATGGCCAAGGCCGTATAGCCTAACCCCAAAATCCTTACAGTTTTGCTCGAGCATTTCTACCTGGCGGCGTGACAGAATCTCAGCAATCGGCTGATCCTGATCTTTAGTTGGAACATTGTGATCCATGGTTGCCCAGGTACGCTGGGTACGGAAAACAGGCAAATCTCGATTCTTTAGGCCGCTAAATGCCTGGGGCGAGGTTACTTCATGAATCAGATGGGCGTCAATATAGAAAGCGGCAGGGTAGTCGGGTGCCTGGTAGACCACATGCGAGTCCCATATCTTGTCGAAAAGTGTTTTTGGTGGTGTTTTCTCCATAATAGCTTCCTATGCAGCTTTGCTTAAAGCGTCAAGATAGGCTTTCACCGATGCTACCAGTATGTCAGTATCGGCTCCAAAACCATAGTAAACGGTATCTTTTTGGCTAATCTGGATGTGGACCTTGCCTATGTCATCGCTGCCGCCAGTTATAGCTTGCACGACATATTCTTCTAAGCGCACCTTCTTCTTTAAAATATTGTTGATAGCTTTGAAAGCGGCGTCAACCGGTCCGTTACCGCCGGCGGTGGCTGTTTTCGACACACCATTGACTTCCAGTGTGACCTTGGCTTCCGGGGGTTGGGCCGTACTGCTAGTGACCTCAAGGTTGGTCAGCTTAAAACCTCCGGTGACCGCCTGATCCTTCATAAGCAAACGCAGGTCATTGTCGGTAACTGCTTTATTTTTATCGGCTAAGACTAAAAACTCTTGGTAAACCGCTTCCAGCTCCTCATTACTCACCTTATAGTCCAGCCGCTTTAGGTGGTAAGCCAGGGCGGCACGACCACTCCGGGCCGACAGTGCCAGTGACGATGTTTTAATACCGACATCCTCCGGGCGAATGATTTCGTAGGTTAGCCGATTTTTAAGCACGCCGTTTTGATGGATGCCGGAAGAGTGCGCAAAAGCATTTCGTCCGACAATTGCTTTATTGGCCTGCACCGGCATGCTCATAAGACTGGAAACCAGACGGCTGGCCGGATATATTTTGGTAGCGTCTATGTTAGTACCAGCCTTGAGATCCTCGCGGGTCTTAAGGATCATAACCGCTTCTTCCAGTGAAGTATTGCCGGCGCGTTCGCCAACACCATTAATGGTCACTTCAAGCTGCCGGGCGCCGTTTTGCACGGCGGCAATAGCATTAGCTGTCGCCAGGCCCAGGTCGTTGTGGCAATGGACCGAAATAATAACATCATGAATGCCCTTGACATGGTCGGACAGGTACTTGATTTTCCGGCCAAATTCGTCAGGCAGACAATAACCGGTAGTGTCGGGAATGTTGATGGTAGTCGCGCCGGCTTCAATGGCGGCTGCCACGAATATTGCCAGAAAGTCATTCTCGGTGCGCCCGGCGTCCATAGCCGAAAATTCTACATCTGGGGTGAACTGTTTGGCGTATTTAATTGCCTCCACGCCTTGTTCAAGAATCTTTTCGCGCGTCGAACGAAACTGATGCTGAATATGGATATCTGAGCTGCTAATGAATGTATGAATACGTGGGTGTTTCGCAAATTTGAGCGATTCCGCGGCGGCATCAATGTCACCCTTTATGGCCCGCGACAAGGCGGCAATGGTTGGTTTCTGTACAGCCCGGCTAATTTCCTGAACCGACCGCAAATCACCGGGGCTGGAGATTGGGAAGCCAGCCTCAATAACATCGACTCCCATGACTTCCAGCATGCGGGCAATTTCAATTTTTTCAGTCGTATTCAGCTGGCAACCGGGAGCTTGCTCGCCGTCGCGCAGGGTAGTATCAAATATAATAATATTATTTTTCACGTATCGCCTGCGTCCCATTCTTTTTAAGAAATAACAAGTAAACGCTAATTACATAGCCGGCCATAATAGCCAGCCGGGCCAGACTGAATTGGCGGTCAATGCCGGTAAAAGTTTGTATGGCGTGTCCAACAACACTGTCAGCATTAGGCAGGAAAGATGCTGCCATGGGAATAATTGCAGATAGCTTAATGTGCCAATACTGTTGAATAAGTTCAGTGGCTCCGGTTTGAAACATAGCTGCACCCAATAGGATAATTAAATATTCAGTGGCTTGGAAAACACGCTTAATGGGAAACTTAACATAGGCAAAACTAGTGCCGATCCCGATGCTACTGGCAACCAAGAAGCCAATAATCAAACCTAGTACATTTTGGAAGAAAACCGAGAATAGCGAGGTACTTGCCGTAAATAAAGCGATCTCGAAGCCTTCCCGGAAGACGAATAAGAAAATAATTGCAAACAGCGACATATCAAAGGCATTCTGTTTCAACTTGGACGCGGCTTCGGTTATAACAGACATCTTTTGATTATGTAGCGCTTTATGGAGCGAAAAGATAACATACACCAGAAAACAGCCGGAAAAGACCTGCAGATAACTTCCCAGCAGTTCAGCATGTTCATGTGTCAGGATAGCCCGGGCGCTACTACCGAATACGAAGGTGATGACGACCAACACAAATGCGGCGCCAAAACCCGCTGCCGCAGCCAGGCCTATCTCTTTTTCACGCCCCAATTTCAGGCTGCGTGAAAGCCCCCAGAAAACGCCCATGATTAAAAAGGCTTCCAGGAATTCTCTAAATGAAATGATGGCTGTCGTAATCATAAAAAAACCGCCTCCTTAGGCGGACATTTTTTTGTGTAAAACCGTAGCTCCGCCTGCCTAAAAATTTAGGAGTAGGAGGTTTGGGCTAGTGACACAAAATTTACTCATCTCACCGATAATCGTAGCAAACCCGGTACCTCGCGTCAACTTATTTCTGGAGATCCAGTCTGGTGCGCCATTCGCTGTGGTCGGGGTCGACGCCGCGGACAATGTCAAAATACTTCTTCTGCAGGCTGGCGGTTATGGGGCCGATTTTACCTTTGCCTATCACGCTCTTATCTATGCTGTGGACCCATGCTACCTGGCAGCCCGTGCCTGTCAGGAAAACCTCGTCTGCCTGCAGTAATTCATCCTTGGGAACCACACGTTCATCTACAGTAATGCCCTGGTCCTGGCATAATTGGATGATAGAGCGGCGAGTTATGCCTTCGAGTATATCCTCGGAAAGGGCAGGGGTAATGACCTTATTGCCGCGTACAATAAAGATGTTCTCGGCTGACCCCTCACTTATATTGCCGTTTTGCCGTAATAATATGGCCTCGTCGTAGCCACCATCGGTGGCTTCTTTGCGCGCCAGAGCGGAGTTTATATAACCGCCGGAGGCTTTGGCGCGGGTGGGGATGGCGCTGTCTGGCACGCGCTGCCATTTGGAAATAACCAGAGACAGGCCTTTACTAACCGGCATGTACTCTTTAAGAGGGATCATGTACAACGCGAAGTCCATGGTTGTATTAGCCAGGTTAGGCCCAAGCTCGGTGTTGCCGACATAGGCAAAAGGGCGCAGGTAAACATCTGTATCAGGATTATTCATTTTTATCAGTTTTATAATAATGCCGTGGAGGTCGCTGGCGGAGTAGGGCAGTGTGACGCCCAGCAGCTTGGCAGAGTTCACAAAGCGCTCGCAGTGGCTCTCAATTCGAAAAACGTAGAGAGACTTATCATCGTCGTTGTAGTAGGCCCGAATACCGCCGAAAAAACTTGTGCCGTATTGCAGGGCATTGGTCATGATCGACAGCTTAGCATCTTCTAATGGAACAAAACTATCTTGGAAAAATGCGAATTTAAAGGGCTGGGTTTTCATGACTCCTCCCGATTATCTGTCAGACCGCCGCCAAGCAGGGCAGACCGGGCGCTGGCTCGCATTCGCTTTAGTAATCGATTAGTGACCGGCTGGGCATAAGGATGCCTGCCGGATTTTTTTTTGGCTGCCACTTTCCAGGCATCTTTACGGGCAGCTTGCAGCTTTGCATCAGCCAACTGCTCACAGTCTAAACTATTTTTGTTAATATCAATGACGATTGTGTCGCCATCTTTAATCAGAGCAATCGGACCCCCGAGATAAGCCTCCGGCCCGACGTGGCCAACCACCAGGCCGACTGAGCCGCCAGAAAAACGCCCGTCTGTCATGAGGCCAATAGTAATGTCTTTTTCCCGGCATAAAGCCGTGATGCGTGACGTCGGATCGAGCAGCTCTGGCATACCGGGAGCCCCGCGCGGACCAAGATATCGGATTACCACGATATCTTTGTCGGCAAAGATGTCGGGGCCTTGTTCAAGCGCCGTAATAAGTTCTTGCTCGCTATTAAAGACTCGCGCAGAGCCCACAAAAACTCCTTTGTGTATACCGCCCTCTATACCGGCCACTTTTATAACTGCGCCGCCTTCCGGGGCTAAATTACCTCTTAAAAGCCTTAGTCCGCCGGTTTTCTTAAAGGGTTTGGCCGCGGAGAAGATAACTTCATGATCAGGTGGCGGGGGTGCTAAGCGAATTATTTGCTCGCTTAATGTTTCACCGGTGCAAGTTAGGCAGTTGCCGTCAAGCATTCCAGCACCCAGCAGTTCCTTCACGATCACTTGCAAACCGCCCTTGGCATCTATATCGACCATGGAGTAGTCGCCAAACGGCCGGGCATTAACTAGAAGCGGTACGCTCTGGGATAGATCGTTGAACTCTTCCTGCGTAATGACGTCTCGCCATAAATCCAGGCCGGCCGCGCGGGCAATTTCCGCGCTGTGAAGCACAACATTAGTAGAACCTCCGAGGGCAATTGCAACTGTTAAACCATTTATCAATGCAGCAGGCGTAACAATATCTCGAGGTTTGATACCCCGCTCTGTCAGTGCTAAGAGATAATCAATCAACTGGTCAGGGAAGTTTTGCAAACGACGTTTGTCATCGGACGACGGTGAAACCATGTGAAGCGGCTCCATGCCTAAGGTCGCAATGAATGATTGCATGGTGTTATAGGTAAACATGCCGCCACAGCTGCCTTGGCCACAGCAGGCATTTAGAGCTATGCGGTTTTTTTTGTCTTCATCTTCATCTCCAGCCACCTGAAAGGCACTGACTATATCGATTGGCTCGCCGGTTATCGGATCTTTCCCGGGATGGATCGACCCGTCTGAGTAGATCAAAGCTGGTTGGTTGTGTTCCAGCATAGCTGCCAGTGTGCCAACAGGGGGTTTATCGCAAGCCACTACCGATATACAGCCTTTTACATCATTACTATTAAGGTGTAGATCAATGCTATCATTAGTAACTTCGCGACCTACTAAAGAAAACCGCATTTCATCTGTACCATTTAACTGACCGTCCGATACGCCTATGGTGTAAACGGGATAAATCAGGCGAATCGGTAGATTATTCTTTTTAATTCTAGCTGAAAGGGCAGCTTGAATTGCGCGCACCTTCTGAGTAACTCCTAAGTAGCATTGGCTATCGCCTAAACTACCGGTAACCGTCCATACTGGCTCATGTATTTTATATGGATCTTGGTTCAGGAACCGGGCTGTACCAACTCTTTGCACGTCCCGGCCAGGATTCTTTGATACAAACCAGGCCTTATGATTGCCGGACTTTTCTTCGCAGCCGCAATTTTCGTCACAGGACATTTAATTTCCGGTCTCTTTTTGATTCTCTGGCCGCAGTTTACGCACGGTCTTGCCGGTTTGCCACATTTCGCTGTTGCTAATAGCTTCCAGCTCCTCAGCCAATTTTTCACGGTAATCCGGCTGGCTATTTTTCTCGATTGTCCGGGCAGCTTCTTTGCCGCTGGTGACGCTTTGGTATAAATCATCAAACACCGGGGCGGCTGCATCGCGGAATTTGTTCTTCCAGTCAAGCGCACCGCGCTGGGCAGTGGTGGAGCAGTTAGCAAACATCCAGTCCATACCGTTTTCACCTATCAGTGGATAGAGGCTTTGGGTGGCCTCCTCTACAGTTTCGTTGAAAGCTTCCGACGGTGAATGGCCATGCTTTCTGAGCAGATTATATTGCGCCTCCATCAGACCGGCAATAGCGCCCATCAGCACACCTCGCTCACCAGTTAGATCACTGTGCACTTCTTTTTCAAAAGTGGTCTCGAATAAAAATCCGGAACCGATAGCGATGCCCATAGCTTTAGCTGTCTCTTCCGCCTGTCCACTGGCATCCTGGTACACACCGTAGCTGGCATTAATACCGCGGCCCTGTAAAAAGATCTTGCGCACCGTACGACCTGAACCTTTGGGGGCTACTAAGATCACATCAATGTCTTTAGGCGGTATAATCCCGGTTTGCTTAGAAAACGTAACTGCAAAACCATGTGAAAAGTACAAGGTTTTGCTTTTAGTCAAGTGCTCTTTAATGGTTGGCCAAAGTGCTATTTGGGCAGCGTCAGATAAAAGATTGGCAATAATTGTGCCGCGTTGGGCGGCCTCTGCTATATCAAACAAGTTTTCGCCCGGCTTCCAACCGTCGGCAATAGCTTTTTCCCAGCTAGATGAGTCCTGGCGCTGGCCCACAATTACTTGCAGGCCGTTATCACGTAGGTTCTGAGCTTGAGCCGGGCCCTGTACGCCATAGCCAATGACAGCAATGGTCTGTTTTTTTAAAATTGATCGGGCTTTTTCCAGAGGAAACTCTTCCCGCGTAACCACTTCTTCGTTAACATTACCAAATTGTAATTGAGCCATCTTATCTGCTCCTTTCCTATCTATTCAAAGATAATTGTATAGTTGATAGCCGAAATAGCAATAAGTTGCAGGCTCATTTAAGCCCCACCTTGTACACATCCACCAGTTTTTCGAGCTGACGTACTATCTGATCGACCCGTTCGATGTGGGCCGTAATAGTCATCTGTGACCAGAGCTTTCCTTCTGGGTGTACGACATGGATTGAGTCTATATTGCAGCCGCGCCGGGAAAATACTTGAGCTACTCGAACCAATCCTCCCGGCACATCACGTATCTCTAAATTTATGGTATAAGTGTTTTCTGCCATTTAAGTGCTGCCGATCGGTTTTGATAGTTTGGACGTCGGGGGACCGATAATCATACTTGTTAATGGCGAGCCTGCCGGAATCATGGGAAAAACATTGCTGGTCTTGACAACTTCCGCATTGATGACCACAGGACGATCGGTAATAGCAAAGGCTTGCTTTAGTTTGGCTGTAACCTCGTCTGGACTTTCGATGTTAATACCAGCCGCACCGTATGCTTCAGCCAGCTTTACAAAGTCCGGGTTACCTTCTAAGTCTGAGCCGCTCTGAGCGTCATCAAAGAAAAGCTCCTGCCATTGGCGGATCATGCCTAAATAATGATTATTCATAACGATTATTTTAATTGGCAGCTTATTTAGGCAGGCTGTAGCAAGTTCGCAAAGGGTCATCTGGAAGCCGCCATCACCAACAAAGGCTACGACTTGCTCATCCGGCCTGGCTAACTGGGCGCCGATAGCCGCCGGAAAGCCAAAACCCATGGTACCGGCTCCGCCCGACGACAGCCAATGGTCCGGATGATCAACCATATAGTACTGGGCAGCCCACATTTGGTGTTGTCCGACGTCGGTAGATACTATGGCCTGGCCTTTGGTTATTTCATACACCGAATCGATAACTTTTTGCATCGTCAGACCCTTTTCATCGGTGTAAGTAAGGGGATAGTCATGGCGATAGTTATCCAGATGTTTGTTCCACTCAGCGTAGCTGGCGGGCCTGACTATACTGGCCAAGGCCGGCAATGCTTCGTTAGCATTGGCTACTACACCTACAGTGGCCTTAATCATCTTGTCTATTTCGGACGGGTCAATATCAATATGGCCGATGAAAGCTTCCTGGCAGAATGCTGATGGATCACCAACAATACGATCATCAAAGCGTGAGCCCACATTAAGTAAGAAGTCACATTCAATCAGAGCTTTATTAGAATAGGCTGTCCCGTGCATACCCAGCATACCTAATGAAAGTTTATGGGTCTCCGGGAAGGCCCCTTTGCCCAGCAAAGTTGTGGTGACCGGTGTATTCATGACTTCAGCTAAGCGCTTCAGGGATTGCTCGGCTTTGGCAATTAATACGCCATGGCCAGCCAGTATAACCGGTCGCTTGGCCTGGCGCCAGGCATCAGCTATAGCCTGGAGCTTAGCGTGATCCAAAGAACGCTCATAAGTATAAGAAGGCAAATTTATGGGCTGGTTGACCTTACCGGTAAATGGTGCGGAGCTAACATCTTTGGGAATGTCAATCACTACCGGGCCTGGGCGGCCGGTGGTGGCGAGATGGAAGGCTTCATCAACAACTCTTGGTAAATCATTGGTTTCCAGTATCAGATAGCTATGCTTTACGATCGGTAAGGTTATGTTGAAGATGTCTGCTTCCTGGAAAGCGTCCAGCCCCAGCATAGAGCGGATTTGTTGTCCGCTAATAACTATAATAGGTATGCTATCCATGTGTGCCGTCATTAGTCCTGTAACCGTATTGCCGGCACCAGGGCCGCTGGTTACTAACACTACCCCCGGTTTGCCACTGGCTCGCGCGTAACCGTCCGCCATATGAGTTGCACCCTGCTCATGGCGAACCAGTATGAACTTAATCTTCGTTTTACTGGTGATTAAGGCGTCAAAAATTGGCAGTGCCGCGCCGCCGGAGTAGCCAAATATATACTCTACACCCAACTTTTCCAACGTCTTTATGAGTGCCGTGGCGCCATCCATCTTACGTCCTGTCCTTATGGCTAACTCTAACAGTTAGGGCTATGATTGTTACTTGCTTCATTTTTGACTCCTCATGCTACCCTTGTATATTAAAAAACCCCGACTTATTGGGGCGGAGCTCTTTTCGTTAGTGTATTTATACTCTACAGACGACTAAAGCCACGCACCCCGAAGGGTGCCCACGACGACAAGAAGAATAACAGTCGATTGCCTAGTAATCATGACAAATACTATATGCCTTCGTGGCTGCAGCGTCAACTTAGATTCATATGTAAGCACCGTATGTGCATGAAAGTGCACGTAAGCTAAATTCAATCTATCTAATTCCGTAACATTTTTTACAGTTATGCTTTTTAGTTATATATACTTCATATATACTTCATACAAACAGATTTTCTAAAAAAGCTAGATACTTTCAAGCCCCTTAAGACGCAGGGATTTAAAAATAGGGTGTCCTAGCACGCTATGCCTAAATATACGTATTAAGTAGGCATGTCAGTTCTCGTAGTTACAGTAAAATAATGTGTTTAACATGAGAGGTATACATAATTTCCAGTGGCCAGGCGATCTAACTACCAGACAAGACTCATGGGTCAATTCAGCAGGCTCGCTGGCCCTTTGCAGAAACTTCCACATCATCGCAGAAACTACACAGTAGGTTTTACCGATGTTATTAGTTATGACAGGTTTTTTTATAGGGTTTGGACACGCCTTATAGCGGGCGGCGCTCTGATACTGGTTGTGAGCCTAGGTCTTATTTTGTTTAAGCCGTCGCACTGGATTGTCTTCCAGCAGCCGCACTCCAGTACTCATCTGGAGAACTGGATTATGTTAATCTGTCTGGCAACTTTACAGGTGCTTCTTGTTATAGGTACGTTCTCGGTTGCCCGTTCGACCATTAAGTCCAAGGATCCTATTCCTGTTAGGCCTCCCAATGGTTTGCGCATAGCCTTTGTAACTACCAGAGCGCCGGGGGAACCTGTCGCTATGGTTCAGTCAACCCTGCACGCAATAAAGCAAGTCCGTTATAACAAAGGCAGTGTGGACGTTTGGCAGCTAGCCGAAACTGATTATGAAGAGCTTAAAGCAATTTGTAACGAGCTGAGCATTAAGCACTTTAGCCGAAAAGGTGTGCCCAACTGGAACACGGCTAAGTCCCAAAAAATATTCT
>JBBSHY010000025.1:0-12050 GCA_038232415.1 Saccharimonadales bacterium (SeqCode) | reverse complement strand
GACCAACAAGACATAATTAACCAATGGCTAAACAAGTACCACTCCTACCGCCCCCACCAGTCACTAAACTACTTGACGCCAGACGCCTACTTAGCCAAAATTAACAATTAAGAACCGTCCACGATGTGTTGGACCAGCACAACGGATTGACATATAGCTTAAAAAGCCTATACTAGTAATTTATGAGCGAGACTAGCGGAGATCGTCCCTCTAATTTGGACTTTTATGAGTTGGCAGTTTTAAACCAAGGCCAGGTGCTGGAGCCATTGGCCTCCGAGGTGCCGGTTCGTGACCTAAGCCCAGAAGTAATTGAAGGACTTTCTCGGCTGCCTAAGTCCTTTGTCAGAGATATAATTGATGGCCATACCGAAAGACCCCAAACGACTGAATTAGTGGTAAGATACAAAGAAATTAAACGCGTTTTTGCCGAACGTGCAGCAAAGCCAGTGACCCCTGAAACCGAAACAAAGCATCACAAACCTCGTCGAGAGTATACGCCTCCTAAACCCCTAGAGGAAATTATTGAAGATCTAATTTTTAAGGGCCAGGAAGAACCACAAGTTGACAGATTATCTTTAGTTGTTGCTAAGGACCCGTCTAATCCCGTACTTATCCATAAGGTTGATGAAGCTTTTAGAAAGAAGGGGCAGGCTCTAGATGAACCTGCTAACGCTCAGCTTAGCGGCTTGGCTAAAGAAGCTATATGGAAAGGCTACAATAGATACCTTTTCACTAACAACTTACAGGGAGATGACCAAAGACAGCACAAGTTGCTGAGAAGGTGGATTTCTTGCCTTGAGGAGGCGCCTTCGGATTTCGGTTTAGGCTTGCAGCATAAAGTCATAAAAAAAGTCATAAGTGAGTCTGATCCAGCCCATGCATTATCACCATTTATTCTTTTATTAAGTTCTGGAGTCGATGCTATAAGTCAGGCAATGTCAGTGCTTTCTGACTATGAAGGAGGAGGGGTACTTTATCTGCCGGTTATAGATGCCTTGAAAGCAAAACTTAAAACTTATCCGGCAGAAAAAGTTATGGCTGCAGTTAGCCTGAAGGTAGACGCAACGGTTGAAGAACTTACCGACGAAGGCGAATTGTTGGGAGGCAAAACTTATGTATCAGATAACCATCCGATAGATGCAGGTTTTGACATCTTGACCAATTTATTAAGGCCCTAGCTAACCTTTAAAGCGATTGAGCACAGTGTCGAATATAGCGCGGGCCTGCTGGCTGCTTTTGCCGCCGTTAACAGGGGGTAAGGCCGGCAGCAAAAGCATATCAAGCAGCATCAGACCGACAACGGTTATAAAACTTTGATCTTCCACGGTATCTACCAAGCCGCCGATATTTTGCAATTTGCCCTTGCGGGCCGGAAGCTGGAGTTTTTCGCGGGCAACTTCATCTAGTCCGGGCAATTTAGAGCTACCACCAGTAAGTACTATACCGCCTGGCAATTTGCGGGAACGTTTAATTTTCTGCAGTTCTTTATCGACATATTCCAGTAATTCTTCGACACGGGCCGTGATAATCATATTGACTTCTTCAAACTGAAAATTATGGGTTTTATCGCCAACTTTGACGCTTACACTTGTTTTTTTGGCAGCCTGCCTAAGATCAGCATGCTCCAGCTTTACGGCTTCAGCCACATCCAGATCAGTTTTAAGACCAATTGCCAGATCATTAGTAATGTGCTGGCCACCAATTGGCAAAATGGCTATGTACTGGACCTCGCCATCCTCGAAAACTATCAGGTTTGTAGTACCAGCGCCAATGTCAATCAGGGCTGTGCCAGCCTCTTTTTGCTGACGCGTCATCACGGCTTCAGCGGCTGCCAAACCGGATATCGTATGGTGAGTAGGCTGTACTTCGGCTTTTTGAAGCGCCATGTCCAGATTCCTGAGATTGGGCGAAGCGGCAGTCACGATGTGAGCGTCAACTTCCAGCCGGACACCGTGCATACCAACCGGGTCCTTAATATTACGTTGGCCATCTAAGCTATAGTTCTTGGCAAAAAACTGGACTATTTCGCGGTTTGGCGGCAGGTTTACTATGGTTGCTGCTTCTTCCACCCTTAAACGATCTTCAGCGCCTATCTCACGGTTGGCGGTGCTGATAGCTACAACACCTTCGGAGTTTAGACCGGTAACATGCGAGCCATTAACATTTACCGTAGCGTGTTTAATAGTCATGCCGGAAATCCGTTCTGCTTCAGTTATAGCATGGACAATAGCATCGGCTACTTCATCAACATGAACCACCACGCCACGGCGCATTCCCTGATTTGGCGCCAGGCCGTGACCGATAATGGAAGGCATGTTACTGCCGTTGGGGTCAAAGGTGCCTACAACACACCGAATAAAAGCTGTACCGATGTCGAGACCTATGAATGTTTCGGTTTTCATTTGTTAACCAGTATAGCTCTATTGTTTATCTGAGAGCAAGCCGGCCTCTGGAGATTATCCGCGTAAGCTATAGGGTCGTCAGGATTTCGGCACCCTTTTCGGTGATTAGAACTGTGTGTTCAAAGTGAGCGGACCGGGAGCCGTCGGCAGTCAATACCGTCCAACCGTCAGGTGCTACATATACCTTGTCGGTGCCTAGAGTAACCATAGGCTCTATGGCAATCGTCATACCCGCGCTCAGCCAGGGTCCGGTATCAGCCCGGCCGTAGTTCGGAATATTGGGGTCTTCATGTACCTGATGGCCGACTCCGTGGCCGACCAGATCCTTAACTATGCCATATTGACGATGTTTCAGCGAGCTTTCGATGGCCGCGCCGATGTCGCCGGTACGAACCTGGTTATGGACGGCCATTATGCCGGCTTGCAAGGCATTTTCAGTATCTTTAACCAGTTGAATATGGCCCTTTGTCTTTGGTGTGCCAGCAATGACGCTTATAGCAGCGTCGGTAATCATACCTTTATATAGAACTCCAAAATCAAGTCCTACGATATCACCTTCAGCGATAATTTTATCAGGCCGAGGAATGCCATGAACGACCTCGTCGTTGACACTGATGCAAATAACGTCGGGAAAGCCCTGGTAGCCTAAAAAAGCCGGTTGTCCGCCCAGGCTTTTCAGCTCATCAACTGCTACAAGAGCTAAATCTTTCGTGGACATACCAACTGCCAGCCGGCTCTTTAATAATTGCAGCACTGTAGCCAGCATGCGGCCGCCCTCACGCATGGCAGTAATCTCTTTAACAGTTTTAATACGGGTTACCATAAGCCGTTGCCTATAATTCTTTTAGGTGCTGAACAAGATCATTGTTAACCTGTTCCACAGTACGTTCGGCATTAATGTTTACCACCTTTACCCCATTGTCAGCCAGCCATTTTAGTAAGGGTGCGGTTGAGCGCTCATATTCATCAAAACGTGCTTCAATGGCCTTATGCTTATCGTCAATACGGCCCCGGCCCAGTAAGCGCTCTTTAACCGCCTCACGCGACGCCTGCAAATGAAAAGCCTTATCAAGCTTGAAGTGCCGGGCTCGTGCCTGTTCGAATAACCACTTAGCTTGCGGAATAGTGCGCGGAAAGCCGTCCAGTAAGACTTGTTCCTTGTCTCGTAGCGATAACAGTACTCTCTCCACGATGTCAATAATCTCCTGGTCATCAAGCAGAGCCCCTGCCAGCATCTGCTCGCGCTTTTTACCTGTAACGTACATGCGAAGTACGTCACCCATCGATATTAGATGTAAGCCGTGCTGGTCAGCCAGCATCTTGCCCTGAGTGCCCTTACCCGACCCGGCAATACCCATCAATAAAATCATTGAACTTCCCTACTTCAGTCTCTCTTTTACCAGCCGGGCAATCAGACTGCCCTCAGCTTGGGCACCAGTGCGGGCTTTAACCTGTCCTATTACCTGGCCCATCGCCCCCAGACTGTCTGCGCCTGTGTCACCTATAACTTCGTCAATGATACCACCAACTTCAGCTTCACTGAGTTGCGCCGGCAGATAAGCCTCAATAATAGCCTTCTCGGCC
Organism: Saccharimonadales bacterium (SeqCode); assembly: GCA_038232415.1. Lineage (GTDB taxonomy): Bacteria > Patescibacteriota > Saccharimonadia > Saccharimonadales > UBA4665 > JBBRXZ01. Next base: position 8,064 of record JBBSHY010000025.1, on the reverse strand, counting down.
AGTTCGGTGTCGGCACGCGTCTGGTCGCCGCCCTGAACGTACATATCCGCACTTTCCTGCCGCTGTTTAGCTTGTTTACTCAGTAGCGGTAAGACCTCCTCGTCGGTGAGGCCTGTTTCGCGTTTACCGGTAGCAACTTTGGTATTCAGCAGAGTAGCTTTAAGGCTTCGCAAAGTATTAAGCCGCAGCTTGTCCCCGGCTAACTGGGCAGTTTTGATATCTTCTTCAATCTTTTGCTCCAACATGGGAGCCTAACGAAGTCCAAGCTTGATTTTCTTGAGTTTGATCGCCTTACGCTCCTGACGAATAATAGCCTTGCGCCGGCGTTCCGGTTTGCTAATGTCTTTTTGGAAAAATTGATTTTGTTTGGCCACAGCGATAGCACCGGATTGCTGCACCTTTCGGTTAAAGCGGCGCAAGAGGTTTTCGGTCGATTCTTTGGAATCTTTTTTAGAAACTTGTGTCATGAGAGTAATATTGTACTACAACAGGGGTTAGATTTGCAAGCCTTAGCCTGTAACCCGCTTTTGCTGGTTAGAACGTTGAGATTTTAACACTATGCTTTGTAATTCGCGGAAGATAGGAAATTGCTTGTTAGTAGAATAGACTTTGGTGTTGCCCTGGCGCTCGCTGGTTAGAAAACCGACTTTTTCGAGACGCTTCAGCTCACGTTGGATATTACCGGCATCCTCTTTGATTAACTTAGCTAAACCCCGCACATGGGTTTTAAAATCAGGATACTTGGCATAAATGACGATGATCTTGCGGCGCACCCTGGATGTTATAAATATATCTAGCACTGTCGTTTTCCTCTTAAGCCCCTTATTGTTATCCGAACAACGTTATTTTAGTATAGTCGCCTGTCTGGGCTTTGGCAATACCAAATCCTCAACAATTTTAAAAGAGTAGCCTGCAAAGTATTTAAAATAAAAAGGCTTATAATCTAGGCTATGTATTACTACTATGTGTGGGTGCGCAGCAACCGCTATCACAGTAGCGAACCGCTGACTTATAGCAGCAAAACCCGGTTAGCGGTTGGCAGTATTGTGCAGATAGAATTGCAAAAAGAAGTGGTTATGGGAATGGTGACAGGGACAACTAGCGAACCTCGTTTCAAGACCAAAGCTATTACAAAAGCGTTTGATTTACCGCCATTGCCAACCCATATGTTAAAACTGGCTAACTGGTTGCAGGATTACTATCCGGCCCCGCTGGGAATAATTACGCAACAGCTATTACCGGCCAATTTGTCGGAAAAACAGTTGGTTTCAGTTATTTCACCGGCTTTTTTAGAGCCTGATTTATCTAGTTTGCCGCCATTAAAAGAAGAACAGCAAGGTGCGTTGGCTGCTATGCAGGAGCCTGATACTTACCTGCTTCACGGTATTACCGGCAGCGGCAAGACCCGGCTTTATATTGAACTGGCAGCGAGATCGGTGGAGAGCGGCAAATCAGCTATCATCTTAACACCGGAGATTAGTCTGACATCACAGCTGGCTAACAGTTTCCGCCAGATTTTTGGTGAACGCGTAATCGTAGCTCACTCACATCAAACCCCGGCCGAACGGCAAAAGGCCTGGTTGGGTTGCCTAAAAGCTACGGCGCCGGTTATTGTTATTGGACCACGCTCGGCTCTGTTTAGTCCGGTGTCAAAGCCCGGACTGATTATCCTGGACGAGGCTCATGAAACTGCCTACAAACAGGAGCAGGCACCTCAATACCAGACCGGACGGGTAGCGGCTTACCTAGCTAGATTGACGCGATCTACTCTGTTGATGGGTTCAGCCACGCCATCCATTAACGATTATTATCTGGCCGGGCAAAAAAACAAACCGGTTATCCGGCTGACTCAGCTCGCTCAACCCAATGCTCATCCTAAAACAGATGTCGTAATAGTAGACCGTAAGGATTATAGCTTGTCGAGCCGTTCGCCGCTTATAAGTTCGCCGCTTATAAGAGCAGTAGAGGAGGCGCTAAAACGGGGAGAACAAAGCCTCCTGTACCTAAACCGGCGAGGTACTGCGCGGCTGGTGATGTGCGAAAAGTGCGGCTGGCAGGCCGTCTGTCCTAACTGTGATATACCGCTAACCTACCATGGCGACCATCATGAGTTGCGTTGCCACAGCTGCAGCCACCATGCCCCCGTGCCAGGCATGTGCCCCTCCTGCGGCCACTCCAGCGTAATCTTCAAAACCGCCGGCACTAAGGCTATTGTCAGCGAAGCGGAACGGCTGTTTCCAAATGCCCGGGTAGCCCGTTTCGATACCGACAACCTTAAGGCCGAGCGCTTTGAGCAGCACTACGACGCTATCAAAGCCGGCGAGGTTGATATTTTAGTAGGCACCCAGATGCTGGCCAAAGGTCTGGACTTACCCAAATTAAGCACTCTGGGCATTTTGCTGGCCGACACCAGCCTGTACATGCCGGACTTCACGGCTTCAGAACGTACTTTTCAGCTCATCAGCCAGGTACTGGGCCGGATCGGCCGCGGCCACGTCGCCGGCCGGGCAATCATCCAGACCTACCATCCTGATCATCCTATTATAAGAGATACACTTGAAGGAAATTACCAGGGTTTTTATGAACGGGAGCTTGCTGAGCGTAAACAATTCCTGTTCCCACCCTTCTGCTATTTATTAAAATTAAGTGTCCGTCGCGCCAGCATCAAATCAGCCGAAGCCGCCGCCGCAAAGTTGAAAGACGAGATTGAACGCGAGGGCTATAAGGTCCGTATCGAAGGCCCAGCCCCCAGCTTTTACGAACGTTTCCAGAATAAATACCAGTGGCAACTAATCGTCAAAGCCGTCAACCGCAGCGAACTCCTAAAAATAATCGCTGCCTTACCGGCAAACTGGTCCTACGACATCGACCCTATGGATCTGCTTTAACACTTTAGGGTATACTTGACCACAGCTATGACCAAAGACGATATTATTGCTTTGCCGAACCCGCATCTCAGGCAGAAATCCAAACGCGTGGGCGTGATTACCGATGCGATTAAACAGGTAGTGGCTGATATGGAAGCGGCAACGATCGATTGGGACCAAAGCCGTGAGCACGAAGTCGGGGTAGCCCTGGCCGCCGTACAGATCGACCGGTTATATAAGATCGTGATAGTCCGTGACAATTATGAGGACAAAAAAGACCTTGGTTTTACAGTTTTCATTAATCCGGTGATTACAAAGCTTGAGGGCGAGGTCAAAGAAGATTTTGAAGGCTGTCTGAGCGTCGCAAATATATATGGAAAAGTTCCCCGCTGGACTAAAGTCCGCGTCAAAGCCTTGGATCTAAGCGGTAAGGAATTCCGGGTGAGCGCCGAGGGTTTTATGGCCCGGATTTTCCAGCATGAGATTGACCACTGCAAAGGCATACTATTTATAGACCATATAAAAGATAACAACGAGGCCTTCTTTAAGCTCAATGAAGATGGCAAACTAGAGCCTTTGGAATATGAAAAAGATGTCCAGAAAAATTCTATTCTTTGGTAACGAACGCCTGGCTACAGGAGTCAGCACCACTGCGCCAACTCTGCAGGCACTGATTAGTGCCGGCTACGAAGTAATGGCCGTGGTTGTCGCCCAAAACGAGTCAGGCAGATCACGCCAGACCCGGGAGCTGGAGATTGGCGTGGTAGCCCAGTCCCATAACATACCCGTTATATCGCCAGGCGATTTAAATAAAGCTAAAAATGAGCTCTCGGCTTTTGGTGCTGAAATCGCCGTACTAGTCGCATACGGCAAAATCGTGCCTGAGAACATTATAAGCATCTTTCCGCACGGCATTATTAATATTCACCCTTCGCTTTTACCCAACCACCGGGGCCCCACGCCCATAGAAAATACCATCCTTAAGGCCGAGTTAGAGACTGGAGTGTCTCTAATGCAGCTATCGGCCAAAATGGATGCCGGCCCGATCTTTGCCCAACAGACACTACACCTAAACGGCACCGAGACTAAACAAGCTTTGGCCGATCAATTATCGCAAGCAGGCGGCGATATGGTAATTAAATACTTGCCAAAAATACTGGAGGACCGTCTGAAAACAACGCCCCAAAGTGATGCAGCTGCTACATATGATAAGCTCATCGCCAAAACTGACGGCAAGCTTGATTGGACAAAGCCAGCAATATTGCTGGAGCGAGAAATTCGGGCTTATGCGGGCTGGCCGCGCAGCCGCGCAATGATCTCTGACACCGACGTAATCGTCACTAAAGCTCGTGTAGCTAACGGTAAAGGCGATCCGGGCAGACTCTGGACAGATAATAAACAACTTGGTGTCTATACAGGTAATGATGTGCTGGTTATTGACAGCTTGATCCCTGCGGGGAAAAAAGAGATGTCCGCTCAGGCATACCTGGCCGGCCGGTAGACCGTTAACCCATTCGTTACTGCTGAGAATTGTCAGGCGGTGGCTGCGGGGGGTTGTATTGAGGCTGTCCGATGGTTTGTCCGGGTTCTTGAGGAGCTAAAGGCGGAGGTGTAAATACCGTTTGAGCAGGCATAGGCGGGGCGGGTTGGGTTGGTAAGGGCTGTGTCTGGGCAGACTGGCTGGTCGCCAGAATCTGGGGAGCTGAGGCGGCCACTTCTGTCTTTAAATTATTAAACTCCTGCTGTACGATGTCTTTATAGTTGGGGAAATTGGTTTCCAGCCATTTAAAAGCTCCGGCATCGTCCTTAGCTTCAAAGTAGCGCTCGAACTCATCCAGCTGCTCATTAGTCATCTGATCGGCCAAACGAATACCTACGCGCATTTCCAGGGTCTCATATATATGCTTGAGAAAACTATTTTTCTCAGCCTCAGGCAAACCTGCCAGGCCGATTTCTTCTAGTAAACTGTTGTCAATCTTTAACATCTGATACTTCCTTAACTATAGCATTGTATCATTTTACAGCTCGTTTATAGCTAGCTTTATAGCTGCCGCTGCAAGGTCTCACGCGTAAATAGTTCAATACGGTCTCCTTCCAGTAAATCAATACGTTTAGCGGTTTTGAGACTCATGCCGCACATCTCGCCCTCTATAACTTCTTTTGCTTCGGCGGGACCTCGCTTCAGGCCTGTGACTTCTACTTCAGCAAGTTTATCGTCTCCCCGGATAACCCATGCCCGGGCAGGAGCAGTAAGCTTGCCTTTTGTAACTTCACCTCCGCAGATAATTTCGGTTTTGGTAGTATTAAACACCCCTTTAACCACCAGCCGGCCCAGTTCGGTCTCGACGATCTCGGGTTTTAAAAGCTTGCTAAGCCCGCTCTTTACATCATCAATAAGCTCATATATGACTTTGTAGGGCCGCACGCGAATTTTGTCTCTGCTGGCTTGCTGTTTTACCGGGACAGACATATCGACATTGAAGCCATAGATAATAGCATTGCTGGTATGAGCTAAGCGAAGATCATTTTCGCCTATGTTACCAATACCGGCACCAACAATACGCACCGATACCTCCTCCGTGTCCAAGGATTTTAGGCTATCTATAACAGAGGTTAAAGAGCCCTGGACGTCAGCTTTGATAATAACGTTTAGCTCTTGCAGCTCATTGTCGCGGTTAATCATACGTATCAGTTCACTGCTGCCGATATCCAGACGGCCGCCACCGGTTTGTTTGTCGCTAATCGAGCGTGATGACTGTGCCCGGGCTTGCTTTTCATCGGTCGCTACCGTGAATTCATCACCGAACTGCGGCAAAGTTTTAAATCCGGTTATAGTAATCGGCATTGACGGTGTGGCTTTCTTGATAGGTTTGCCGTCGGTGGTTTCCAGATTGCGGATTTTGGCGTAGCTGCCGCCGGCCACTATAAAATCACCAACTTCCAGCGTACCGGCCTCGACTAAGGCATGGGCCACCGGGCCCCGCCCTTGCTCGACATGGGCTTCAATGATCAAACCGCGGCCGGGCACATCAATGTCGGCCTTTAATTCTTCAACGTCGGTGACTAAGAGCAGCATGTCCAGCAACCCGGGTATGCCGTCTTTAGTTTTAGCGGAAACCGGCAATACTATGGTGTCACCGCCCCATTCTTCAGTTAATAATTCGTGCTCGGATAGCTGCTGTTTAAGCCTGTTCAGGTCAGCGCCTTCTTTGTCCATTTTGTTAGCGGCCACTATGATTTTGACACCGGCCTTTTTAGCAAAACGGATGGCTTCAATAGTTTGAGGTTTAATGCCGTCATCGGCCGCTACAACTATGATAACGATATCAGTCAGCAGCGCGCCGTGTTCGCGGATAGCGGCAAAGGCTTCGTGCCCCGGAGTATCCAGAAAGGTAATGACCCGGTCATTATAGGTAATCTGGTAGGCAGAGATATGCTGGGTAATACCGCCAGCCTCGTCTTTGACGACATGGGCTTCCCTAATCGCATCCAAGAGGCTAGTCTTACCATGGTCCACATGGCCCATCACAGCCACCACCGGCGGCCGGGTCTGAGCCGTGGCGCTGGAAGCTTGTTTAACGCGCACCGGCTGGCCTTCATCAGCGGTGGTTCGTTTGGCTAACGTCACCGGTAATTCTAGCTCATCAACAATAATCTGCGCGGTGTCGAAGTCAATACGTTCGTTTACGGTAGCCATCACGCCATTTTTCATCAGCTCGCCGATCAGACGTGTAACCGGGATAGATAGCCGTTCGGCCAGGGTGCCAACAGTGACCATATCTTCGATTTCAATGATGTTCTTGATGATTTCGGGGGTAGTTTCGGTATCGGGCATGGCTACTTCTTGGTTTTAGCCTTGGCGTCTTTCAGTGAGAGAGCAATTTTGCGGTTTTCGGTGTCTATATCGAGCACCTTGAACTGCTTCTTTTCGTTCAATTGGAACAGTTTCTCCGGGTCAACAGTATCGTCATTGCTCATCTCTGAAACATGTACCAGGGCCTCCACGCTGGGGCTGATCTGAACAAAGGCGCCAAAAGGTGTGATACGCGTTACTTTGCCTTCAACTACATCGCCTTTTTTGAAGGCTTTAACCTGTTCTAGCCAGGGATCTTCGCTCATCTGCTTAAGGCTGAGGCTCAGCCGGTCTTTATCTATACCGATAATCTTGGCCTTAACGCTGTCGCCAACTTTGACGTAATTGCGGGGGTTATCGACCCGCTCCCAGGATATTTCCGAAATATGTACCAATCCCTCTATGCCGTCAACATTCACAAAAGCGCCAAAATCTATCACACCGGTGACTACACCTTCCACCTCATAACCAACCTTCAGTTCGGAAAAGCGGGCCTGCATGTCATCTTTAACAGCTTCTTTCTCCGAAAAAATCAGTTTATTGTCTTTGCGGCTGACATCCAGTACGCGAACACGAAGCGGGTTGTTGGTAAGCGCGTGTAATTTTTGTAATATTTCGTCCTTGTCGGCGCCGCTAACCCTGGGATAATGTCCGGCTGCCAACTGCGACACCGGCAAAAAGCCCCTGATACCTTCTAGTTCAACCAGCAGGCCGCCCCTGTTAGCATCGTAAGGTACAACCTCGACAATTTCATTTGCCTCGTGGACCCGCTGAAGTTCGTCCCAGCCGCGGTCTTTAACAGCCCGCTTCATGCTAAGCAGAGCATGGCCCTCATCCATTTCCGGATCTATTACGCTGACCGTTACACTCTGGTCCTCTTCAAGCTTCTGGCCGTAACCAATCTCGCGGCGCATAACTACGCCGATGCCATGGACGCCCAGGTTTATCCAGACCTCGTTTTTTTTAACAGCCGTGACTACGCCTTCAACAACGTCGCCCGTGTCCAGTGTTTTTATATCGCTGCCTGCCAGCAGCTCGTCCATTGTTAGTACTTGTGACATGTTCTTAACCATGCCTCCTTAAAATGTATTTCTTCAGCCAGCAACAGAGAGCTCTCTTCCGAGCGCTTCCTCTTTCCCCCCGCCACCAGTTAGTTTACTGACTGTAAGATTACCCTTAATTATATCTGATGGACCTCTTTTAGTAAAGAGGCTGTTCGGGATCACCACATACCGTACACATTGACGGTTAATGTTTAATACTCACAATATACTCGTCCGGGGTTTGCATGCCAAGGGCTTCATGCGGTCTAATGTGGTTGTAAATATAGTCCTGCTCTTTTAG
>JBBSHY010000024.1:0-12397 GCA_038232415.1 Saccharimonadales bacterium (SeqCode) | reverse complement strand
TCTACACCGGTACTTTCCAAATTTAACTCGCCTACAGCTGGCGGTCTTCCCACCCCATGTATGACTACATCAGCCTCAAAGCTCCGACCATCCGCAGAGACCACTGCGAAGCCATCATTCTCTTTGCGAATAGCCTTAACTTCAGCCTGTAGTTCGATTTCTATACCGGCCTCTTTGCTGACTTCCAGCAGATTGCGGACAACATCTTGGTCGAATATAGGCAGTGGGTGATCGTCACTATGTAAAATGGTGACATCCGCGCCAAAGCTAGCTGCAACGTAGGCAAATTCAAACGATATGTAACCCCCGCCGACGAACAATACTCGTTTCGGCAACTCGTCTAGTTCCAAAAAGTCATCACTCGTAATAAAATGCTCAAAACCCTCAATCGGTAACTTTGCTGGTTTGGCACCCACTGCAATATGTACTTTTTTGGCCTGTAACTGCTGGCCGTCAACTTCTATTTGAAGATCTCCGACAAAACGCGGAGAGCCGATAAATACGTCTATACCGGCGCCGCGCAAGGCTTTTTCAGTGCTTTCCGGCACCGGGTCAGTAAACGTTCGCTTGAACTTAATCAGCTCACCCCAACTCATAACCGGCTGTTTTGTAACAATCCCAACTTCGCCTAATCGACGGTTAATGTCGGCTATTTCCGCTGTCCCGGCCAATACTTTTTTGGGGATGCAGCCTCGTACGCTGCAAGTACCGCCAAACAACCCTTCATTAACCACTGCTACGGTCCAGCCCGCTTCTTTGCATTTCGTAGCGGCTTTATAACCGGCGCCGCCGGTTCCCAGAACTATCAGATCGTATTGCTTCATATATACCTTTCTTAATTATTACTTACGCTTTATATATCTATCCAGGTAGTAGGCGCTCATGATGTAGCCCAGGTGAGAAAAAGCTTGAGGGTAGTTGCCTAAATATTCGCCTGAATCCGGATTTATTTCTTCGGATAGCAGACCGTTTGGCGCCATATAAGATTCCATTTTCTTAAATAACCTCAGGGCTTCTTTAGTGTCTTCTAAAATAGCCAGGGCGGAAATCATCCAGAAACTTGATAGCACAAAGGCGCCTTCTTTCCCGGCCAGACCGTCTTCGCTTAAATATCGATACACAAAAACATCCTTATAGCATAGCTCCTCTCTGGTACGCTTAATAATAGCTTTGGTTTTCGGCTCATGTTTATCCAGAAACTGTAAAAGTACCAGCAGAAAATTGGCGGAGTCTACAGTTGGGGCATTTGGATATTGAAGCAGCTGGCTTTTAGCCGTTCCGAGGCCATTCTGCCAGATCCAGTCCTTAATAGTGTCCGCTAAATGAATGCATATCTGCAGGTCTTTATCCGACAGGTCAAGTTTTTGTTTTAGTTTCTGGGCCCGGTCAACTCCCACCCAGCACATCGCTTTACTGTAAATGTAATGCTTTGGATCGTTCCTGGCCTCCCATATGCCGGAATCCGGCTGCTGCCAAACTTCATCAATCTTTTTGACGAGAAACATAATCAGGCGCCGGGATTTAGCTTTTTTCTTTTCATCGTCGGCTAAGCCCCTCTTAGAAGCAAAATAATAGGCGTCGATTAACGAGCCATAGACGTCAAGTTGTAATTGTTCACCAGCTTCGTTACCTGTCCTAACGGGAGTGGAATTTTGGTAACCCTTCATGTGCTTGAGGATTTTTTCCTTAGGCACCGGCTTGCCCCAAATGGTGTACATAAGCGATATTTCAATTTCATCCTCGGCGCACTTATCAATAACTCCATATATAAAATCAAAGAAATGTTCGGCTTCTTGTTCGTAGCCCAGCACGTAAAAGGCATACAGCGCGAACGTGGCATCGCGGATCCAGACATATCTATAGTCCCAGTTCCTGAGGCCGCCAATCTCTTCTGGTAAAGAAGTTGTCGGGGCAGCAACCATTGCTCCGGTTGGAGAAAATTGCAGAAGCTTTAAAGTAATGGCCGATCTTACTAGTCGATCCTTGCAAAAGTCAAAAAAAGTACCTTTACTAACCCACTCTTCCCAAAACTCTCTAGTAGTTTCTTCTAAATTAGTTGGCGGTTTACTGCTACTGGGCTCAATAGAGTCATATTCTAGGGTCAACTGAACGCTGGCCGAAGGCTTCAGCTTAACCATGACTTCATAGGTGTCTTCGTTTTTCGCAACTTTGGTGTGAGGCGGCAGGCGCAGATTAAGGTAGCCCTCATCTAATCTCAGGCTCATCATATTATTTGAAGTGGAAACTGTGACAGCCGACTGTGCGTAGTTCGGCTTGGGCTGAAAGGTAAACTTTACGTGCCCTGATCCTCTTACGGCAGTGATTTTACGGACTAAATATTGTGATGACTTACTACTGTCTTCAGACGGCACCATGAAATCCCTGATCGTAAATTCTACATCTGAACTACTAAACTTAAACTCCACGATTGCCGTATCACTTAAGTAAGAAGAACTAACTTGATAGTCAGCTTTATCGACCCCAAACATACCGCCGTTCGGATCAAGCAACCGGCCAAACAGGCTAGGTGAATCGAAATAAGGCAGACACAGCCAGTCTATCGAGCCTTCGTGAGAAATAAGCGCAGCGCTTTTCTGGTCTCCGATTAAGTAGTAGTCTTCAATTTTGCTGTCTTGACTGCTCATGACGACCAATTATCAGCAAAGGAAGGGTAGAGTGTCAGGCCGCCATCAACAAAAATAGTTTGCCCGGTGATATAGCTGGCTTCTTTTGATGCCAGAAAGACAAATACTCCAGCCACTTCGTCGGAATTCCCGGCTCGTTTCATGGGTATATGGTCTTCGACGCTGGCTTTCTGCTTAGGATCGTCTTTCCATGGATTTATAGGTGTTAAGATTGCTCCGGGAGCAACGGCGTTAACTCTTATGTCTCTGTCGGCATATTCTAAGGCCAGTGTTTTGGTTAAGTTATCAATTCCGCCTTTTGACACCGAATAACTTATAAATTCCGGCTTGGGAATTAACTGGTGAACACTGGAATTATTAAGTATGATGCCCTCACCTTTACGTGATAAAAAATGCTCAATGGCGGCTTTAGAGCAGTAGTAAGGGCCTACTAAATCGACTGACAGAACTTTCATAAAATCTTCAGATGTCATTTCGTGGCTTGGTGCTTGCTTCTGAATCCCGGCATTATTGATTAAGATATCTATACATCCCCAGGCGTCTAGCACGGTTTTGAACATTTTTTTAACTTCGCCGGGTTTAGAGACGTCGGCTTTTATCAATAAGGTTTTACGGCCAGCTGCTTCGACGAGATCGCAGCATTTTTTCATGGTTTTGGCGACTTTAAGCGCCTTATCTTTCTCGCCAAAATAATTTATAGCTACGTTCGCGCCCTCTTCACCGAATTTAACGGCAATGGCTTCGCCGATTCCAGAAGAAGCACCGGTAATAAGAACATTTTTACCCTCCAGCCGTCTGTGTTTCATATCTATACTCCTCTTTTGCTAACATTCTCCGTCGGCTTACCCCTCTGAGCTCAAGCTGCATTAGCACCGTAACACGCCAGAAACAATTTTCCTGTTAATAAACTAACTGTTAAGAGTGCCTGTTTCGGGGGCGATCTCTACATTTTGGACATTTCGAGCGCTCTGTCCATATACATTTTCGACAATTTCAAATTGCACAGGAGTTCCGGGCGACAGTTCACGGTTACCTTCGCCGGGAATGGCACTGAAGTTGAAGAATACGAGCCGCTTCTCTCCTGCGGCGCGTATAAAGCCATTGCCTGAACTATCGAATGATTCGACCACTCCTTTATGAAGGGGACGACCAGACGTATTGGCACCATGTTGCCAGGTCTGCTGGGGTATACGTACGGCGGTTACTTCCGGCTTAGCCCAGGCTTGGTAGGTATAATACGACAGCTCCTGCATGACTTCCCGCAAGTCATGCCGTAATTCATCGTTGGTTGGCCGGCCGGCAAAATACCATCCGTTATATATCCGGTGGATACGCATGTCGGGCTTTAATACGAGGGTATAGGGCTGAGCCGGGTATGCGTACTCGCCTTCGGTTTCATCCAATATATCAAGCTGCTTTATAACCGTTTTGTCACTATCGGAAAGAAACGGCCACGCTGCCCCCAGCCCCTTTCTGTACGCCGCGGCAATCTTCGGTTCGTCGGCACTTATAGCCACCATTTTGGCATAACTCACCTGAAGTTCGTCATAAAACTGCACGAGTTGTCGCATCTGCTGCAGGTCGCGCGGACAGAAAAAGCCCCGATAGAAAACCACTATTAAGGGATAGCCGTCTTTAAAACCAGCATACCTGTCGAATGTGGTCGGCTGCGTATACGAGGATAGTTGCTGCATCCGGCCGTCCTGGTCAGGCAGGGCTACATCAGGGAACGCATCACCAGCGGCAAGATTCATAAGTGGTATTATACCGAGTCGCCACGACCGGTGTCAAAACTGTTAGGTTTGACATACATGTGCCGGCCGGCTAAGCTATTGACAAGTTCAATACGTAAATAATAAAATAACCCTCATGGTAACATCTTTAGCTATGCCGATGATGAACTTAGACTGCTGCGGCGGTCTTACTTGTTGTTGCCCATAAGTTAGTTGAACATTACGGAAATACATCCTCGGGCAACCGAGGATTTTTTATTTTAAGGATATATGGAAATTCAATCACCATGCTTAGCCCCGAATACCGCCCTGTAATTGGCTTGGTAATGGGCGACTTACCCTGTGAGAATCCTTGCCGTGAGCCAATGATATATAGGCAGAATCTTTGTGTCACAGCGATCAGACGCGCCGGCGGCTTACCGGTTAATTTTCCTCTTTTAAATGAGATGGGAACAACTGAATCTGAAGCGCTTCTACGCGAATACTCTGACCTGGTGGAGGGCCTTCTTTTACCCGGCGGCCCTGATATTGATCCTAATGCTTACGATGAAATACCGAGATGGGCAGAGAATGTATCACCAGCATTGGATTATATGGACAGGGGTTTAGTGCGGCACCTTCTGGACGATGATGAGCGGAAGAGGCCCATACTCGGAATATGCCGGGGCGCCCAGCTTTTGAACGTGGAGTATGGCGGTTCTTTGTGGCAAGATCTGGACACGGATCGTCCTGCCGAGGGGGAAATAATTGATCATGTAAACGCCGGGAAGGATCTACCCGACAGGCTTCATCCAATAGCAATCTCCACAGAATCAATCTTAGGCCGTCATTTGAGCGCAGACACGGTCGAGGCCGGGCTACCCGCTGCGGCCGGCAGAATTAACATAATGGGAGATAGCCTTCACCACCAGGCAATAAATCGTGTAGGCCCAGGCTTGGAAGCAGTAGCGTGGGCGCCGGACGGTACGATAGAAGCGATAGAAGACGAGGCGTCGTTAGTCATGGGCACACAATGGCATCTCGAGACCGAATACCACAAGTATGAAAAAGTATTTAAATGGTTCGTGCAAGCAGCTGCCAACAGCCGCCGCCTGCTCATTCCTGAGGTCGTTGCTGTTTAGAAGATTGTAAGTTACGGCAAGAGAAGCATAGAGATTTTGATGCTGCAAAACTGGGTGTAACTACTTCAGCAACAAGAGGCGTCCTGTCATTTCATTTATTATATCCATATCATTATCTGGCACGAGGAGTGCATTTTCATCTCCAGGATAGACCGCCTGGTATGCAGCAAGGGCAGTCGTAAGAGTGTCGGCATGCCCGGGACCGGCTAATGGGCCGCCGTAAACAGCATGATCTGGGATCATACCTCTTTCCTCTCCACGACTCACTGCGCTTGTCAGGTCTTCATAGAGTGCGTCAACTGTATTAAAGTAAGGATTGAAGAATCTTTTTGCACCGACAACGAATTGCTGGACTCTTTGACTTCTTGATAGTACAGAATTACCCACCATACGTTGCCTTTCTCGACGGCATGCTTCAGCTGAAACTATTAGTTCGTCAGGTGTTTCTAAAATAATAGCCGCTATTATTTCGGGAGCCTCTCCAGGCATTAGCGTATTTGACTTAATCCCCGATCTCGCATATTGCATGAACTTCTCCGGTTAATAAATTTAACATACCATTAATTAGTGTTTTGCGCAAGATTGAAATGAGTATAATTATAATTATCCGGTTTCTTGAGTCCGAGGGAGGCTGCGATTTGTGTTATAATTGGAGTATATTATGGATGGATCTGCAGCCTATGTTATAACCCGTTACGACGCTTTTAGTGTCATTACTGAAGAGTGCCCGCGAGCCGTCGAACTATTTTCGGAATACGGGCTGCACTGCTCAAATTGTTTTATGAATGAATATGATACGGTCGAAACCGGCGCCCAGATGCACGGCATGAACGAAGATGAGATGCACGATATGTTGAATGAAATCAACACCGAGCTTGAAAAAGAGTGGCGCCAGCTACGAACCAAGTCGCTTAGATAGTAACGTCCGAGAAATACTATTTAAGCAATAAGGATTGGATGGTTAATATAATGATTAAGACGCTAGAGATAAAAGATTTACATGTTAGTACCCGTGAAGGTAAAGAGATCCTTCGCGGTGTGTCGCTGGTTATTGCGCCCGGGGAACGGCATGCTCTGATGGGTCCTAATGGCGGCGGCAAATCTACGCTGGCACAGGTGCTAATGAATCATCCGGCCCACACGGTTACTAAAGGAAAAATTATATTAAATGGTAAGGACATCACCGCCTTACCACCGGATGAGCGCTTCAAATTGGGCTTGTTTTTAGGCTTTCAGTATCCGGTAGAGGTTGCCGGTGTGAACTTCGGGCATTATTTGCGCATGATAGTTAACGAGAATAAACCCAAAGGCGCCAAAAAAGTTTCACCGATTGCTTTTCGCAACCAGCTTGAGCCGGCCGCCAAAATGCTTGGTTTTTCGCAGGAGCTGGCAAAACGTTCGCTCAACCAGGGCTTTTCGGGCGGCGAAAAAAAGAAAGCCGAGATTTTGCAGCTAGCTGTGTTACGACCTAAATTCGCGATTCTGGACGAGCCGGATTCCGGTTTGGATGTTGACGCCCTGCGCTATATCGCCAAGAGTATTCAAAGCCTGGATTACCCCTTAGGTTTATTGCTGATTACCCACTACCAGCGTATTCTCAGCTATATAAAACCGGATTTCGTGCATATAATGGTGGGCGGTAAGATTGTTAAGTCCGGTGATGCCGGGTTGGCGCAACAGATCGAGAAAGCCGGCTACGAGCAGTTTAGCGAGACATTATGAGTAGGGCTGCTCAATCCATTAAGACCGATTATCCGCTGGGCTTTCATAAACCCGAAGCGGACGTATTCAGAACGCCCAAAGGCTTAAGCCGACAGGTTGTGGAAGCGATTTCTGATCATAAAAATGAGCCGGCCTGGATGCGCCAGTTTCGCACCCAGGCGCTACTGATGTTTGAGCAGAAAATGATGCCCAGTTGGGGCGCCGATTTGTCCGGCATCGACTTCGACAACATGTACTACTACGTCAGCCCGTCAGACAAGAAATTCCGGGAGTGGGCCGACGTACCGCCCGACATTAAAGATACCTACGACAAAATCGGCATTCCGCAAGCCGAACAGCAGTATTTGGCCGGCGTTGGCGCCCAGTATGACTCAGAAGTGATCTATCATAACCTAAAGAGCGAATGGGAAGACAAAGGGGTTATTTTTACCGATACCGATACAGCGCTGCAGAAGTACCCTGATCTGTTTCGTGAATACTTCGGCACGGTCATTCCCATTTCCGATAACAAATTCGCAGCCTTAAACTCCGCGGTCTGAAGCGGCGGCAGTTTTATTTATGTGCCCAAAGGTGTCCAGGTTGATATTCCCCTGCAAGCTTATTTCCGAATTAATGCCGCCAATATGGGTCAGTTTGAACGAACTTTGATCATTGCCGACGAGGGCAGCTACGTCCACTACGTGGAAGGCTGCACGGCGCCAATCTACACCACTGATTCGCTGCATGCCGCGGTCGTTGAAATAATCGTCAAAAAGGGCGCGCGTATGCGCTATACCACCATCCAGAACTGGTCGAACAATGTCTATAATCTCGTCACCAAACGGATGCTGGTAGAAGAAGACGGCTTTGGCGAGTGGATTGACGGCAACCTTGGCGCCAAAGTAACTATGAAGTATCCGTCCGTCATCTTAAGCGGCGAGCGCGCGAAAGGCGAGATCCTGTCTCTGGCTTTGGCCGGCCCGGGCCAGCATCAGGATGCCGGCGGCAAAGCCATCCACCTGGCGCCCCATACCACCAGTAAAATTACCTCCAAATCGGTGAGCCTGGGCGGCGGGCGCTCCAGCTACCGCGGCCTGGTAAAAATCAGCAAGGGCGCCAAAGGCAGTAAATCTTTCGTGCACTGCGACGCTTTGTTACTGGACGACGTATCACGCTCCGATACCTATCCTACCAACGTCGTGAATGAAGAGGACGTAACTCTGGGCCATGAGGCGTCGGTCAGCAAAGTAGGTGAAGACCAGTTATTTTATTTGATGAGCCGGGGCTTGACCGAAATTCAAGCTACTACCCTGATTGTTAACGGTTTCATTGAACCAATAGTTAGGGAATTACCACTGGAGTATGCCGTGGAACTAAACCGTTTAATTAGTTTGTCGATGGAGGGATCCGTTGGCTAAGGTTAAGCGCGTGGTGCTGAGACGGGACGAGCAGCGAGTTATCCCGCTGCTTTGGACCGGCGCGGAGTCCGAAATCTCTTACGAAATAACGCTGGCAGAGCCGGGTGCTAATGTGCAGTTGCTTGGCCTGTTAGTGGGTGGTGAGGCCCAAAGCCTGGCCTTGCGGGTAACCGTTACGCACACCGCTCCCCAAACCACCAGCAACGTCCTGATTAATGCTGCCCTGAAAGATAATGCCAAGGTAGATATCAATGGCTTGCTGCGTATCATGCCGGGGGCCAACGGCAGCGATACCTGGCTGGGAGCCCATGTGCTCCTGTCCGACAATGCTAAGGGTCTGGCTGTGCCGGCATTGGAAATCCTGGAAAATGATGTAATCGCCGGGCACGCCACCACAGTAGGAAAAATCAATGAACTCGAGGTATTCTATCTGATGTGCCGGGGCTTATCCGAGGAAACTGCCCGCAAGCTTATAATTAGCGGCTTCCTGCAAAGCATAATTGCACGTTTTCCGGATAAGTTAGCAGCCCGTGCCAGGAAGCTGATAGAGCTATGAGTAAACTTTTAAAAGCTGATTTCCCTATATTTCGGCATCACCCCAAGTTGGTATATCTTGACAGCGCGGCTACGAACCAGAAACCACAAGTTGTGGTGGATGCTGTAGCAAATTTTTATCTCCGTAACAATGCTGCTATACACCGGGGAATATATGACTTGAGCCAGCAAGCCACCGATGCCTACGAGATGACCCGCGGCAAAGTAGGCCGCTTTATAAACGCCAGCAGCCCGGAAGAGATAGTTTTTACAGGCAATGCGACGATGGCGATCAACTTAGTAGCCTATGGTTGGGGCAAAAAACATTTGCAACCAGGGGATATCGTGGTTGTCTCGCAGATGGAACACCACTCCAATTTAGTTCCCTGGTTGCGGCTCAAAGAAGAGTCAGGCATTGAACTATTCTTCTTGCCAGTGGGCAAAGACTACAGGTTGGATTATCAGAAAGTCGACGGTCTGGACATGGAAAGGGTTAAGCTGATAGCCCTTACCCACGCTTCCAATGTTCTGGGCACCATTAACCCAATTGCCAAAATTGCGGCTTACTTTAAGCAGCAAGGTGCCGATGCGAAACTGCTGGTAGATGCCGCCCAATCAGCGCCACATTTCGCAATTGACGTAGTCGGACTTGGCGCTGACTTTTTGGTGTTTTCGGCGCACAAAACGTTTGGGCCCTCAGGAGTCGGTGTTTTATATGCCAAAACCGACTTGCTAAATCAAATGGATCCGCTGCTAGTGGGCAGTCATATGATTAGCTCCGTCAGTCAAACTCAGGCAACGTGGGCAAAAGTGCCCGACAAGTTTGAGCCTGGCTCCCCGAACACCGAAGGTGTGATCGGCCTGGGTGCGGCGATTAATTATATACAAGGAGTAGGGTGGTCCAAGATCACGACCCACGAGAAGAAGCTCACTGAGTACGGGCTGGAACAGTTGCAAGCCGAAGCCGGCTTAACGCTGTTTGGTCCTGCCGAAGCCATCGATCGGCTAGGTATTTTTTCGTTTGAAATCCCTGGCATACATTCCCACGATGTCGCCGAAATATTGAACCGTAATCATGTGGCCGTTCGGGCTGGCCATCATTGTGCGCAGCCTTTGATGCACCACCTCGGCGTGACAGGTACAGTGCGGGCTTCGCTGCAACTGTACAATACACCTGCAGATATAGATTCACTTTTAAATGGCATCAGGCAAGCAAAAAAAGTTTTTGGAGTGTAGAAGCTATGGAAGACCCGCTGTACCGCGAGATTATTCTCGAGTATTGGAAAAACCCGAGTAACTATGGGACCCTGTCTACGGCTACAGTTGATGTAACAGGCTTTAATCCGCTATGTGGTGACAAGATTCACCTTACAGCTAATATAAAAGATGGTGCAGTTGCGGAAATTGCGTTCACAGCCGAAGCCTGCGCGATTGCGACTGCTTCAGCATCACTATTTACAGATTTAATAAAAGACCTGCCCCTGGCCGAAGTCAGAAAGATCACCGAGCAAGATGTGCTTGATGAACTGGGAGTAAAACTCACACCCGCTCGCCAAAAATGCGCTTTGCTAGTCTACAAAACTCTGCAAGAAACACCCCTCTATGTTTAAACTTTCTGGATGATTTTTTGGCCCAGCTGGGTGGTGGATAGGATATTTTTTGGCTGGAGGTCTTCGGTGCCGTAACCCTCAGCTAGAACCTGCTCAACCGCCTCATAAATGGCTTGGCTTTCAGCCTGCAGACCAAAACTTTGCTGCAACAACATAGCGGCCGAAAGGATGCTGCCGATGGGGTTAGCGATGTTCTTGCCGGCGGCTTGCGGGTAAGAGCCGTGTATTGGTTCGTATAAGGCCACCTGGCCGCCCAGTGAGGCTGACGGTAATAAGCCAAGGCTACCCAGGATTACTGAGGCTTCATCGGTGAGAATATCACCGAACATATTCTCTGTAACTATCACGTCAAATGATCCGGGATTTCGGATAATTTGCATGGCTGCGTTGTCGACAAACATATAGTCGACCTTAACATCCGGATGGCCGGCCTCCATAGCCTGGACCGTTTCCCGCCATAACCGCGAAGTTTCCAGGACATTGGCTTTGTCGACGACGGTTAAGCGGCCTTTACGCCCTTTGGCTAAATCAAAGGCGTAGTTTACAACCCGCTGGATTTCGCCAACGGTGTATTCAATCGTGTCAAAAGCGCTATCGCCGGCCGGATTACGGCCCCGCTTGCCAAAATAAGCACCGCCTATCAGTTCCCGGACTACCATAAAGTCCACATACTTTATGATTTCAGCGCGCAGAGGCGACATACCGGACATATTATTAAAGGCTTTTACTGGGCGGATGTTGGCGTAAAGCCCCAGTACCTGGCGCATCGCCAGCAGCCCTTGCTCCGGACGGATTTTTGCTTTCGGATCGTCATCGTATTTGGGATCCCCGATGGCCCCAAAAAGAATGGCGTCAGAGTTCTCGCAAAGCTCCTTAGTTTGGATCGGCAAGGGATCCCCAGCACCGTCAATGGCCGCGGCACCCACCAGTCCCTTGGTAAAAATAAAATTATGGCCAAAACGCTCAGCAATAGTCTCAAGTACCGACACTGCCTGGGCGGTTACCTCAGGCCCGATACCATCGCCGGGTAAAACCGCAATATGCTTCTTCATGCTAAAGAGTAGTCATTAGACCGTTTGTTTTCAAACGCTGCAATTTTATCCTCCAGGCTCAGCAGATAGTCGATGTCGTCGTAACCATTCATAATGCAGATTTTTTTATAGGGGTTTATCTCGAAGTGTTCGGTCAAATCAGAACCTGACACACTTATGGTCTGAGCCGCTAAACTTACTTCGATAATAGTCTTGTGGTCGGCATGAACCAGCTCAAACATTTTGCGCAGAAATTCTTCGCTGACCTCGACAGGCAACAGACTGTTATTCAGAGCGTTCGATTTAAAAATATCGGCGAAGAAACTGGATACAACCACTGTGAATCCATAATCGGCCAGTGCCCAAGCGGCATGTTCGCGGCTGGAGCCGCTGCCAAAGTTACGGCCAGCCAGCATAATTTCCCCTTTGTAGTCGGGGTGGTTCAGGGCAAAGTGTTCGTAAGGCTTGCCCTCCATGTCATAACGCCAGTCCCGAAACAGGTTTTCACCAAAACCTTCGCGGGTAGTGGCTTTTAAGAAGCGGGCCGGAATGATCTGATCGGTATCGACATTTTCCTTATCCAGAGGTACGGCAGTAGACACGA
>JBBSHY010000023.1:0-14669 GCA_038232415.1 Saccharimonadales bacterium (SeqCode) | reverse complement strand
TATACCCAGCCGGCGCATGGTTTGTATCCTCACCAATGGCTCTGGGATAGCTGCTTCATTGCCATCGGGCTTAGACACCTTGATGTGGAACGAGCCAAGATGGAACTGCTTAGCTTACTGCGCGGGCAGTGGCATAATGGCATGCTGCCAAACATTGTTTTTCGGGATGATCCGCAGTACCGGACTGACCGCAATATCTGGCGCAGCATCTTGAACCCGTTCGCGCCAAACGACGTTATGACAACCGGCATTACCCAACCGCCAATGCTCGCCGAGGCCGTGGTACAAATCGGCGCTAAAATGGCCTGGCCGGAACGCCGCCTGTGGTACCGCAAGATGTATACCCCATTGGTTAACTATCACGAATGGTTATACCGCGAGCGCGATCCGCACGGCGAAGGCCTGGTATTACAGATTCACCCATGGGAGACAGGGCTGGACAACACGCCGCCGTGGATGGGCGAAATGCATGATCATCTGCTGCCCTTCTGGATCCGGGTAATTGGCAAGCTGAGATTTGACCGTATAATCGATCTGTTCCGGCGCGATACACACTCCGTGCCGCTTGATCAACGATTTTCAACCCTTGAAGTCTTAGCCTTATTCGATATACAGCGGCGTCTGCGGCGCAAAGCCTACGATATTAATAAGATCCTGGACCACTCTCTATTCTCGATCGAAGACCTTAACTTCAACAGTATCTTCATCCGGGCTAACACCTTGTTGCGCGAAATCGCTAAGAGTTTGCGTGAAGAGCTGCCGGAAGATCTCGAAAAACAGATGAAAAAGACCGAAAGGACCTTTGAAGATTTATGGGATCCTTACTCCTCACAGTATTACTCCCGGGATTTTATTACCCACCGTTTATTGAAAATCCCTTCTATTGCCACCTTGCTGCCATTATATGCCGGATCGATCAGTCAGGAACGAGCTGCTCAATTAGTACGATTGCTGGAAAATGAGCATGCGTTTGGCCCCGCCTATCCGGTGCCCAGCGTGCCGACAAATTCTTTCTGGTTCAAGCCTAAGTTATATTGGCAAGGGCCCTCGTGGGTCAACACCAACTGGCTGATTATAGACGGCTTGAAACGCTATGGTTTCCATGACCATGCCGAAGCATTGCGTGAAAGTACCCTGGAAATGGTCAGTAAGTCTGGCTGCTACGAATATTTTGACCCGCTGAATGGCCAGGCCGCCGGCGCTGCCAACTTTTCCTGGACAGCTTCCCTGGCGATCGACCTTCTGAAAACCAAATAGCTTACTTATGAATTCATCGATTAAAACCTACTACCTTTCGTTACAGCTCAAAGAAATGAAACGTCTTTATTGGTGTCACTCCGTTGGGGCATTGGGAATTGCCTTGGCCATGATCTTTGTTCCGATTTTTTTGCTTAAATCGGGTTTTTCTTTTCAGTCGGTGCTGTGGTTCTTGCTGCTACAGCAGGCCATGGGTGCGGTACTGCAATTTCCGGCCAGCTGGTTGTTTGGCTACGTCAGTTCGCATTATTTATTGGTGATCGGCAGCCTGTGTTACGCCATTTTCTTTGGGTTACTTGGCAGTCTTCATCAATATCACTGGCCGCTGGCTTTAGTAGCCTTGGCCTGGGCGCTTAATCGCTCCATATATTGGGCGGCTTTTCATTATATCTTTGGCTTGACACGTTCCAGTAAATCATCGGGGCGACAGATTGCCAGTGTGATATCTTTGGCGACTTCAGCGGTTTATATCGCTCCAGCGCTTGGCGGAGCAATTGCCAGCCTGCTAGGCATAGGCTACACCTATGCAGCAGGCATTCTCCTTCTGTTGGTTGCAGTCTTCCCTATGCTAAGCACAGAGCACCCGCTGCCGCTTACAAAACTCAGGCTAGAGAAGAGCCAGGCTTGGGGCATGCGGCGGGACATCGTTGCCAATATGTGCAATGGTATAATATTGATGTCCGAAGTCAACATGTGGCCGATGTTAATATTCCTGTTCGTTAGTTCTTATGCCGGAATCGGTGCACTAAGTGAGGCAGTTGCAGGTTCCAGCATCGCTGTTAGCTTGTATGTCGGCCATGATCAGGATAATCGTGGGCGAAGCAGCCGCCGTTACTTAAGACGGGGGCTGGTGACCATGAGCCTTGTCAATCTCGGTAGGGCGTTTGTGCAAAACGGCCTGCAAATATTCGGACTCAACCTCCTGGCAGGTGTTGGTCGTTCATTTTACGTGACTCCATTTATGAACCGCTACTACTGCAACAGCGACGGATCAAACCGGCTAGGATACATAACAATTATGGAGGTCGCTTTTGGAATCGGATCCGCTACCTATGTTGGAGGCTTGCTGGTACTGGCGACTATATTCTCGGTAAAAGCTGTGTTGACCATCAGCCTGAGCCTGGCTGCATTCTTTATTCTTGGCGTGCGACTGATCCGCTAGTCTTCGTCGGTGGTGGGCTTGTCGAGTAGGAGGGGTTCGACGGCAGGGGTGGTGTCGGCTATCTTTACGACGTCTTTGTCGATTTTCTTGAGTTCTTTGTGGGCGGTGTTGTAGTGGTTGACGGTAGTGCCGAGGGAGTTGCCGAGTTTCTGCATGTAGGTTTCGTAAGCTCCGATGTGGCGGCCGAGTTCGCCGACGCGCAGCTGGATGTCTTTGGCCTGTTCCTCGATCTGCAGCGAGCGCAGACCTTGCAACACGGTCTGTAAATAGGCCATGAAAGTGGTCGGACTGACGATGATGACGTGCTTGTCGCGAAAAGCGTATTCAATTAGGTCGCGGGCTGAAGTGTTGGTGACGCCGACTTTATTGACTAGCAGGTCGTAGTAGATGGCTTCGCTAGGGATGAACATAAAGGCGTAGTCCAGTGTGCCTTCACCCGGCCGAATGTATTTGGCGGTCTCATCGATGCGCTTTTTGAGGTCTTCTTTGAAGACTTTGCCGAAGCCCTCGCGGCGTATCTTGTCTTTTTCGGCGATTAAACGGTTGTAGTTTTCCAGGCTGAATTTTGAATCTATGGCCAGGAAACGATTTTTGTCCAGATGGATGACGGCATCGACGGTCTCGCCGTCTTTGAATTTGTATTGCAGGGTGAACTGGTCGGGCGCGAGAACGTTTTTTAATACGCTAGCCAGATAATATTCGCCCAGAACTCCCCTTTGCTTGGGGTTGCTCAACACATTTTGGAGAATCTTGAGTTCATCTGTTATACCCATGACTTGCTTGTTTGATTCTTTGAGTTCGGTCAGGTTCTGAGTGACTTCAGCAATTATCTTGCTACTGGCTGCAAACTGAGCCGCCATCTGTTTATTGCTCGTGCCAAGCTGCTCGGTAAGCTGCTTCTGTACACCGTCCTTTAGCTGTTGAACGCTTTTATTGAGTTCGGTCATATCGGCCTTAAGCATCAGCGCGCTCTGTGAATCATCTTTGGAAGCTGGCCGGCGCAAGATCACACCCAACAACACCAGTACCAAAACTCCCAAAACAATAACCGCAATGATCATAGCTCTATTGTATCAACTTTGAACTCATTGATTACTTTGGCTTGGCGTAGTCGAATTGATTGTATGAAATACCCCATAACCATCACAAGTACCAGAAAGAGGAGCACCTTCTACCGCACTACTCGGTCTATTATTTTCATTATGTAGTTGCTCGCACGCTCTTATGCGTACTGATTTAAGGTTGCGACCAGCAATTACCGAATATCCTAACACTGATATCACAGCGATAAGCGTAACCATGAAAAGTATTACTATTAATTTTTTATTTATCTTTTTCTTAGCCATAGCATTATTCTATCAGGTTTCAACGGTGACGGTGGTGCCTACTTGTGCCCAGTTGTAGAGCCATTTTGAGGCGGCTTGGGGTAGTTCTATGCAGCCGTGCGAAGCTTCGGATGAGTCGGGGCTGATGTTGCCAAATGCATCTGCAGCCCGCCAGGTGGCATCGTGAAAGCCGTAGGTACCATACTGGTTATCCAGGAAAGGCATCCAGTAATCTACCGGGTCGTTCCAGGTTCCCCGGCTATCCGAGCCGCGCAGCGTGGTGTTGGCCTGCTTGGCATATATCTTATAAGTGCCGAGCGGTGTCTCTGTTTCGGCATGATTTTGCAGGCCCGTGATAACTGGCGCATCTTGTAAGGTCTTACTGCCCTGGCACGCCCAAAGGTGGCGCTGACTAATGCTTACTTTTATTAGTTGTTCGAGCGAATTGCTTTCGCAGTGATTAGCGGATTTATCTACGGCAACAGCACTGGGAGCCGTAATTACCGGCAAGGATTGGTTTGCAGCTGATTGTTTCGGAGTTTTACTTTGATACATAAAAGACAAACCGGCTACAGCCAGTAGCAATATAAATACCCACATGGCTTTACGGTAACCTGATTTACCTGGATTGGCCGTTTTTGCGCCTGCATCGGAAGTAAGGGGAAGCCGGTTGGAATAATAATAGGAATACCCCCTCAGGGCTCCCGGGCGTATAGTTTTATTATTGAGACGTGGATAGTTCATCGGTTATTTAGTATATATTAGTAATATTTTTGGTTTTTATATTACTGGCTTATTATAGCATTTTTCAGACGAAATACGTAACAACAAACATAAAGACGACACCGGCCACCGTCAGGCCGATTGTCCGGTAACTGGAGTGCTCGCTATGTGCTTCCGGCAGAATCTCGCTGGCGCCGATATAAAGCAAGAAGCCGGCGAAGAATCCCAAGTAAATGACTAACACTCCGTCTGACACATGGAAAAGAATGGTGCTGGCTGCCCCCAGAACCGGGGCTAAGGCGTCGAATAATAGAAACATAGCGGCCCGCCTGGGACGATTTTTATTCAGCAGCATTAGATTAACGGTGTTCAGGCCGTCAGTGAAGTCGTGGGCAATCACGGCAATAGCTACCGTAATGCCAACAGCTTCTCCTGCCTGAAAACCCAGCCCGATAGCCACGCCATCCAGGAAGCTATGGCCAATCAGCGCCAGGGCCGAAGCGATACCGACATGTGGATGTTTATGCTGCCCATACTCACTCTCGTTGGTGTGATGAATCAATATACTTTTTTCAATAATATGAAAAACAAAAAAACCAGCAACTAAAGCTATCATCGCTGACCGGGCATCTTTATGCTGAGCGCTCAAAAGTTTAAAAATTTCCGGCAGCAGGTCAAACGCCACTACGCCTAGCAGTACGCCGGCCGTATAGCCCAGAAAACGGTGCATGCGGTCTTTATTTTTGAGACCTGTTATGCCGCCGCTAAGAGTCGATAAGAACGTAGCCAAGGCCAATAAAACAGGTGTCATAACCTCTAGCCTACGAATTCCTGATAATTAATGCAACTCTGTTGCCTGGCCTAAATCATAAGAACCGGCGCGATATACGGCCGGTTCGTAGGAAGCCTCACACTTCCTATTATTTAGCTTATGCCTGTCAAAATTAAAATGCAATACACTTTTTGCCACAGCCTGGAAAGCATTTATGCTAATGGCGTGTTTTGGCATGCAGTGCCTGCCGAGAGGCCACAAAGGAGGCACCAATGACCCCTAAACCGGCGATGCCGGTAATGGCATCCGGTATTTCATAGAAAATGCTGGCCAGCAGAGCAACCGCCAGTACCAAAATGGCATAATGCGCTCCGTGCTCCAGGTATTTGTAAACATTTAACGTGCCGCGACGAACCATGAATACAGTCAGACTGCGCACCCACATGGCACCCACGCCCAAACCCAGAGCAATCAATATAACCTTATCGGTAATGGCGAAAGCCCCCAGCACACCATCGAAACTAAAACTGGCATCAAGCAGCTGCAAATACATAAAAGCGCCGAAGGCGGCCCAACCGGTGTATATTTTCGTTTTCTTCGGTGATAATTGAGCTAACCCGTCTATAAATAACTTGATAGCCGTGTAGGATATAACGCCGGCCATACCGGCTCGAAGTACCACGCCGGCATCTTTACCCGAAAATAGCGTAAATAGTACTACAACAACTGCTACTACCAGAGGCGGCACCCAGATATTGCCGCCAAGACGTTGCATTCGACTTTCTAAAGCCCTCAGCCACAACTCCTCCCGAACATCATCAAACAAAAAATACAGTGTTAAAGTCAGCAAGAAACTGCCGCCAAAGGCTGAAATAGCGGTGTGGGCCTGAGCCAAATGCTCACCGTATACTTTCGGGTTGTGGAGGGCATCGTCAATCACCTGCCCCCAGGGCAAGTGGGCGCTGATCATAACAATCAGTATCGGGAAAACCAGGCGCATGCCTAGAATCGCCACAACCATACCTATTGTCAGAAATAACTGCTGCCAGACTGTTGATAACTTTTCCAGAACTTTGGCGTTAATTATGGCATTGTCAAAACTGAAGGCAATCTCAATAGCAATCAATACCGCCGTGGTTACGGCCGCCGCCGGGCCAAGCGTAATTAAAGCCACCAATATGGCCGCTACGGTAATAAATCCGGAAAAACCAAAGTAACGCAGCATGTTGCTATTATCCTAACACATAGTTTTTTGACTTTAGCATAGACCCGGTTTAAGGTTTTAAAGAGCTGCCATAATCCGTTGCACCAGGAAACGGCTGGCTTTCGGCGAAATAATATGCCCCGCCCTTATTGTGTGGGCAGTGATGCGCTCCTTAGCATCGCCAAATATCTTGTGGGGTTTGCCCCGGATTACTAACATGTCGAAGGTTCCATAAATAACATCCATTGGCATGCCTAGCTGCTTAATATCATCGGCGGCCGTTTGCCGCATAATAGTATGCTCCAGGCTGCGGATAAAAGGCAGCCATGTTTCATTTGTCACCTCCAGCCCGACTATTTTCTTAGCCAAACGTTCCGCTAACCGGGCATTTTCTGCGCTAAATGCCGGCTGGTAACGCATAATACGCTTGTAGAGCTTAAAATAAAGATCGGTCCGCAAACGATAGCGCCGTTTCTGCGGCAGGCCTTCGTAAAGCGGCATTTCGTATAGAACCAGGTGCTTAACCAGATCCGGCCGGAGTCTAGCCACCCTGACCGCCACCAGACAGCCCATGGAGTGCCCAACCAGCACTGCCGGCTCATCCAGACGCAGCTTTTCGATACTGGCTATCGCCGCTCTAGCATGATCATCAATGTCATAAATTAACCAATCAGGTTTGGGCGAGGCGCCAAAGCCCAGCAGGTCAAAAGCTATCACCCTTACCCCGAGTGTCGTGAGACCGCCGGCAACGTGCTTCCATACCTGCCCGGTTCGGCCGATGCCGTGCAGCAGCACTACATTAGCTCCCGCCAGGCCCGGATCACCTGAATCGCCCGCAACTGCTAAACGGTAAGGCCGCCTTAGCGTCTTGTGCCAAAACTTATCCAGAATTTTCAAACTCATGTCTATAGTATATGCCCCGGTGTTTGCTAAACAGGTGTCTTATTGGCTACAATAAGAGTGATAATGCTCTTAAGCCCATCTCCTACAGACCATCCACGTTCCGAGGTACTCTGTTAATATGCATAGCGGCAGTAGTTTAACACTGATAGTTCTAGAAGTTTTGTTGTTAGTCATGGCTTCAGCAGTTTTCTCGGGCCTGAATATCGCTCTAATGTCGCTGGACATGGCCGACCTGCGGCGCAAGGCCAAGCTTGGCAACCACGCGGCTAAACGCGTGCTGCCGCTGCGGACTCACGTACATTTGACACTTGCCAGTATATTGCTAAGTAACATTGCTGCTGTGTCGGCTACTTCGCTGGTGCTCGACCAGCGCCTGGAAGGTTGGATGGCCGGATTGCTGGGCACTTTGCTTATCGTCGTCTTTGGCGAGATTATACCTCAGGCCTTTTTCGCCAAAAATCCTCTGACCTGGTGCAGTTTTTTCGCCCCGCTGTTACAGGTTATGATTATTATTACCTATGTCATCAGCAAACCATTGCAGCTGCTGCTGGATAAGCTCTTCCCCCGGCAGAGTACCCGGCTCCAAAGCCGCGGCGAATTAGGATTACTTATTACCGAACATCTGTCCAATAAATCCAGTGAACTGGATGAGGATGAGATAGAAATAATGCGCGGCGCTCTGCAGCTCAGCGAAAAACGCGTGCGCGATATAATGACTGACATCAGCCAAACATATTGGCTTACCCCGGATACCGTACTGGACGATGCTAAAATCGATGAGCTCAAACAAAAAAGCTTCAGCCGCATACCTATCTTTAACCCTAAGCTCACCAAATGTTACGGCCTGCTGCTCATGAAAGACCTGGTAGACATTGATTTCGAGGAGCATGTCTATATGGCAGAGGACATGACATTGCACCCCACTAAACTGGTTGGCAGCATGACGGCCCTGGACACCATGTTTCGTAAGTTCATTAACGCCGGCGCCCATTTAATACCTGTAGAGCGTGAAGATGAAATTATTGGTATAGTAACTATTGAAGATTTAATTGAAGAAATTATCGGCCACGAAATAGAAGACGAAAGCGACCGCCAAAAACGGCAGCGTTAACCAGGCAATAATCCGTTAAACTAGCAGCCTAATCAAATAGCTGGCAGCCTTTAGCAAATATCTTAGTTGCGAATTTCTGCAATAGTTCTTCGGGTTGTGCGCTGGCCTGCAGCTTCGCATACGGCAAAATGGCCCCGGTGAAGCCGGCCGTTTGCCAGTAAGCACCACCTGGCAAAGGTATAGACGTAAAACCGGCAGGCTCTGGGTAAGCCGTCAAATAGATGTACGGCTGCTTAATTGTTTCATCACCGGTTGAAAAGCCTAAGCTCAGCTGCCTTTCATCGTCAAACGGAAACCAGGTGAGCGCTAAGTCAAAATGATGCGGATAGAGCAGGATCGGACTAGTCATACCTGCTTTAAGTCCGGCTTTTATGTCTCTGAACTGTGCTTCCATCCACCACAGCGCCTCGGCGTAAGCGTCGGCTTGTTCAGTGTCAAATTGCACGGTGCCGGAAACAAACTTCGGCTCTTCCAGCTTGGCCTCCACGCCCCGCGCCGACAACCAGGCCCGTAGATTATTCAGAATCTCAGGCGCAGCATATTCATAAAGTGCCCACTTACTGCCATTTAGCCGGACATTATGTCTTACCAGATCCAGACTGGCACGCGTTTCTTCGTCCGCGGTCAAAAACGGCTGGGTGGTGATGCCGCGCAGACTTACCTCCAGGCCATAATGCCAGTCATGAGGATTCTTAACTAAAAACGCCCGTTGCAGGCTGCCCAGTACCAGTGCTACCTCACGCAGGTAATCACGCGTAGGCTCCAGTTTATCAATCTCCAGTACCGCCAACTGGCCATTTGTACTCATTAGATCAGGCGCGATATTATGTCCCTCCTGTATATCTCCATTTTACTCCCGTTAAACAAATTTAGCATTTCAAGTAAAACAAAAAAGAGCCTTTTGAGGGGCTCTTTTTTGTTCGCAGCCACGCTATTTCTAGTGTAGCTGCTAATCACCTCACAGTGACTAAACACCAATATAGGCCTAGCCAATTACTATGTCAACGAGATTCTTTAAAAACTGTGGGTAGCCTGTTCATAGCTTCCACGCAAACTGTGGATATGTCAGGATTTCTCCGGCTCGTTACTTGGGATAATAGCGCTGCAGCCAGGTTTTTTTGAGATCTAAGAAAGTGCCGGCCGTGATGCTGGCCCGGATGTCATCAACGAGTTTAATAATGAAATGCGTGTTGTGGATTGACATTAAAGTGGCGCCGGTGCGCTCCCCGGCTTTTATAAGATGCCGCAAGTAGGCCCGGCTGTAGTGCTGGCAGGTATAACAGCCGCAGTCCTCAAGCAGCGGGTTGAAATCGCGGCGGTAGCGGGCGCCATTTACATCCGGCCGCCCGTCATAAGTATAAAATGAGCCGTTACGCGCCACCCGCGTCGGCGAAACGCAGTCAAAGGTATCGATACCGCTGGCTATAGCTTCGAAAATATCATCCGGTTCGCTGATGCCCAGCATATGTTTGGGTTTATCGGCCGGCAGTTCTTCGTTAACCCAGCGGACGATTTCCCCCAGCCGGTCTTTTTCTATGGCACCGCCAATACCAAAACCGTCAAAAGGCAGCGCGCCTATAAACTGCCCAGCCTGTCGGCGCAGGTCTTCGTGCTGCGCACCCTGCACAATACCAAATAGAGCCTGATAAGGCCGCTTAGGTTGGGCTTTACGGAGCTTTCTAACTTCAGCAATACAACGCCGGGCCCAGGCATGGGTACGGGCCAGTGATTCTACCTGGTAATCATAAGGGTCAAGCAATGAGGTCAGTTCGTCAAAGGTGAACATGATGTCGGCACCAATGGCATGCTGGACCTGTATGGAAAGCTCCGGCGTAAAGCGGTGCGAGCTGCCGTCCAAATGAGACTTAAAGGTCACACCGTCGTCATCTACAAAGGCCCGCCTCTCGCTAACCGGCGCGATTACCTCTTCATCTATGGCCTGGCCGCTCTGCATAGCCAGAACTTTTTTGAATCCGCTGCCTAAACTAAGTACCTGGAAGCCGCCCGAATCAGTAAACGTCGGTTCCGGCCAGTTCATAAACTTACTTAAACCGCCGGCCTGCTCCACCACCTCATGCCCCGGCCGCAAATACAGATGGTAAGCATTGGCCAGCACGGCCTGCGCTCCGGCCTCGCGGACCTGCTCTGGCAGCATGGCTTTAACGGTGGCGGTGGTACCGACAACTATGAACGCCGGCGTTTGTATAGAACCATGAGGCGTCTTAATAACGCCAGTGCGAGCCAGCGTGCTATCCATTTCCTTATTAATTTCAAAACTAAAACCGCCTTTCATTAGCCTAGAGTATAACAGCTCGTCCTTTCCTAAGATGCTATAGCTTGCAAGATATAATAACTTTGCATATAATTCAAAAATAAGGAGTAACTGATGTCATTAATGTTTAAGGGAGACCATCAAGAAGTTAATTTCAGCGGCCTGGCTGTGCCTGAGTTAGTTGAGATTAACTATCTAATAGATCGAGAAGACAATTTTACTACTTTGGCAAGCCAAAATAATATGGTGCTTGCTATCCGCGCAAAAGCTGCCAGAACAGAAGATCCTGAAGACCCGGACTGGAATATTTTAGTTAAAAGTTTGGCTATAAGCATTGGGCACATTCGGTACAGTGATGCAGTAAGGAGTTTGGACCTATCCGGATATCGCCTCGGCAATATTGGGCCGGTTATCACAGCTCCGGTGAACGAATCAGATATTAAGGAAACTTCAGGCGTCCAGATAGCAACTCCTGAATTTAAGGCTGCCAACGATGGCAGATTACTTTCACAAACTGAACTTGTAAATGCGATTAGTCCGCAGAACCGGGCAAATTATTCTCAAGGCTTTGGCGGACTTGCAGTCGGCTTAGTATTTAGACCTTTAGAGTATCTGCCTGAATAAGGATCGAAAGTCTACCATTTGCCTTAGAGTGAAGTAACTAACAGAGAGCGCTCCCTCGGGCCGTCCAACTCGACCAGAATGATCCGCTGCCAGGTACCCAAAATCAGCAGGCCGTCGTCCACTGGCACCAGAACCGAAGGTCCAATAATCGAGCTGGCCAGATGGGCCGGCACATGCGCAGGATCGTGCGGATGCCGATACTTTAACTTAGGAATCATTTCCCACACCGCGTCCAGCAAATCCAGGTCTGTCCCCGGATCCAGATCGGCCGTAGTAACCGCGCAGGTCGTATGCGCCACAAACACGGTACATGCAGAAGCGTCCTTAGACACATGCCGCTGCACCTCATCAGTTATATCAATAACCTGCCGGTTGCTCGCCGTCTTAATATTTAAACGCGTCGGCTTACCCATGGTTATTGTTCTAATCTTCGGGCTCTAAAGGCTTGGGCCGCTCATCGGGCAGAATTTCATTTTTATCTACGTCTGTGGCTTCACCTAAGCCTTCCCCGTAAACTTCGGATTCGTCCAGTCCCGAATCAGTAATCGGATGATCGAGTGGTATCTGGTGAGCATTGCTTGCCGCCGGCGCAGCCGGCGGGTCATAATCACCTTCCAGCTTGGCTTCGTCTACCGCCGGGTTAAAAATATCATCAACTGGCTCCAGCGCATCATCCGGCGTCGGATAATTAGTGTCGTCATTAGTATCATCCATAAACTTTATCTCCCTTCTATAACTTATAGATTGTTGCATCAGACTTATTTGAGCTATTAAATAAGTTACTGCCAGCTTATTTGTATTGCAAATCATAGTCCATTCCTGTGTTGAATCAGTAAAGAAAATATTATATGATAGAAGTATTATGATTAGTGGCGAAGGAAACCTTAACCCAGCTGAGTTAGCGGAAACTGCCGTTGTGCAGGCTTTTACCCAAAGAGACAGTGCGAGACTACAAATAGACGATGCCGAACGTCTGGCCTACCTAGACCGGGCGGCAGCTAAACTTGATATGATTAATAAACCTTACTGGGTTGAAGCCACGCGCGGTATTTCTCTACCAGTCGAGTTTAGGACTGGCGAAACGGTTAATATGATTGATTTCTTCAAGGTTGATTTTGAAGGTACATTTTTATGCTATTCAAAAGTAGTGATTGGCAAAATACTCGACGGTGCCGGTGTAAGCACCAAAAGTAATGTCGATGCGCTGTGCCTGACATTTCATGAAACCACCCTTCTACCATATATGGAAAAGCTTCCCCGTCGGCATCTTATGTATGTACCGGTTTTAGCGGTAGACAAAATAGACCAAACTGCCCAAGCTGCATAGCCCTACACCAAATGACGGTGCAGTATTAAGAGCAGCTTGTCATAATTCGCAAAATACAGTAAGCCATTAAACACCAGCAGCCCGGGAAAGATCACAAACTTCTCGGCAAAATGCCCGGTCACAATCCGCAGCCGCTTCACAGGCGGAATGCCGAACTTAATAGGAATAGGCAGCAGCCACGGCACGCCTTCTTTAGTAAAAGTATCCATAGCCAGGTGCGAAACCATACCGATCATAAACGCCCACCACACCAGGTCAATATCCACCGAACGCATTATAGGATGCAGAAACACCAGTAACCAGTGCGCCCCAAAACCAAACAGAAAAAGCCCCAATAGAGAATGCGTCAAAAACCGGTGCCCGTGCGTAAGCACGCCAAACACCCGGCCCAAATACTTAAGCGGCGGCAAATTCCGCCAAAACGGCGCCGTCGGCTGATCAACATCCGGCGTAACCCCGCCAATCAAATTAGCAAACACCGCCACAATAGCCGTAGCCAAACTAACCGTCCGCAGCGGCTGGGCCAAAACCACCACCCCCAACATAGTGATAGCTGCTAAATCATGTGTTCTGCCTGTCATTGGCTTAATATTTAAGCGAGCTGAAGTGTAGCGGGGTGCAGGCTCCATTTCCCGCCAGACTTGTGGGCTTCAACGACCTTGCTCGGCTTAATATTTTTTACCATGGAGCGGCTTTCGGTGTTGAATTTTTCGTCGCCTTCTACGGTTACAATCAGATGCGCTCCATTCGGAATCAAATCGAATAAATCTAAGTCGGCAAATAGTATCTTATCCAACTCCATGTGTAGCTTGATGTTCTTTTGTACAAAGTTTTTACTGTGAGTCATGATTTTCTCCGATCCTTATCCATTAATATTATATACGATTCCTTAATCCGTAAAAAGCTGGTTCGGATTACTTTAGAAGAATAGGTTAGGGCCGTGCTAAGATCGGTAAGCTCAAGCGTGTGTACTCTTTGCGTGCCATCGGGGCGAAAGATATGCCGGTGGGGATTGCCGTGGGAAGAGTCGTAGCGAATCAGTTTGTGCCACCGGCCATCAATCAACGCTTCATATTGAACAGAAAAACTTATTATCACTCCGCCCTGATTCACGAAACGGACAATCATTCGATCGGTATGGCTAAGGGCATCAACATATTGCTTCTCAGGCATGCAGCCATGCTATCAATCTCAAATTAAATAAAGATTAAAACGGCAATAATTGTTATGTGAAGCTGTGTAGAATATCTTTTTCGAGTTTTTTGTATATCTCAACCATAGCCAGCGTATCAAGCTTGCAGTACTCAACAAGATCACTAAAAATCTGCTCTTTTTCACCATCACGTTTGCCGTCAAGCACCGCCTCCATCCATAACCGTTGAGCGCCAGCGCCTTCTTGTATTCCTAAAGTTTTATAAGATAGCACCGGCACTAGCACCGGCAAAACATTTTTGATAGATGCACTGCCAAGAAAGCCCTTATCGACGTACCAACCTTTTGCAATCTGATTTTGAGATCTGCATCTATGAAGTTTAGCAGAATTGCTTATGCTTGAGCTTTTAGCTGTTTCAGACTAATATTAAATTATTATGAAATTTCTAAATATTACAACGCGTCTGCTGCTGACAATCAGTCTCCTCTTCAGTTTTATTTTAGCTCCTCTGACATCGGCAACCAGTTATGCCGATCAGCAGCCAACTACCGGCCAAAACGACCAGCATAAAAATGATAAGAAAAAGAGCGACAAAAAGAAGCAGTCTAAGAAAACCCTTGTCTCCCGGGCCATAACCATCGCTACAGTTCCGCAAATAACTGCCGTCGGCACCTATGTAGCACCTCCCCCACCCCCAGCACCCGCTCCCGCCGCAACCAATACCTACACCAATGTCGATGGCAACCAGATAGAATCACCAAGCAGCAACTCCAGCGGGGCCACCGGTGTCTGCCGCGACGGTTCATACACCCATGCCGTTCATCACCAAGGTGCCT
>JBBSHY010000022.1:0-14675 GCA_038232415.1 Saccharimonadales bacterium (SeqCode) | reverse complement strand
CCTGTCAAGCATTTTTGCTATATCACCTTCATCGCGGGGATACTCTTTAAAATAACCTCCTGTTATCGGATAAGCATCGCATGTTGCGAAAGGGTAACGGCCAGTGGCTCCTATGTAGCCATCCTCAAGAGCAACGACTTCCTTAGACACGGGCTGTAAATCGGCATTCAGTACTGTAAACTTCACTTTAGTTAAAGGCGTATGGAGAATCTCTTCTTTACCTTCAATTCGGCAAGGATATTGGGCTGCGGGCTTTGGGGCTGTAGTATAGCGCAACGCAAACATGACGACGTGCAGGCCGACTTCTGAGGAAAGTTTAGGTTCCTTAACCCGGTTGTCTTCCCCCTCTATGTAATCGTCACCTTCGCATAAACCAATTTCAAAACTGTTCATTTGTTGTATATTATACCATACTGTGTCAATATGTCACTAGTCTTTTGCTTTTGTGATGATTTCTTCGCTGGTGACACGGTTGATGACGGATAGCTCAATGTGGTGCTTCTTGAAGGATTTGAGTAGGAGGCGGCGAAATTCGCTGGAAACGGCCCATTGGTCGCCCGGCGTGACCTTGCCAAAACATTTAATAATGACGCCAAGATCGGTGAATTCGTCGACGCGCAGGAATTGTATAGGTTCTATGATACGCTCGCGAAAGGCTGCGTTGGTCTGCAGGGTGGCGCCGGCTTCGTTTATGAGTTTTTCGACTACGTCGATGTCGCTGGCCGCATCCAGCTTCAAATCCACTACCACATTGGAGTATTTAAAAGTGCGGTTGGTGATGACACTGGCTTCGCCATTGCGGACAATATTCAGTGTGCCGTCAAGGCTGCGCAGTTTGGTTATGCGCAGGGTGATTTCCTCTACTACGCCAGAGGCCCCGGGTGTGCCGGCGCTGCCGCCGCTCAGAGTGACAATATCGCCAACCCGGTACTGGTTTTCGGTAAGAATGTAGATGCCGGCCACATAATCCTTGATGGCGTTCTGGGCACCCAGGCCGAAAATAATGCCGAACAGGCCGGCGCCGGTGAGTAAAGGTGCCAGTTTAATGTCCAGGATAGACAGTATGACAAAGAGGGTGGTTATCCAGACCAACACGCCATACAGGGCTCCAAAGACAGTGATGAGAGTGTCCTCGCGCTTGCGTTCGTCAAGCCTGGTTTCGTAGCTGTGCGGACGGATAATTCGCCGGACAATACGTTCGATCAGCTGGTGGCCGATTGCCTGGAAAAACGCTGCTGTTGCGACCG
Source organism: Saccharimonadales bacterium (SeqCode) (assembly GCA_038232415.1). Classification (GTDB taxonomy): domain Bacteria; phylum Patescibacteriota; class Saccharimonadia; order Saccharimonadales; family UBA4665; genus JBBRXZ01. Next base: position 13,428 of record JBBSHY010000022.1, on the reverse strand, counting down.
CCAGGAAAATTTGGATCAGCTCGTTAGATAGAATCTCGTGCAATGTCATGCCTTAACCTTACCTCAGCTGCGGGTCCGGACGCAATGATGCTAAGGCTTATTTTTGGCGTTTGCGCCGGTTGGGGTCTAGTTCTTTTTTTCTTAGGCGGAGGTTTTTAGGCGTAACTTCTAATAGTTCGTCGTTTTCTATGAAGTCCAAACATTGTTCCAGGCTGAAGATCGTCGGGGGGGTGAGCTGAATGGTACCGTCGCTGGAGGTGCTGCGCATGTTGGTAAGGTGTTTGGCTTTGCAGACGTTTATTTCCATGTCTTCACCTCGGGTGCTAAGGCCGATGATCTGGCCGGCATAAACCTTTTCGGCCGGGCCGGCAAAAATGGTGCCGCGGGCTTCGGCAGTTTCCAGGGAATATGGGGTGGTGGTACCGGTTTCGAAGGCCAGGAGTACGCCGTTGCGGAGCTGCTGCAGGGCGGGAGTTTGCGGCTGGAAGCCAGTTACCAGGCTGTTCATAACGATGGTGCCTTTGGTGTTGGTGAGCAGAATATTGCGCATACCTAACAGCGCGCGGGTGGGCATTTGGTAAATAAGCTTAGTACCACCTTTAGGGCTGGCAAACTGCTCCTTTAGAGTAGCCCGCCTCTGCCCTAGTTCCATTTGCACGGTGCCGACGTGCTCGGCCGGAACTTCTATGATAACTTCTTCTACCGGTTCCATGGTCTGGCCGTTTTCCGGGTGGGTGACAACCTGAGGGCGGCCGACTTCGAATTCGTAGCCTTCCCGGCGCATAGTTTCTATGAGGACGCCCAGGTGCAGTTCGCCCCGGCCGGCTACCGTAAAGCCGATGCCGTCTTCCTCCGCCTGTAGGCCAACGTTGATTTCCAGTTCTTTGTTTAAGCGTTCGGCTATCTGGCGCGAGGTATTAAATTCGCCTTCGTGGCCCTTGAACGGGCTGGTGTTTGGACCTAAATAGATCCTGAGAGTGGGTGCTTCAACTTCGATCGTTGGCAGCGCTTCCGGCTGGTCGGCGTCGGCCAGAGTTTCGCCTATCTGGGCCTCGTCTATACCCGTTAGCTGAACGATATCGCCGGCAATGCCCTCCTTTACTTCGAATTTACTGAGGCCATGGCTCATATAGACATTGTCGACTTTGGTTTTGGTTTGGGTGCCGTCCTTTTTACAGAGCACAACCGTATCGCCGGGTTTGACGTGGCCACGGGTGATACGGCCGATGGCATACTTACCCTTAAAACTGTCGTGCGCCAGGGCTGTAACCAGCATTTGGAACGGTTTGCCGGGCTCTATAGATGGCGGTGGTATTTTAGTGATAATTGCCTGGAAGATCGGTTCTAAATCGGCTTTTTCTTCGATATCTTCTGGTGGCTGCGTCCAGGCCTTGCCGGCGCGGCCTTCGGCGTAATATATCGGGTAATGCAACTGGTCTTCATGTACGGCCAGCTCTAGGAACAGGTCGGCCAGTTCGTCTTCCACTTCTTTTATGCGGCTGCCGGCCTTGTCGATTTTGTTAATAATGACTATAGGCTGGAGTTCTGCCGCCAGGGCTTTGCCCAGTACGAATTTGGTCTGGGGCATCGGGCCTTCCTGGGCATCAACGATCAGCAGACAGCCGTCGGCCAGGTTAAGCGTGCGCTCGACTTCACCGCTAAAATCGGCGTGGCCCGGCGTATCGATGATGTTGATGCGGTAATCACCGTGCTGTACGGCTGTGATCTTAGCGGTAATGGTAATTCCCCGCTCTTTTTCCTGATCGCCGCTGTCCATAATCAGGTCCTGCTTCATCTCGGCCTGGTGATCATCAAAGGTCTGAGACTGCTTAAGTAAGCCATCCACCAGTGTGGTCTTGCCATGATCAACATGCGCGATAATAGCAACATTCCGAATTTTGTTAGGATCTTGAGCAGTCTTCACAGTGGCTGTCTATAATCCCAGTCTTATTGGTTTACGAAGGTCAGAGCGTGGCCTTCGCGGCCGGCACGGCCGGCACGGCCGATGCGGTGCACGTAATCCTGGTAGGACTGCGGCTGGCTGTAATTTACTACGTGAGTGATGTCAATCACGTCAATACCACGGGCCGCTACATCGGTAGCCACCAGGATATTAGTCCGGTTGGTCTTAAAGCTGTCCAGAGCGCGCTGGCGCTGGCCCTGGCTTTTACCGCCGTGAATGGCATCGGCTTTGAAGCCGCGGGCCACTAACTCGTTACTAAGTCTTTCGACACTGCGCTGGGTTTCATCAAACACGATGACTTTAGTGACCTCATCTTTAATTAATATGTCGTGCAGTTTATCCATTTTGTCATGGTTGCCGGCGTAGTGGACAACATCCTGGTTGACATGGTCGCTGCTCTCGCCGGATTTAACGGAAACCGTCTCCGGATCGTTAGAAAAAGTCCGGATCAGACCCTGCACACGGGGATCCATGGTCGCCGAAAAGAAGAACGACTGGCGGGCAGGCGCCAATTGTTTAAGGATATGGCTGACATCCGGCAGAAAGCCCATGTCGAGCATGCGGTCTACCTCATCAAGTACCACGATGTTGAAATCTTCCAGTTTGAGCGTACCGCGTTCCATGTGGTCTTTTATACGGCCAGGCGTACCAATAACCATTCGGGGACGGTTACGCAGATCACGCAGCTGGGTGCCCATGCCGGTACCGCCTATGAGTACCGCGCCGGTAAAACCGCCGCCCTTGCCAAGGCTGCGGCATTCCTGTTCGATCTGCTGCGCTAACTCACGGGTGGGCGCTACAATCAGGGCTCTGGCATTCTGTCGCGTCATAAGAGCATTGAGTACCGGGATAGCAAAGGCCGCCGTTTTACCGGTGCCGGTGTTGGCAATGCCAATTACGTCGCGGCCCTCCAGCCCCAGCGGAATTGTCTGGTCCTGGATGGGTGAAGGCACTTCAAAGCCTTTGGCTATCAGATTGGTTTTAAGCCGGGGCTCGATCTGGAAATCTTCGAACCGGTGCTTGGACTCATAGTCGGCCGCCTGCGTCGGTTTAGCCACAGCCACAAAACGGGCCGGATTGATGTATTCGCCACGCCGGGCTCCACCACCGTTGCTCCGACGATTATTATTACGTTTTGTAGAATTGTAAACTGAATATTTATATGATGCCATAAAAAAATGAACCCTTTGCCCTCGTTACTAGTTATTACTTCGATTGCCTTGTAAACAAATCGAGTAATCTTTTCTAGTCTTCAGACCCGGGTTCATTTAAAACAATTACTCTTACCTTAGCACGATCCTTTGTTGCTGTCAAAGTTTTGAGTGTTTTTCTTCGTATTCGGCAAAGCGCACTGCAGCAAGCAGGCCGAGATTTACCAGGAAACCAGGTATAGCGCCAAACTGAATGCGGGAGAATATAAAGAATTCGGTCAGTAAGATGTTTATGAGTAGTGCCCGGCGAAACAACACGTAGGCTTCCGGGCGCGAGGTAGTCAGCTTAAATGCTCCGGCAAGGGCAAACCCGCCGGCGACCAAAGATGCCACAACCTGGCCGATAATAAGCCTGGTGGCATATGAGTCAGTGCTGTTTAGCAGAGCGCTCAGGTCGTCAAAGTTATTATATAAAGTAGCGCTGACGGCTAATAAAAATACTACGGCTTCAGTTATAAAAATAGCGCCCACCAGGCGGCTGGATTCCCGGCGCTGCCAGAAATAACGATAAGCGACGGCAATACGGTGCCGGATGCGCTCCAGCCCGCTTTTGTCTGCCCGTACTATTTCCGCCCGTTCCAGTAAGCGGTGCAGTTCTTTAGTGATCGGACTTTTAGGATCGGCTTTTTGCAAGAACCGGTGCATCTTGGCCCTTTCAAAGCGGTCCATATCATGGACGACGGCTTCCTCGAATTGCTGCAGGGCATTAAGCTGGTATTCTTCTGAGCTGAGCTTTTGAATACGGCTGATGAAATTAAATATAAGGAATAGGACCACGAAAATTGCATAGATCAGGCCGATGGTGGGCCGGAAAAAGTAATTATTGTCGCGGGTTAAGAATTTACCAAGCTCATCAATAAAGACACCAAAGCCCACGCCGCCAACCAGTGCTGATAACCGCTGGGCCCGTATACCTAAAAAAGACAGGTTAATGGCAATCGACGCCATCATCAGTAAGCCGCCATACAGCATGTGGGCAATGTGCAGACTGCCGCCGCCAACTTGGGGATAGCCGGACAGGTGCAATAAAAAACGCAGCAATAACATACTGCTTACAGCCGCCACCAAAAATAATTCCAGGTGGTCGCGGGCCTCGGCATTACGGTATAAAAACTGTCGCATACTGCCTTATAAGTATAGCGCAGTTTAAATGAGAGGTACGAAAGCGAAGCCGGGGTGTTCGGCTTGGGTGGTTTCACCCTTTTTGTCTTTATTTATCACCAGGACGCTGCTGCGTATCGGGATTACCAGACGTCCGCCGGGTTTAAGCTGACCAATCAATTCCGGTGGCACCCGCCGGCCGGCAGCACTGACCAGAATACGGTCATAAGGCGCCGCGCTTACCCAGCCATAAATAATGCTGGCCTGATGAAAATTGGCATTGGAAATGCCAAGTCTTTCACAGTTGGTCTGCCCGAATTTTACCAGTTGCGGCAATATTTCTACGGCTGTTACTGTGCCCTTTGGACCGGTCAGGTGGCTTAGCAGCGCCGTGCTCCAGCCCGACCCGGAGCCGATGTCCAGTATCTTTTGACCCGGTTCTACCTGAAGCCAGTCCAGCATCATAGCTACGGTGCTGGGCTGGCTGTTCATCTGTCCGAAACCGATCGGCAACGGCCTGTCCAGGCCTGACTGCTCTACCACTTCCGGCGGCAAAAAGTTGTAGCGGGGAGCGGCTTGGAAGGCCGCTTTAAGTGCTTCATCCATAAGTATTATTTTAGACTCCTTTAAAAAGTTGCACGGCGGTATAATTAACACTATGGATAACAGACCTCTGGCGGAGCGGCAGCGTCCGGAAACGCTTCAAGACATTGCCGGACAGGCACATCTGGTGGGTGACGGCAAAATTATTCATGAGATTATTGAGAATAAGCAGCCGACGAGCCTGATATTATGGGGGCCGCCAGGCAGCGGTAAAACCACGCTGGCCCGGATTATCGCCCGCGAAACCGGGGCGGAGTTTGTTGAGTTAAGCGCCGTCACGTCCGGTAAGGCCGACGTGGTGAAGGTCATTGAACTGGCTAATCAAAACCAGCGCCTGGGGATGCAGACTATCCTGTTTGTCGATGAGATCCACCGTTTTAATAAGGCCCAGCAAGATGCTTTTCTGCCGCACGTCGAAGACGGCACTATCACCCTGATTGGTGCTACCACCGAGAATCCTAGTTTCGAAATTATTAACCCTCTACTGTCACGCTCCCGCGTACTGGTGCTTGAACCTCTCAGCAAAGATGAGATCATAAATATTGTTAAAAAAGCTGCCAAAACCGAGAAATTAAGCGCTAAAAAATTGCCAACCGGCAGTATCGACTTAATTGCCGAATTATCCGGCGGCGATGCCCGGGTGGCTCTTGGCAATCTGGAACTGGCGCTGCAGCTGGCCGGTGACAAACCGATTACGCCCGTAGTTGTAGAAACGGCAGCCCAGACCAGGGTGCCGGGCTACGACAAAAAGGGCGAGTATCATTACAATGTCATTAGTGCCTTTATTAAATCTATGCGCGGTTCTGATGCCAATGCTACCTTATACTATCTGGCCAGGATGCTGCAGGCCGGCGAAGATCCTAAGTTTATTGCCCGGCGGATAGTAGTGTTTGCCTCAGAAGACATCGGTCTGGCAGCACCGGCCGCTCTCAATCTGGCGATTTCGACTTTCCTGGCCGTGGAACGCATCGGCCTGCCCGAAGCGCAGTATAACCTGTTTCACGCCGCTACAGTTATGGCCAAAGCCCCGAAGTCCCGCCAGATAACGGACGCCATGGGCCAGGCGCTGGCAACAGCCAAAGATTATCCTGACCTGGCCGTGCCGCTGCATCTGCGCAATGCTCCCACCAAGCTCATGAAAGATCTCGGCTACGGTAAAGGCACCAAGTGGCAAGCTAACTTTAAACACCCCAAGGGTTTTCTGCCCGAAGAGCTCGTAAACCTTGACCTGTTTAATGACTAGAGGAGCTAATCGAGATCGTTATTTAGCTGGTTCGCATTAACACCGCCATCGATATTGGTGCTGTCTAAGGCCGCGCCGGCCTTTTTGAGATCTACGTTAGATGATATAGTATCCGGAACTTTAGTTGGCTGGGACGAAACAGCTGCCTGCGGCGTAACAGTGTCGGTACTGGCACTGTTCATTACCCGATAGCCAACAGCACCTACAAGTACAACGACACCTAGGACAAGAAGCGCAACGAGATGACTGCTGCCGTTTTGGTTATGTAAGAGTTTCATTGTGCGGTACTTCCTTTCACAGTAGCTTTAGTAGTTTCCAGCGAATGCAGGACTGCTTTGACGGCTTTGTGGTAAGCTTTCAGGTTATCATGAGCTGCTTTGACATCGGTCTTAAAAGTTGTTACCTGGCTGGCTATTGTTCCGGTGGAGCAATCAAGAGTTGGCTTATCCGTTTGCAGGGTGGCGATAGAGTCGCTTGATGTTGTCTTGGCGCTCTGGGCAGTGGCTACCAGACTCTCGAACCCGGCTGGCTGTAAGTTCTTACTTTGTTGGTAGGCCAAAGCTTTGCTGAAAATCGAATCTATGCGAGTCTGGACTTTCTGGCTGTTACTGACAATATGCGTCAGTTTTGACTCAGCACCGGCTTTGCGGGATTCGCAGTGTTTTTGATGCTTTGCATTTTTGTGAGCATCTTTTTTAGCACTTTTGCTCATTTCGCCGGATTGCTGGCTGGTAAGTTCCGTACTCTGGTGGACAGACGTGTTGGAGCTTGAACTGTATATTTCTGACTCGGATGAGCTATTGACACTTGCTCCGGCCTGGGCGGAAACCGGTGCTGCAGCTACGAACAGCAATGCCGGCAGGAGCAGCGCGGCTTTTAAACTATACTCTTTAATCTTCTTCATTAATAAATATCCTTATGGTTACTTTGTTGTTTTTATAGTAAAGCTGTTGATACATTTAATCAAGGTGCAAATGCGGTAGGCCGTTACAAAACTGGTTTATGCTACTTATTGTCGGCGTGATATAGATTGATACGCCGAGTGGCTTGTTCAAACCAGTTGTCCGACGGCAACCTATAAGCTTTTGTAGTTTCAGTAGCCCGCCAGCCCAGGTATGGTAATAATGCTGTCCAGCTACTGCAAACTATTATAAAAACATGCTGTGACAAAGAACTCGAGCGAGCCAGTAAAATAAGTACAAATGTAAGTATGCCAAAGCTAAACCAGACAAACATTGTGCCATGCAGCAACCAGCGCAAGCGACGAGCGACTTGATCACCCCGGATAAACAGCAGCCATACAGACATAATACTGATCGTCAGGCCGGCGATGGAGCCTAGGCTGAAAATACCATGCAGTATGAACCACGGGTCGCGCAGAACGGGTCCACAACTCCCACCAACAGATACACAGTCAATCGGCAGAACAGCATCAATAGCAGTCAAAAGACCAAACAATCCAAAACCGGCTGCGGCAGTCATAAGCAACAATGACTGTGCTTGACGCAGTATTTTTAATAGCAACCAGCTGGCAACACAAATCAATAATCCACTTATAATATCCAGGCTCATAAAAACCCAGTTATATGGCTGGTGTGCTGCTTCCAGGTTACTTGCCAGTCCTCTGTTAGCTATCGGATTCAGCCAGTAGCCAAGCGGCCAGGAATTATACAAAAGTCCCGCCAGGACAGTTAGCGGCATTATGCTTAACCATGGCCGGTTAAGAGGGTGAATAGTAAGGCGCTGTATCATAACCTACTTATTGTAGCCACTAACGGCATGTAGAACAATTTTAACTAGCAGCCTCTACTTGCTCCCAGGGCAGATCGGGTTTACCAAAATGGCCGTAAGCGCTGGTTTGGGCATAAATCGGGCGGCGGAGATCAAGAGTATCAACTATACCTTTGACCGAAGTATCAATCAGCTTGTCTTTAAAGGAGTGCAGCTCTTGATCGCCGACAGTAGCCGTACCAAATGTATCAATAGTCTGCATAAGCGGCCTTGGCTGGCCGATCACATAAGCCAGGCCAACTTCACATTTGGTGGCCAGGCCTTTAGCTACAATATTTTTGGCTATATAGCGGGCAGCATACGCGCCGCTGCGGTCGACTTTGCTGGGGTCTTTGCCGCTAAAAGCACCGCCGCCTACTCTGGCATAACCGCCATATGTGTCGACCACAATCTTACGGCCGGTAAGTCCGGCGTCACTCTCCGGGCCCGGAATGTGCCACAGACCAGTACCATTTATAGTAATGTTTTCGTCTGACGGCATAGCAAATGTATAGCGTTCCAGGACGGGTGCAATTATGGTCTTAATGGCATCTGAACGGACCTGCTCAGCTGTTGTTTCCTCGTCATGGGCGACCGCCAGCACAAGTTTTTCTATACCGACAGGGCGGGCATCCTGGTAACGTACTGTTACCTGGGCCTTGCCATCCGGCCTTAACCAGGCTAATTCGTGAGTTTCGCGGGCTTTATCAATCCGTTCAGCTAAAGCGTGCGCGATGGCGATTGGCATCGGCATAAGTTCCGGCGTTTCGTTGCAGGCGAACCCAAACATCATCCCCTGATCACCGGCCCCATCCTGGTCAACGCCCATAGAGATCTCCGGCGATTGCCGGTGCACATCGTTGCTGAATTCCGATTCATCGCTAAAGCTCCACGCCGGCACAGTGTAACCGAGCTGCCCTACTTTTTCACGCACAATAAGCTCAAAGTTGAGCTCAGCCTGGGTTTTAATCTCACCAAACAATGCTATCCGGTTAGCTCCGGCCACGGTTTCTATACCGGTCCTCGATGCCGGATCCTGGGCCAGTGCCGCGTCAACTATGGCATCACTTATGGCATCGCAAATTTTGTCCGGATGGCCGGCACAAACAGACTCACTGGTGAAATATTGGGCTGCATTTATTCCGTTCGGCATAAAAAATCCTTTCTTCGTATTATTCGGAGAAAGGATACTGCTGCAATATCTTCCCCGTTATACGGGACTAGATGGAGCACCAACACCACTTAACATGGCAGGCTGCTGGCAGGTCACGGAGCTAGGTCTCTCGCTGCGCTCTTTATACTCAAATTGTTAATGTTTCCACTATAGCACATGCCTGTCACAGATTAAACTTGTTAACGGTAGTATGCGGACTATTATTTAATGGAGCAGCTAATAAGCTAATAAGTAAGTACGGTTTAGCGACTTGGCTCAGCTTAGATAAGCAGCAGGTCATCCTGCAGCCGCAGGAAAAGACCGGAGTGGCCGGCAGGATCCGTAATGATAATTCTCTTCGGCCGGGCGGACATTACGGGGCACTGCTTATCAACACTCAGCCCTCACAAGATACCCAAGGTAATGCCATCGCTTTGAAACAAACTGTTACATCACTTGTATTGGCTACCAAAACCGGCGGCGAACACTATGATATGAGGCTTAATAACATTAAATTAAACGGCAACTTTCTTAACTTTCCAACCAAGGCCGTGCTCAGCTTTCACAATGCCGGAAATGTTCATCTTACCCCCCGCGGCTTAGTAAAGCTTACCGGTAGAAACAATACCGTAATTAGCCAGGGTGCAATTAACGAAGATTCTAACATAATCCTACCTGAACTTAGCCGAAACGTATATGCCTATCTTCATAAGTCAAAACCGCCCTCTTGGGCACCGTTCAGCCGTTATAACTTAACAATAGATTATCGTTACGACGGTGTTGATGGTTTCGTTAATAAAAGCTTCACTGTTTGGCGAGCCAATTTGGCATCCATTGCCGCGCTGGCAATAATAATTGCTCTCACCACTTACGTTGTTATCAGACGTTTCAGATAGACTTTATTCTTCTCGTACCTAGCCAGCGCAGATAAGTTTCGTTATAATCAACCCCTGTAACACCGGTATTATGGGGATTGGCCAAGTGGTAAGGCAGCGGATTCTGGTTCCGCGATCGGGGGTTCGAATCCCTCATCCCCAGCCAAGTATTGCATCAAAGGAGACCTACGGGGCGTACTATGAATAATGATGAATCGCCAGCCGCGAAGAATCCACCCAAGCCATCTAAGGCGTCAATCGACGTGGCTAATTACTTCGAGTTACAACTAATAGATATTTCCACTAAGTCGTATAAAAATAAAGAATACTTGAAGTCAGCATTGATGTCGTGGAGTTTTATTGAGGAGTTCTTTTTGCCGCATTCATTAAGATTCATCTCTGAAAAACAGAAAATTAGCATTAATTCTGAAATGCTAGGTGCAAATGTAAGCCACTTGATCCGATACTACTATTTCGTAAGCTACGATGAGGAGATGTATAAAATTCTTTGTGAGGCGGCAAAATTAAGAAACAGTCTAGTTCATAGAAATTATAAGAGTGGCTCTATTCACGAGATAGCGAAACGAGCACAGGAGTCAGCTAAGTATAATCTATACACGGCCTTTGGGCCTATGGCAGATAGGCTGACCGGCAAGACAATCTCACCATCACTGAGAATTTATAGTCAGGGATGGAACGATTGCCGAGATAAAATGGTTGAAAATCTAGGTTTGCGCAAGAAAGAGCTTGAAGCTGAGCTCGCCGATCTTAAGAAAAAGTAATTTTTGCGTTCCAGACCGACACGCTCAGCCAGACTTTTTGTATCTGTTAGTAACTTGAGACCATGTGGAACGTTCGAACCTATTGTAAACTTAGTTCAACATGACAACGACCTCCAATGCTATAACTGCTAAAATTTCTCAGCAAAGGCGACTTGGGATAGTTTTAGGCTTAAATCTCATCATGATTACAGGTCTAGTGGTAGTGGGCTTCGCATCCCATTCACTAGGTGTTCTGGCTGCTGGTGGGGACTTTGCCGCTGATTCAGTAGCAGTATTGCTAGGCATCATGGCTATACAGCTAAGCAAACATCCCCATGGCCACCCGAAAGCCACAACATATGTTGCTCTTATCAATGCACTCGTCTTACTTATTGTTACCACAATCGTCATATTCGAAGGTATAAATCGTCTAACAAACCACACACCTCATATTGAAGGCTTACCGGTGCTTATAGTAAGCGTGATTGCTGCTATCTTTATGGCGATAGGTGCAGTTATCTTAGGTAAAGATGCGGGTAAAGAGGATTTGCATATGCGTTCAGTGCTATTAGATACTGTCGCAGATGGTGTAGCATCAGCCGCTGTTGCAATATCTGGAGGGATAATTTATTTTACGGGAAGATTTTACTGGCTTGATTCCGCATTAGGAGTTTTTATTGGCCTGTTTATCGGTTTTAACGCACTGAAGTTGCTAAAAGATGTCTTTTACTCACTTCGTTCAAATAGCGATATGACTATTTAAACCTACGGGCACACCCGTTGGTAACAATATGGTTCAAACATTGTCTACGATACTCAACCAACACTTTTTACACCTGTAGAAGTAAGCCAACTAAATGGGACGCTAGAACCTTCTTTGTTATACTTAACAGATGTCAGAGCACCAACATAATCATCACGAACACGAGCATTCTCACTCTCATGGCGAAAGCCATGGCCACACTCACGGATTAGTTGACCCTTCTATTTTGCGCTCACGAGAGGGCGTTCGTGCTGTAAGCATTAGCTTTGCAATATTATTTGTTGCTTCCTTGCTGCAGTTTTTGATTTTTAGTAAGAGCCACAGCGTCGCCCTATTAACTGATGTCATACACAACGCTGGCGACTCGTTTACTGCTATTCCTTTAGGCTTGGCCTTCTTTTTACAAAGTAAAAAGGGTGAGAAGTGGGCTGGCTACTGCATCGTGGGAGTCATTTTGATAAGTGCTCTCATTGCTTTGCAACAAGTTATAGATAAGTTTATACACCCTCATACTCCTACGCATTTAGTAGCACTCCTGATAGCTGGTATTGTGGGCGTCATTGGAAATGAAGCGGCAGCAATTATTAGATGGCGAGCTGGCAGAAAATTAGACAGCCCTGCCCTCATAGCCGATGGCAATCATGCTCGGGCCGATGGTATTGTAAGTGGTGGGATTATTTTGAGCACTTTACTCATTGCGGCCGGCCTACCAATTGCTGACCCCATTATCGGTTTAGTCATTACTATGTTAATACTTAAGTCGAGCTGGGACTCCTTCAAAACCATACGGAGCTCCTAAAGCTACGATTCAGATCGTGGTTTCAGAATTCAGGTTTTGCGCTGAGCCAACCAAAATGGTTCTAACATTGTCTACGATACTCAGCCAGTAGCTACTTAACAGAGATAGACCGTATTGCTATGCAACGGTCTTTTTCTTTTTGTAAATACTCCTTAACAGAGGTAAGTTGATTCAAATCCCTTTCCCGCCAAATTGGGCCTCTCATAGCTCCTAAATTGGGCTGTTCAGGCATAATATAAGCCATGAAAGTACTCCTCCTGGTCTTGGCAATATTTTTAGGGCTTTATGTTGTTTTTGTAGCAGGACTGTTTGTAGCCGGTAAGCGTACCCACGCCCGGGCAATTGGCGGTTTTATTCCCGACTGTATAATCCTGTTCAAGCGGCTCTTACAGGATTCCCGTACGCCAAAACGGTATAGATTCAAGCTTATTCTTCTGATTGGTTACTTAGCTCTTCCAATTGACCTGATACCAGATTTTATTCCTGTGGCTGGTCAGTTGGATGATGCTATTATTGTCACGTTGGTGCTTCGACGAATAGTTAAAAGCGTAGACGTGGAAGTCGTCAAAGAACTCTGGGCTGGACCAACTTCCTCACTGAATATTATTTTGAAGCTAACCGGTCGTTAAATTACCGACCTTTCTGTCAGCTTTGATGTACTTACTACAGGTTTATAATAATGGCCTTCCCATCAGTATAAAAAGGGTCGCCGCTGGCGTTCCTGCCAAGCTGTGAATTCACAACCTGAATTAAATCACTCGGAACACCTAACGACTGAGCTATAAAACTACGCTCAGCATCAATATTGGGATCGATATGATGTGTAGGTAGTTTAGCGGGGCCTGCAAATTTCACCCCATCATCCAAACTGGCAGTAGCTACCCATATTGGTCTTCCGTCGGGCAATACATAATCAGTGCGCCAAACACGTGTATGATGTCGCTGTTTTAAGGTATTAGCGTCAGTTGGTTTTTGGAAGGCCAGGTCTTGAGGTTTGGCATTGAGGTATGATGGCGTAACCGGAGCATTAAGGTACTGTCTGTTCTGGAAAGGTCGACCCACTAAACATCTAGCACACTTGTGTTTACTGTAGCATGCGCAAAGCCGTCAAGGCTTTGCAAGTATTCAATTGGAGTCATCATGCTCAAGGCACTGTGCGGACGATAGAAGTTGTAGTCAAGGCAGT
>JBBSHY010000021.1:0-15887 GCA_038232415.1 Saccharimonadales bacterium (SeqCode) | reverse complement strand
TATAATAACCTGCCGAAATCCGGAAAGTAAGTAGCAGACGACACCGGGACTAGATGTTATACTAGGCAATAGCTAAGGAATCTAGACGGAAGGACACGGACAGCGAATGGCGAAACAGGCACTAATCACAGGAATTACCGGCCAGGACGGGTATCACTTAGCAGAACTACTTCACGAAAAAGGCTATACGGTTTACGGTGTCATAAGGGGGCAGCACAACCCGAAACGACTGCGTGTCGAGCAGGAGCAGCCCTATGTAAATCTTATTGAAGCCGACCTGACCGACCAGTCATCGTTAGTCAATGCTATTGAATTATCAAAGCCCGACGAGCTGTATAACCTGGCTGCCATTAGCCACGTTGGCTACTCGTTCAAGGCGCCGCAGCTGGTTGCCGATGTGACCGGTAAGGGCGTGCTCAACGTGCTGGAAGCCATACGCCAGACGGGCGGCACAAAAACCATTCGCTTTTACCAGGCGTCAACTTCTGAAATGTTTGGCGGCCTTGACTATAACCGGCCGGGCAAGGGTTATGACGAGAATGCTTTATTCCACCCGCGGAGTCCTTACGGCGTAGCCAAGCTCTACGGGCATTGGATAACCAAAAACTACCGCGAAAGTTATGGCATCCATGCCAGCAGCGGTATTTTGTTTAACCATGAAGGGCCCCGGCGCGGCGTAGAATTCGTAACCCGAAAAATAAGCAACGCGGTAGCACGCATCCATCTGGGCAAACAGGACCACATTGAGCTTGGTAACCTCGACCCGAAGCGCGACTGGGGTTACGCCGGTGATTACGTAGAGGGCATGTGGCGCATGCTGCAGCACGACCAACCTGATGATTACGTGCTGGCCACCGGTGAAACGCACTCCATAACCGATTTCCTGGATCTAGCCTTTAAAGAAGCCGGCATTGATGACTGGAAGCCTTATGTCAAACAAAACCCTGCTTTCCTGCGTCCCGCCGAAGTCGACATTCTGCTCGGTAACCCCGCCAAAGCCGAAAAACAGCTCGGCTGGAAACGCCAGGTTGATTTCCCGGGCCTGGTCAAAATGATGGTCGAGCACGACCTGGGTATAGAATCCGCAACTAGCTTAGTTTAGGCGGTAGGCGCACAGTAAAGACTACTTGTAAAGCTGACTGTGGGTGCCAACAGCCACAAACAGTGCCTCGTCTTTGCTTTTGGGTAAGTAATGTGCCCGCCAATCGCCGCCGAAGCTGATAGATCGATGGCCTTGCCAGTCACCGCTAAGCCAGTGGTTATACAGACTAGAGTGATTTGGCTCATTTCTAAACAAGATTATAGTCGTTTCAAAACGTTTCTTCTGCGCCTTGGGCAATTTTGCGTATTGTTTGCTGAACTGCTTATGAAAAACAGTTTTCATAGCGAACGGAGATACGCCAGGGTGTCCTCATCGGTTTTAGTGGTGGTAATATTCCTGCCGGCCGCGTAATCGGCCTCTGCCTCTTTGATGATCTTTTCAAGGTAGGGCGTAGGCTCTAAAGTAGTATTAAACGTTACCTTACGGGCTCGTAACATCTGCCGGATATTCGCGTTTACCAGAGAAGACGCGGGTATGCCGATCTGGGCGGCGAAGTCTTTAAGTTCGCGTCGCGTCTCTTCGTCCAGCCTGATATTCATTGTAATTGTCTTGCTCATGGTATTAATTGTAGTGCTTTTGTGTACTTCATGTCAATACATATATTTACGTTTAGGCATGTGCGAATTTATCTTGCTCGCCAATCTTTTATAACGTCCGACAAGGTGGTTTCAATCGGAATCTCCGGCTGCCAACCGGTGTGATCGGTCAGTTTTTTGTGACTGCCATAGATCAGCGGATTGTCGGAGGGGCGCATTTTGGCTGCATCCTGCCTGACTTCGGGCTTAGCATCACTTGAGGATAGCAGGCCCTCTAGAATATCGTGACCGCTATGCGGAGTGCCAGAGCAAATGTTATATGTTTCACCAGATTTGCCCTTATCGAGTAACACGCGGTAAGCTCTTACGATGTCACGGACGTCGGTATAGTCACGCTTGGCGTCCAGGTTACCAACTAAAATCTCAGTTTGTGCTCCTTGTTCTACCGCCACAATTTGCTGAGCCAGGTCAGGAACTATAAAACCAGGCCCCTGCCCAGGCCCTATATGGTTAAACGGCCGGACAATAATACTTTCAAATCCTCTAGTAGTATAGTACCCTGCCATCTGTTCCTGGCCCAGCTTACTGACGGCGTAGGGTGAATTCGCTAAAACAGGGGAGTCTTCGCCCAATGGCAATGGCGCCTTTGGGTCATAGAGTGTGCCGCTGCTGACAATTACAAAACGCGGCGCGGCTTTTTGGGCCAGCGCGGCCTCGAACAAATTAACCTCAAGACCGATATTGGTATTTATATACTCCATAGGCCGGTCAAAAGAAGGTCCGACGGCAGCCATTCCAGCCAGGTGTATTACCCCCTCCACATCGCTAAAATCTATCTGGCCAGCCTCTTCCGGTTTTAACAAGTCCAGGGTCATATATTGCTGGCCGCGCAGATCATCGGCCGCCGGCACCTGAGAGCCGCCAATGGCTATAATAGACAGTCCGTGTTCCACAAGCTCCTTCATCAGGTGCTTGCCGACAAACCCGTTAGCTCCGGTTACCAAAATAGTTTTCATAACAATATCCTACAGCAGCCCGCAGATTTGAGGCCGGTATTATGGCTATCTTTCATATGTAACAGGTTACAGGTTTTAAGTTACAGGGTCTAGTAATTTCACCACTGGAACCTAGCGTATAGTATTGACCGTAATGTGCTTGCCATACATCCGCTCCATGCCTTGGTCCAGGGTAATTACCATTCCGCAGCCGTGGCGCCTGGCACAGGCAATCTGCAAGGCGTCTTCAAAATCTCCCTGATCATTGTCCTGGGCCCAGGTGTAGTCGAGGCTGTTCATGTCCAGGATCTGATAGCCCAGTAGAAACTTATGGGCTGTTGCCTTGTCGAAGCCTTTGGACTCCACGTAATACATCAGGATGCTTAGAGCAAGTACAGAAGTCGCTATAACCTGGCTGGACAGCGCCGCGATGGTATCGACAGCCACATTGTATTTTTGACGTCTGAAAAACAATTCCATTAAGACATTGGCGTCCACGAAGACGTTCGGGTCGCTAGCCGCCATGTTTGTCAGCCATCATCCGCCCACGAAGCTCGTCGTAGGACAGATCATGAAGTTCGCCGGTCGATTGAACCGTGTATCGCAAAGATTCCAGGAAGGCTTGATGACTACCGGGCCGCAGTGCTTTCGTTGATTTGGCGGCTGCCGGGAGGAGCTTGACTAGAGGCTTGCGGTGGAAGGTAACTTCATATTCGTGACCTGCCGCCACTTCCTTTAGGACGGCCGCGTGCTTGAGTTGAAATTCTTTCGCAGTAATAGTCTTCATCCTTGAATGTTACTACTTTGTATCATAAAGGTCAACCTTATTATTGAAGAATCTTATTTAAGGCCGCGGACGTACTGATTCAAGCCGGTAAAATAAGCGTAAAACAAGACCTTCACACTCTATCAATAAGAAAATTACTTAATCGCGTCATTGATTTCGTCTTCAGTAAAACCCCATTCAAGAAGCTTCTTATATATTTTTAGATTTACAATATTGTAGAGATGCTTCTGGATAGTGAATTTAGAACCAGACTTAGGGTTCTTTACCAGACAATGACTACCTTTGCCTCTTTTAAAATCTACTTCTAACCCAAGACGCTTGCAGGCCTTTGCCCAATCTTTCTGCGATTGGTTAAAGCCAGGCACTTAAGCGCCTACGTGAACTCTTTGTTCGACCGTAACCGGCTCATTGTCAGAGCGCAGTAGATTATCTCTGCATAGGTGAGGAGGAATTTCAAAATAAGTGAAAATCGCGTCTTTTATTAACTCCGGAACTTCACGAGGATCTTTGCTACCAGTCATTATTCCATCTATATTCGTAGATTCAGCAGACCATGATCCATTAGGATGCGCTTCAATGTTAAAACTAATTACGTGGTTTTCCAGGGCAGCAATAGTACGATGCATTTCCCGTACCTGGGGATTGCTTTCTTCACTAAAATTAACCCCTCGCCGTTTTAATGCGCGGGCAACAGTATATACAATATGATTCTGAATTCTTTTCATAATGCTTCCCCAACCTTTTTTAGCACTAGCACATTATACCATATATTTCTGTATTTATAAAGGCCATCTTATTAACCACTGCCCGGATTATACTACATAAGCGTGGTAGCCATTAGCGAGAATTTTCACCGATTTTTCTTTGCTCCAATTACACATTCGTCGCTTATCCAAAAAAGAACCATTGCCGGCGGTCGGTCGAAACCTTAGGCCCCGTCCTATAAAACTTGACCAAGCGCTTGCCAAAACACTCCCTTATCTTTTGCCAGAACGCTCTCTTGAGCGTCTATATATTGATGGCAAGAAAGGGAAAAACTACGAGCGTATACTCAAGAAACTTCTCAGAGACAAAGGCATAACAGTGAAAAAGCTGCGAACAGTTAACGACATGTCGTATCCTTGCATACGAATAGCCGATGCTGTCGCTGGCGCGGTCAGATACTACCTGGACAACCCCAGCCGACAGGCAAACAAGCTTTATAAAGCTCTGGAACCGAAGATTGAATTCATCCACATCCAGAAATAAAAGCGCCACCCCGGAGGGTGGCCAGTTAGCCAAGTAGCCTTGCGGCTCTTCCTAGCGAGGAATTTGTCCTTGGTAACTTGTTACACTACTTAGTATACAAGAATGACCGTAGGTGTCAATCACTGTCATTGCCACAGGAGTAAAATACAGATAAAATGAACTGAAGTGCACAACCTTACACAGCGTTATCGCTATTCAATTATATTGCTTAAGCAGCTGGTTAAAACCGATTTCAAGCTGCGCTACCAAGGCTCGGCGCTGGGGTATGTCTGGTCGTTGCTGCGGCCGCTGTTATTATTCTTGATCTTGTACCTGGTGTTTGGCGTTTTCCTGAAAGCTAAAGGGAACATACCTCACTATCCCGTTTACCTGCTGCTCGGTATTGTGCTATGGAACTACTTCGCGGAGGTCACCAGCGGTAGTGTTGGCGCTATTGTTGGCCGGGGTGATTTGCTCCGTAAGATAAACTTTCCAAAATACGTTATCATCCTGGCCGGTTCATTCTCGGCGTTCATCAATCTACTGATCAATTTTGGAGTTATTGCTATCTTCATGGTTTTTACCCATGTCAGCCTGACTTGGCACGCCCTAATCATGGTACCGCTGATCGCTGAACTATTTATCTTCTCGATAGCTGTCGCCTTTTTCTTGAGTGCTTTATTTGTGAAGTTCCGTGATGTTTCATACATTTGGGAAGTAATCATGCAGGCAGCTTTTTATGCTACGCCCATACTGTATCCCCTGAGCCTTGTCCCGCATCGGGCTGCCAAAGTTTTGATTCTGAACCCTATGGCACAGATAATCCAGGACGCCAGGCATGTACTGGTTACACCAGCTTCAGAAACTATATATCAGGTTTACGGCGGCGACCGCTGGATATGGGCCATTCCGCTTGGCACCAGTCTAATAATTGTAATTTTGGCTGCGATCTATTTCCGCAGCCGCTCCAAATACTTCGCGGAGGAGATTTAGTATGTCCGGTGCTGATGAGACGGCTATACGCATAGAACACGTTTCCAAAGACTTTATCCTGCCACACGAAAAGATCAATTCCGTTAAAAGCCTCTTCACCAGCGCTGCTAAAAAGCGAGGCAGGAGTAAACAGGGCAAAGAAGTCCAGCACGCCCTCAAGGACATTTCCTTCGAAATCAAAAAGGGCGAATTCTTCGGTATCGTCGGCCGCAATGGCAGCGGCAAAAGCACACTGCTTAAGATCCTGGCCGGGATTTATCAACCCACCACAGGCAAGGTTGCTACTAAAGGAAAACTAGTACCCTTTATCGAGCTTGGTGTTGGTTTTAACGCGGAACTGACTGGGCGTGAGAACGTATATCTGAATGGCGCCATGCTAGGTTTTTCAAAAAAAAATATAGATGACATGTATGATGCTATCGTCAGTTTTGCCGAACTAGAACGTTTTATGGATCAAAAACTTAAGAATTACTCATCAGGTATGCAGGTGCGTTTAGCTTTCTCGCTTGCCACACGCGCAGAGGCTGATGTATTACTCGTTGACGAGGTGCTAGCAGTCGGAGATGCTGACTTTCAGCGCAAGTGCTTCGAGTATTTTAAAACGTTGAAGAAGAATAAGAAAACCGTTGTGTTTGTCAGTCATGACATGAATGCCGTTAAAGAGTTTTGTGACCGCGCAGCGCTCATTGACAAAAACGAATTGCAGCTTATTGGTAGCGCTGAAAAAGTCGGTCGCGAATACTCACTACTGTTTATGAACAAAGCCGAGGGTGAAGTAATCAGCAAGGATAGGAAACGATGGGGTAATGGCAAGCTTAAGATCAAGGACGTAAGCGTTTCTATAGTCAGGGGCGAAGTTATTGTAAGTATTGAGTTAAAAGTTAATCAGCATATCGATAAAGTGATTTATGGACTGCACATATTAGGCCAGGATGGTGTTGAGATAACAGCAATGAACAACCGGATGATTAACGAACCTGATCTATCAAATCTAACGCCTGGATCTAATGTGATACTTACTTGGAAAGTTCTAAATGTTTTCAACGACGGTAACTATTTCATCAATGTAACCTTTGTAGATGATACATACAAAACACTTGACTGGTATATTGAAGCAGCAACATTCACCGTCAAGCGCGCCGATAGGTCTACAACGGCGGTATTGCCGCCGGTCATGGTTGAGCATACAATTAACAAAGATAGCAGGGACAATCATGGCAAACCCAATTAGAAGAACTTTACGTAACTCTCGCGATCGATTCCTACTGCACGTCATTGAGGCTATAGGTCAGCTCAATGACAGGCTCAATGACAGGCTCAATGAGCTAGATTATAAAGTTACCGCAATAAATCAATCACAACTCCAGAGCAATCACTATCAGTTGGCTACATATAATGAACTCACTGAAAAAGTCCGTAACTCGGGTGTTATGTATGTCTCAGACAGTGAAGTAGTTGCCAAAATATTCACCGGACAGAAGATCTATTTAGACCCCAAAGACATATCCGTAACACCTCATCTAGCGCTTGATGCTATCTGGGAGGGTAACATTACTAAAGCTTGGCTCAAAGTTGTCCAGCCCACCGATGTTATTATGGATATAGGGGCCAATTTTGGTTATTATGGTGTTATTGCTGCCCAGCAGACCGATAAAAAAGTCGGTAAGGTCATACTGTTTGAGGCAAACCCGAATCTTATACCGTACATGAATAAGACACTTTCAGCGAACTGGATAAATGAACAGTCAGTGGTTGAAAACTTAGCAGTTGCGGATAAGACAGGCAAGATAACGCTGAATATAATGAAGGATTACATTGGTTCTTCTTCTGTATTGAGTGCTGAACATATGGACGAGTATATGCATGGCAAAATGCATGTCGAAGCCGAGGAAAAAGTATTAGTAAAAGCTGTTTCTATTGATGACTATTGCAAACGTAACAATATTGCCGAAGTTAACCTTATAAAAATGGATATTGAAGGCTTCGAAGACAAGGCATATCAGGGGATGCGAGAGATCGTGAAAGCTAGTTCTAACATAACAATGTTCATAGAATTTACAAAAAATAGCTACAATCAGCCTGAGCAATTTTACGAACAGCTATTAGCTGATTTTGGCCATGTTTACGTGATTAATGAGGAAGGCCAAATTATTAAACCAAAAAAAGCAGATTATCAGAGCATAGTCGGATATGCCGAAGATTGGGTAATGCCAATTTTTTCTAAGAATAGTAATCTGTCTGTTCAGTAATATCTAGGCCACTTATGTTACAGAAAGATTATAAAATTTTTGTGGATGCGTTGTCTATTGTCTCTATGCGTATGAGCGGTATTGGACACAATACGTCAGGACTTATCAAAGCTCTAGGTAAACTACCTGAGGTACGTGAACATGCCCAGATTTACTTAATTGTGCCGCTATGGAAAAAAAAGTTCATACAACGGCATCGTTTCAGCCCTAACGTTAAAATTAAAGTGCTACCGCTGCCTGCGCGTTTTATAGCACTATTATTGCGTCTTCATCTAATGCCCCCAGTTGATTTGCTACTAGGCAAGGGAACGTATATCTTTCCTAATTATAGGAATTGGCCACTACTTGGATCAAAGTCTTACACCTATATTCACGACACAGTATTTATGCGTTATCCTCAATTTGTACAGCCCAAAAACCTTACATACTTAAAAAAATATGTGCCGTTATGGATCAAGAGAGCCGATAAAATAATCACTCTTTCGGAATTTTCCAAAACTGAACTTATAAGATATCTGCAGGTACCTAAAGCAAAAATTATTGTAGTGTCGCCCGGCGTAGATTCCTCCGTTTTTTACCAGAAAGATGAAGAGGAGATTGAGAAAATGAAACAAAAATACAACTTATACCCCAGGCCCTACATACTTTACTTGGGCAATATTGAGCCTAGAAAAAATTTAATACGATTAGTCAGGGCATTTAATATGTTGCCCATGGATATTAAAAGTAGCTATGACTTATTACTTGTTGGAGGTGATGGTTGGCTAAGTGAGGAAATAAACAATGAAATTAAAAAAGCACGCGCCAACGGTAGTTCAATAGTAAAACCCAAAGAATATATAGTCGATTCAGACCTTCCAGCTCTACTCAGTGGAGCGTCTTTGCTTGCTCATCCCGCACTATACGAAGGTTTTGGCATAAGCCCTTTACAAGCTATGGCATGTGGCACACCCGTTCTTATCGCTAACAATTCTTCACTTCCTGAGGTAGTAGGTAACGCAGGCGTACTCGTAAACGCAGAAGACGAAAATGATATCTCCAATAAGATACAGGCCATACTAACTAACAGTAAACTTAGCAAAATAATGATATCCGAAGGCTTAAATCAAGCCCAAAAATTCAAATGGGAAACAAGTGCCAAAAAGCTTCTGCATGCTATCCAAGAAGAGAGTATTGGGCGACCAGCCCTTCACGGCAAGTAAACAGATTGGCTTTTAGGATAGTCACTACTTCGAAACATTGAAGTCATCGGCGACATCTACGACACACCAGAGTTACTGGCAACAAAATGAAGCCTCTCCGTTGCTTTGAATAGATGCTTAAGCGCATCGTGCCGGGTGAGGCTCCCGTTCGCTAAAGACAGGCGTATATGCAGTATCAGGTTCATGACCTAATACCTCCCGAAAAGCTGCTTTTATAAATGCTTCGTCAGTCTTCCCACGACATTTGTTTAATAATGCAGCCCAGTCGTATGATTTATGAGCATCAACGAAGAACAACCACTTATCTCTTTCTTCCAGAGAATCAATTGTAAAGCCAGCCGCCGCAAGATAAACCTTTAGTGTTGTTTCGGTAAAGCTTGTAAAGTGGTAATCGCCTTCATGCGCCTGATTGCCGAATAAATAGGTAAGCCAAGAATTTTGACTTCCAAAGCTGTTTTTCTTTAATTGCCTTGCTACACCGAGTACACTGGTGGTTTGTAGATGTAGCTTACCCCCCATCTTTAAGTATTCAGCCCAATCTAACAGTGTGCTGAGCGTTAACTCCCTCGGTATATGTTCTAAAACGTCATTGGCAACAATTTCTTTGTAGTGGTTTTTTGGCAGCATTGAATAATCATTATTAACAATCAGCAAGTCCGGCTCCACCTGTGGGGCGATATCCAAGTTAATATAGCCCTCTCGTTTATCCCATCCACAGCCGAAGTTGAGCTTCTTAAACTTGAGAAGAGTTTTATCCATAAAGTTAGGGCTAATTATACACCACTAGGTTCGGGACTTGCCTTAAAGGGATAGTCGGGTCGCCGAGTATTGATAGTTGAGCTGGTACAATAAAGAAAGTCCATAGCTTGACTATGTTTTATCGAGCGATGTCTTAAAGGGAGATGAGTATTTGAAGACAAACAAAACTATTTTATTACTTAGCACCTATCCTATAAAAAGAAGTTTTCATGGTGGCCAACGTCGCACCCAGGCAATAGCCGAAGCTTATACTAGGGCCGGCTACACTACAATTCAGTCGGCAATTTTTAACCCACCATCATATGCTCACAAATATGAACGTGGTCGACTAGATTTGCCAGCTCCTAAGCATACAACCGATAAGATTAAGCGACAGCCTCTGCTTGAGGATATTATTTTAGGCGAAAGCTGCTACGAAGATAACGATGTAAAAACACATTTACTTAAACTGATCAACCATTACAAGCCGGGTTATATTGATTTACACCAACCATATTTATATATAGGCCTACGCAAGCTGTTAGCTGAACTCAACAATCTGCCCAAGATTATCTTTAGCTCACAGAATATTGAGTACAGAATGAAAGCGGAAATTTATCGTAATCACGTCAACGAAATCAGTGAAACCGTCGCCAAGCAATCGGTAAAAAAGATTCAAGATGTTGAAAAGTTGCTGTGTCAAGAAGCCGCACTAGTAACAGCTGTTTCCGAATCAGATATCATCGAACACAAAAGAATGGGCGCAACAAACATTTTGCTCGTGCCAAACGGCATTAACCAACCACACGCAACACAAAGTCATATTCAAAAGTGGCAGAATTACTTTGAAAGGCATGGTGTTACAAAATCAATTTTGTTTACTGGTAGCGCCCACCCACCAAACTGGTCAGGTTTTTTAACTATGATGGGTGGCCGCCTAGGCTTCTTGCCGATTACGAGTAAATTGATGGTGGTTGGTGACATTGGCAGCGCGCTAGAGTACGTGCTACATCAGCGAGACCCGGTCTATTCATCATCCTTTTGGCTACGTGCCCATAACTGTAAACGCTTAAGCGATGAAGACCTCAGTGCATTGTTGAAGCTATGTGACACTATTATTTTACCAATAACTGAGGGAGGCGGTTCGAATCTCAAAACTGCTGAAGCTATATTTGCCTGCAAAAAAATTGTTGCCAGCGACCACGCAATGCGTGGCTATGATGAATTTCGAAGCTTTCCCAACCTGTTCATAGAGAATGATCCCACTGCCTTTAAATCGCGACTGAGGGAAGTACTCGGCAGTGATGCCCCGGTCTTAACAAAAGGACAGCGCCAACAAACACATGACGTACTATGGAAATCGAGAACAAAACCACTCAAGCAGGCACTAGGAGATTTAACATGAAAAAAACTTGCTGGATTGATTTAACAGATTTGAATCATTGGGAAGGGCATATGACCGGGATACAGCGCGTTACTTACAATCTTGCTAAACACTATCATCAGAACGCCGCCGCCAAGTTTTTCATGTTTGATCCTATAAGTGGTTTCCATGAAGTTAGTTTTGAATCTGTCAGGCCAAAGATTAACAAAGCTACACAGACAGCGCCTGCCAGTAAAGACACTGATCTGCGTAGGATAGCTTTGAGCATCTATAAAACTAACAGCAGGCTGCTAAAGCAAAGCGCAAAGTATCTTTATCGCCGAAGCCCTAGTCTAATAAGGGAAACGGCAAAACAAAAGTATATAGATTTTCGCGCTAAGAGAGAGCCGCAGATTATAGCGAAATTGCATCATCCTTTTGCCCATGATGACGTTGTGCTGATCCCTGGTGCCAGCTGGTACCGTGCTTCTATAATTCTCAATCTTGGTGTAATAAAACAGAGTGTAAGAATTAATATAGTTCATGTTATCTACGATATGATACCAGAGTTATATCCGCAGTTCTTTGGCCAAGGTTTTGGCGATGTTTATATAAAGCATATGTTTAACGCATACGCGATTTCTGACCATCTTCTAGCAATTTCAAAAAATACCAAACGCGATGCTGAGGCATTTCAGGAAAAAATGTTATTGCCCAAGCTTCCAGTAACCGTTTTTCGTCTCGGCGATAACCCAACACACGGTGCCGCAAAAAAAAGTCCAGATAAGCGAGTAATTTCTGGTAAATACCTACTGGCAGTTGGCACACTTGAAATTCGAAAGAATTACTTGTCTTTATATTATGTCTGGAAGAAGGCCAGTATACTGGGTGAGAAGCTGCCAAAACTAGTGATAGTCGGGCAGCCTGGCTGGCTTTCTAGCGATTCGATGTACCTCATGCATTTCGACCCGGAAATTCGTAATTCGATCATAGTACTCAGCAATGTCAGCGATGACCAGCTGGCATGGCTTTACCAAAACTGCCTCTTCACCATCTATCCATCCTGGTACGAAGGCTGGGGATTGCCCATTGCCGAATCGCTCAACTACGGTAAGCTATGTATTGCTTCTAACACCTCGTCGATGCCAGAGATTGGTGAAGAGCTGATTGATTACTTTGACCCTTTTAATCCATTAGAATGTTTAAGCCATGTCATCAAGTACCTTAAAAACCCCGATGAGCTAGTCGAGGCTGAAGAGAGAATAAAGAGAGGCTACAAGAAGGTACTATGGGACGTGGCTTATGAGCAGAGTAGGAAAGTCACCGACTCTCTGTAGAGCTAGTTAGCTTTCAATGTATAGTGTTGGCCAAGATTATTTAGCCAAATTAGGTTTTCCGCCAGAGGATTGAAGTATTCGTTGTAGGTGCCTGTCTGGCTTGGCGCGTTAGCCCAAAAGCCAAAGTTGCCGGTCTGACCCGGGGCCACACTCGTTTCAGAAAGGGCTGCTACCCGAGAACAGCTGATCCAGGTAGCATCGCATATGCTACTATTGCGATCGTATGGATTCCCGGTGCCAAGCCTAATGGGGGCCGTACCATATTTGTACCAAGTTACGTTGCCAGTATTTTTAGCCTGTAGAGTTAAGAATACGCGTTGACTAGGCGTGAGTGCCCCAGTATTGACCGGAGTGGTTTTACTGGCGTCTGTATAGGCTGCCTGACCACCGTATGACCAAGTATAAGTAGCTGGGTTGACCTTAATTGTGTAGTACAGCCCATTATTCTCATTCATCCACATATAGCCTTCCGACAGCAGATTGAAGTGTTCGTTATAGGTGCCTAGATTAGAGGGAGTGGTGACCCAAAATCCAAATGTTCCGACCTGGCCAGGTGAGACACTGGTTTCATTGAGTGCCGCTACCCGGGAACAACTAATCCAGGTGACATCGCACAGGCTGCTATTACGGCCATAGGGATTACTAGTGCCAAGCCTGATAGGGTTACTGCCGCCATTACTCCAGGTAGTATTGCCTGTATTTATGGCTGTCAGAGTCATATATATACGTTGGCCAGGTCCTTGGTTATTGGAGTTAGTCGGTTGTGTTCGTGAGGAATCAGTGTATGCAGCATGATTCATATAAGCCCAAGAGTATGTAGGGTCAACACCTAGAGTGTAATACAAACCAAGATCGTTAAACCAACTTAAACCTTCGGAAACCAGATTGAAATGTTCTTGGTAGCTACCAATCCCCCCGGGGGCGGTAACCCAGAAATTCAAAGTACCCACTTGTCCTGGCACCACGCTATTTTCTACCAGACCTGCGGGGCGGGAACAACTTAGCCAGGTTCCATCGCAGAATTGGCTTGTGCGATCTTTGGGTTGATCTGTTCCCAGATGGACTGCGTTTGTCCCGCTTTGATGCCAGGTTTCCGTTCCGATGTTTTTAGCCTTAAGTTGTAACACGACGCGTTGTCCTGCCTTTAAATGATTGGCGTCAACTTGAGTGGTCATATCGAGACCCGTGTAAGCGGATTGGCTTACGTAGGACCAAGCGAATGGCGGGGTAATAGGGGAACCAAACCATTTAGAGAAGAGCCACCAAAAGTTTCGATTGCCGTAAGCACCGCAGTTAGCAGTGCCGCCCGCGGAATTGTCGCTAACCGTAGATAGAGCACCTGCATTAGGTTGGTACGGCGTATAATTATATAGTCCGGCGGTTGCTTGATTCTGTATATATACATTTGTGCCGCCGCAACTTGCAACCGGATTGTACTGAATATAATTGTCACGAAACGCGCGATAGCTGAACAGAGTTGAATCACGACTGTATCGTTTAAATTGCCTGGCGGCATTGTAGACCTGATTGAAAAAGCCATAGTACTCTGCATCACAAGGAGCGGTATCTGGGCAGCCATAGCCTGTGGCGCTACGATATTGGGTATCCCATGGCCAATCATCAGTTACCAAAGACTGTTCTTTTTCTAACAGAACGATTAAGACCTTGGGATTTATTCCGCAACTTTGGGCAACATCGTAAATAATTTGAGCACTCGATTTGTTCCCTCCTGATAGATTACCGCATAAACCTGTTTCTGCTCCTTTAGCAGGTGTATCTTGCCTATAATCTTTCAAGCAAGTGTATGGGGTAGGGTGGCCTTTGGAAGCCCCATAAGCTGCTCTTGTAGTTCCGGCATAAGGCTGAGATCCCCATGTATCGCAAATCGGTACTTTGCTGTTTAAGAAATTTTGTATAGACGTTATATCGAAAGTGTTCGCATTAAAAAATACGCCGTCATCCATAATTCTGCCTGCCTGGAAATCCGACCCTGATAGCGCCATTGCGGACAGCGGGAAAAGTCCACTCCCAAGGAGTCCTAGCGATAGAAACGCGGCAATAAAAAACCGTCTCATACCTTATTTTACCTCTATTTGTCTAGGGCCGGAAACACCGGAAGCCGATTCTGATGAGTAACTTAAAGTAACCATCCACTCACCTTTAGATGAAAATTCTGTCGACTGAGCTGTAAGAGCAGGACAATTCACGGAGTTCACATTTTTAACACCTGTAGATGTTTTAGCAAAAGAGGTACTTCCCTTAGTGAAGATGACGGTACAAGTGCCGCCGTCTTCAAATACACCACTAACATAGCCCCCGACTTCAACGCTATTTCCATACTGGCTAGCATAAGTAATTGTGGGCGTAACAGTTTTTTTTGTGCCAGGAGTTTGACTGGGCTGGGTATTTTGTTGAGCCTCTTGCTCAACTATTCTTGTTTTATTATCGCTCGCTCTTTGTTTATCTTGGCTGGTTGCTGGCTTTAGATCGGTCTGGCTTTGCCCCGAGGACTTTTTAGCCACCTGCTGGGATTTATTACTTGAGTGCCTGAAGCTGTAAAGGTACACGCCAGCGATTAAAAGAGCTACTAGCAGTACCATTAGAGGCTTTTTAGATAACTTCAATCTATTTTTTATCATAACTTCAAAATTTTATTTTAAAAACTCTAGCAGTATAGTAACATCCTAACTTACAATATACAAATTTATATCGAAAATATATTATACTTAAGTATACATGCTGCAAAAACTATGGGACGCAAAAGTAACGCGATTTTTGAGCGTCGGTCTTTTCAATACGCTTTTTGATTTGACCATATTAAACGCGCTGGTATTTTTCGGACATCTGCCTGTACTGGCAGCCAATCTGGTATCGGCCAGCGTTAGTATGACTGTATCCTACTTTCTTAACCATCATATTGTTTTCCGTAGTAAAGAGGACCACTCAATAGTCAAGTTCGTGCATTTCTTCGCGGTGACCGGCACCGGCATACTGGCCATTCAGTCATTGGTGATTTACTCGGCCACCCACCTTTTGGCGCATCAGAACGTTGTAGTAGGCAACCTCATCCACGTCTTACCCCTGGGTAATTTAAGTATCAGGGCCTTTGACCTGAATGTCGCGAAAATACTGGCCGTATTGGTGGCTATGACCTGGAATTTTACGCTTTACCACCTGGTAATTTTCAAAAAGCCGTCCGAAAAATTTGATGATGACATATTGCTATAGCTGTATTTCCGGCTGACTTTTGCTACTATGAAACAGCTTTGAATTTTTGGATGGCCTAAATGTGTAATCCGGTAAGTACTCAGGCGTATTAAGCAGAAAGGTTAACTAGGGTGAAGATAACTGTTGTAGG
>JBBSHY010000020.1:0-17289 GCA_038232415.1 Saccharimonadales bacterium (SeqCode) | reverse complement strand
TTAAAACATATATCCACCTCTGAGGTGCGATTGCAAGATGCTCCTTACTGGATTGCCTACAGCTTCTCGAATCGTTTCGCCAAACAGATCACCTGGGAATGGCTGATCAGTAACTGGGAGTGGCTGGTCAAGAACATCGGCAGCGATTTAAGCTTCTTCCGCATGCCGATTTATGCCGGCCGGGGCTTTAGTGATGCGTCATTCCTGCCGGAGTTCACCGCCTTTTTTGAAAGTCATATGAGTCCGGCCTTTGAACGCCCGGTTAAACAAGCCATCGAAACCATACAGTGGCAGGCCGCCTGGAAAAAGCGCGACCTAAAAGCCATTAAAAAACATCTTAAAGCCTAGAAAACGTTTTCTATAAAACTTAATACGGCAAAGTCGGATCCGGCTATGTCTACAGCTGATAGTACATATTCGCCGTGCCATTTGTATTCCTCCACCCACGACCAGGCTGCCCGCTGCATCTGCTTTAGCTTGGTGGCAGTGATGGCTTCCAGTCCGCCGCCTTGTTCATCATTGAAGCGGTATTTAACCTCTACGAAATGGATCACCTCGTCTTTGCGGGCGATGATATCGATCTCGCAGCGCGGCCGGCGATAATTAAGCTCAATAATCTCATAGCCGCGCATTTCCAGATAAACCTTGGCAGCCGCCTCCGCCTTACGGCCCGTTTCTGTCGTAGTCATAAGGCTTATTGTATCAAAACCCGTATGGGCTTAAAGGAACGGCGGTGCAGGTCGCTGACGCCATGAAGCTTAAGCCTTTCCAAATGTAAAATCGTACCGTAGCCAACATGACTCTCAAAACCGTAGTCCGGATAATCTTCGACAATCTTTATCCCTGGCAACTTTGGCAATGATGCTGGCCGCGCTGACTGCCGGTATAATACCGTCTGCCTTAATGATTGCCTGAGCTTTTGGATTCTCGGCGAAGAAATTGTAATGTCCGTCTATAATAATTCGGTCGTAAGATACGGTGATCTGTCCTAAAGCCTGTTTCATAGCCCACTTGACAGCGGTGGTAATACCCACTTTGTCAATAGTAGCCGCATCCACCCATCCCAGACCTACGGAGAGCGCCACCTCGCGAATTGCAAGATCGGATATCTCGCGTTGTTCTTTTGTTAATTTCTTGGAGTCACGAAGAAGCCGTTCAGCTTTGGCGGGCAATTTAAAGTCATGGGGTAAAACAATCGCCCCGGCCACAACCGGGCCCGCCCAACAGCCACGTCCTACCTCGTCTATGCCCACAGTTACCATAAATTTTAGTGTAGCAACTACTAAACTATTAACAAATTATTAAATCCTCTCATTTTTTCTATAAAAGGTTTGGGTCCGATATCAATTCTGTATATATTCGGTACCTAAAGGGTACAGAATTGATATGACACTCTGGAAGCTAACAAGAAATATACACCTTGCATTACCTGAAGAATTATTAGTTGAGATCGACGAGGCCGCAAAGTCCATGTACATGTGCAGAGCCGAATATATCCGCTTTATTTTGCGTAAGGAAATAGTCAGCCAGCAAACAAAGATAAGAAGCAGCCTAGGAAATACCGACCCTGGGCTACTTGATCTGGATGATAGCTAAAAAAGACTTACTTAGGCGGGGCTTCTTCATGGCGGGCCTGGACGGCGGCGGCTTTAGCTTCCAGTTCCGCTTCTTCGGCGGCCTTGGCTTCAGCTTTGGCGGCGGCTTCGGCGACTTTTTGTTCGTGAAGTTTGGCTTCTTCAGCTTCAAGGTTCTCGTCGTGAACGGCATTGACGGCATCTCGGTCAAATTCCACCCCTGTCATACGAGCGGATTTACCGGTGCGTTCACGCATGTAGGTCAGATAATTACGGCGGACACGGCTTCGTTTGGTAACTTCTACCTGGACTACTAGTGGGCTGTGCAGTAAAAAGCTCTTCTCGACGCCGACACCGCTGGCAATGCGCCGAACGGTAATACGGCTGGTATGGCTGCCTTTTTTACCGGTTCGGATAACCAGCCCCTGGAAGATCTGGATGCGTTCTTTGCTGCCTTCGCGGATTTTCTGGTGCACTTTAACTGTATCTCCGCTGCGTACATCGACAACGGCCTGCTTTTTGTACTTGTCATTAATCGTCTGGATCACACTCTGCATATCAGGTAAATTGTACACGTTTTACCCCTCTAGCGCAAACATTTTTAGCCGACGACCCGGTAGAGTTCCTGGAGTGTGCTTTGGCCGGCGATGACTTTTAGCATGCCGTCCTGGAGCATGGTGCGCATGCCGGACTGTTGGGCTGCTTCTTCGATAGACTGGGTAGTAATGCTCAGCTTGGGATTTTCCAGCAGGTGCCTTAAGGCATCGTCCATCGTGAATTGTTCGCGTATGGCCAGCTGACCCTGGTAACCATAAGGGTTGGCTTCGGAAGTACCTGGTTTATATAGTTGCAGACCGTCAAGTCTAGGCTTTTCCATAGCCGCGGGCAAGCTAGCTACCACTTCCCTGATTTTTTTCAATTCACCTTCGCTCGGCGTATATGGCTGCTTGAGGCTGTCATCCAGGCGGCGGATCAGGCGCTGGGCCATAACCAACCTAATGGCCGACACAAATAGAGGATTCTGGCCGATTATGTCGGCAATTCGCGTTAGTGCCGCTCCGGCCGAGCCGGCGTGAAAGGTAGCCAGCACCAAGTGGCCGGTTAGCGCCGCTTGTAAGGCTGTTTTGGCGGTGTCCATGTCCCGGATCTCACCTACCATGACAATATCCGGGTCCAGCCTCAGCACAGCGCGCAACTTATCGGCAAAACTGTCGTCATTTCCACCCTCTTCGGAGTGTACAGATATCTGGGTTATACCTGGAAACTGATATTCCACCGGGTCTTCAATAGTTATAATCTTACGCGCTTCGGTATTAAGCGAATTCAGCATAGAGTACAGGGTGGTAGTTTTGCCTGAGCCGGTGGGACCGACAACCATTGCCAAACCGCTCGGTTGGGCCACAATCTTGTCAACTATGGCACGTTCAGCCTCTGATAAGCCCAGACGGTCGAGGGTATACATACCCGCATTCATATTGAACAAGCGCATCACCGCATCCATACCATTGATAGTGGGCACAGTTTCCAGGCGGACATTAACATCGACTTGTTTGCCATCTGCCATGGTGATCTTCTGGGCTATGTGGCCTTGCTGGGCTTCGTTAGCAGAAGTCGAGACATTACCTGCGCTGGCAATCGCCGATACTAAAACCCTGTATTTGTCTTTTTGCAGATGGGCAATGGCGTGCAGAACACCATCAATCCGCAGGCGGATGCGGACATCGCTGACTTGGGTTTCTATATGGATGTCGGAAGCATTCAAATTATGAGCCTGGGCTACAAGGTAGGCTAACATATCGTCGGCCCGGACTTGCTGGAGCACATTGGATACCTTATCTACCAGATCGCTCTTACCGGCGGTATTCAGAGCAATATCCTGATAAACAACCTTTTTAGGCGGATCATATAGGTGCATATAATCGGCGTAGCCAGTGTCAGAAATAAGGCTAAAAGCAATCCTTTGATCTAAAAAACGCTGCTGTAAATTAGCCATGGCTTGTTGAGACGTGGTGGTGGTAACACCAAATAAAATATTACTTTCGTCGGCCTGCAGCGGTATGACTTTTAGGTGATAAAGCTCGGGAACGGTCAGTATTTCACGATACAGTACCTTTTCGCCTATCTGCGAGGTATCTGCATAATCCATGCCCAGTACTCTGGCGCGGCGCTGCGAAGCACGTTCTTCATCCAATCGGGCATTTTGGCTCATATTACCCTAGTATAAAGCATAAGCAGAGATTTAAGTTATAGTGAATCAGTATGATTCAACTAGTTCTGATCGCTCACAATTTACGAAGCGCCCACAATATCGGCTCTTTGCTTAGGACTGCCGAGGGGCTGGGTGTCGCTAAAGTCTGGATGAGCGGCTATACGCCTTATCCTCATCATAAAACTGATGAACGACTGCCGCATCTGATCCGTAAGTTAGATAAACAGATTACTAAGACAGCTCTGGGAGCTGAAGCACTAGTTGAGTGGCAGCATGAACCGTCTATCAACGAAACTTTGTCTGATCTGAAAAAACTTGATTTTGTAATTGCTGCACTAGAACAGGCACCTGGCTCAATAAAACTACCTGACTTTAAGCCGCCCTCGAAGCTGGCACTAATCGTTGGCAATGAAGTTAAAGGCCTTGATCCAGAAATATTAACAGTTTGTGACTACGCTCTAGAAGTCCCGATGTTCGGTCAAAAAGAGTCGTTTAACGTCGTGCAGGCAGCCGCGATGGCCCTATATCATTGCCGTTTCCTGACGTAAAGGTGATATAGTATACTTATTAAATTAATGAAATAAAAACCATGGCGCTCGCACCGCGATCAAAACCAAACGTTCACCAAAAAAAACGACAAGCCCGGCACCATCGCCAGAGCAAGCAGTACATGAAGTCGTATTGGCCGTATTTGCCAATGCTAGCGATTGTCGGCCTCGGCTACATAGTTAATAATGCCTGGGCCGGCAGCCTGGAAAGTCAGGCAGTTGACGCTCAGTTCGCTGCCGCTAACCTTACGCGGATTGAAGCCATGACCGGTAAACAGGCTACGCTCAGCCTTACCGTTGTCTGCTTTTTAGCCGCTGCCGCTTTTGCCGTCTTTATCTTCCGGCACTGGCATCGTCTTAACCTGATGCTTCGCAAAGGCGAGTCTTTACTAATTCACCACCCCTGGTTTGATACTCTCCTGGTTTTCACCTTCACCGCCGGGGCCATCCTCACCCGCACTAACTGACTAGTAGTTCACTGGATTACTATATTGTCGGCACCGACAAGGTCTTGGAGTTTGCCGAGCCCGTCACTGGTTCGATCTAGACCGCCCGGGAGTCTTATAGCTTGTTTGCTGGAAGCTTCGCCAAGTACCAGGACAACCTCGGTCTGGCCCTGATGGTTATCTAGGGTCTCTTTGAGTGACAGTAATGTCTGCTCATCATAAGTGTTGATTAAACGAATATATAGTCGCTCAGGTACTATCGGGGCGTCTTTGGACATATCAGGCTTGATAGCTACGTTGGCCTCAGCCATGTTATTAACTTCCAGGGTTTTATATTTTTTGCCGGTGG
Organism: Saccharimonadales bacterium (SeqCode); assembly: GCA_038232415.1. Taxonomy (GTDB): domain Bacteria; phylum Patescibacteriota; class Saccharimonadia; order Saccharimonadales; family UBA4665; genus JBBRXZ01. Next base: position 12,163 of record JBBSHY010000020.1, on the reverse strand, counting down.
CTTCATAGGACTCAGCCTGTTCGCTGGTGATTTCGCTGGCACCTTCAACCATAATCTTTACCTCATTGGACTGATTACCGCTACGATCCCTGGTGCTGACCTTGCCATTAATCAGCACTACTCTGTCGCGTTTCCATATTCCCGCTGTCTGTTGATAATTGTTAGGGAAGAGGACAACTTCAACTTCGCCAAAGCGGTCTTCCAGTTTAACAAATGCCATTTTCTGGCCGTTTTTAGTGGTTACCTCACGGATATCTGTAATGGCGCCGCCTACACTTACCGGCTTGCCGTCGTGATCGGCGGTTAGCGTGCTTAAGGGTGTGGTTTGTTCACTCAGTATTACCTCAAACAGTTCTAACGGGTGCTGGCTAAGGTAAAGACCGAGTAGCTCGCGCTCCCAGACTAATTGTTCCCGGCTATCGATTTTACCGGTAGGTTTTTGCAGTTCCAATATGCGCTGCTGCGTAATTACTTCTTCTGAACTGCCAAAAATGTCAGTTTGACCGCTGTTACGTTGCCGCTCTAGCCGGGAACCGTAAGCCAGCAACAGGTCGAGGTTATGCAGCAGTGTGGCTCTGTCGCCAAAGCGATCAAAAGCACCAGCTTTAATCAGGCTTTCCATGGTTTTCCGGTTAACAGCTTTACTACTGACACGTGTCAAAAAGTCCTCCAGGCTAGTAAAATTATTTGCCGAGCGGGCTTTTAAAATCTCTTCCACGGCTCCTCTGCCAACATTTTTAATAGCTGTCATCCCAAAACGTATCTGTTCGGTGCCAGGCACGACTGCGAATTCTACAAAAGATTCATTTATATCGGGCGGAAGCACAGTTATACCCATGTGCTTACACTCAGCAATTTCAATCGCCAACCGGTCCGTATCGTCATAATCACTGGTCATCAAGGCTGCCATAAAAGCCGCCGGGTAATTCGCCTTTAAATAAGCTGTCTGGTAGGCAATGGTGGCGTAGCAGGCAGAGTGTACTTTGTTGAAGCAGTAATCGGCAAAGGCTTCTAAACGGGCCCAAAATTTTTCGGCGAAACCTCTTTCCACACTGCTATGACTGACCATACCATCGATAAAGGCCGTCTTCATTTTAGCCATGGTTTCCCGCTGTTTCTTGCCTATGGCTTTACGAAGCGTGTCGGCCTGGCCGCCGCTGAAGCCGCACATGTCTTTACTGATCTGCATAAACTGTTCCTGGTATACCAGCACGCCATAGGTGTTTTCTAAAGCAGCCTTCAGGCCAGGATGTTCGTACACTACCTTTTTCTTGCCGTGTTTTCGATCAATAAAATCATCAATAAACTGCATAGGACCTGGACGGTAGAGGGCGTTCATAGCAATCAGGTCATCGAAGATAGTTGGCTTCAGTCCTTTCAGGTAACGTTTCATTCCGGCTGATTCAAATTGGAATACACCGGTGGTGTCACCGCGCTGGAAAAGTTCATATGTTTTTATGTCATCGAGTGGCAAGGTATTTAGTTCGATTGTCTCGTCGTAAACACGCTTAATAATGCGTAAGGCATTATTAATGGTAGTCAAGTTAGACAGACCTAAAAAGTCCATCTTAAGTAAACCGAGCTCTTCAATAGGGCCCATGGAGTATTGGGTGGCTATAACACCTTTTTGGGCCATCTCTAGTGGCGTGTAATAAACTATGTCTTCCGGAGCTATCACTACGCCAGCAGCATGCACGCCGTGAGACCGTATTGTACCCTCCATCTGGACTGCCAGGTCGAAAACTGTTTTAGCAGTTGGATTAGTCTGATACTCGGCTTTCAGGTCCCGGTCTTTTTTGAGAGAAGTAGCCAGCGGTATATGACGGCCCTGGACTGGCGGCGGGATCATTTTGGCCAGCCTGTCAGCCTCGGCGTAAGGCACTTGCAAAACCCGTGCCACGTCACGGACGGCATTGCGGGCAGCCATACGCCCAAAGGTCACTATATTAGCCACTCTTTCTTTGCCATATTTTTCAACGCAGTACTCAATAACCTCTTCACGCCGGCTATCCTGGATATCAATATCGACGTCGGGCATGCTGATACGGTCCGGGTTCAAAAAACGTTCAAACAACAAGTCGTAGGCCAGAGGATCAATTTCAGTAATTTTAAGGGCATAGGCAATAATGGCGCTGGCGGCGCTGCCGCGGCCGGGCCCAAAGATAATTCCCTGGTCCTTACCCCACTTTATAAAGTCCGAGATAATCAGAAAGTAACCGTTGAAGCCCATCTGCTCTATGACTTTCAGCTCATAACTAGCGCGTTCTAACACCTTCTTTGACAGAATTTTTTGAGCAGCTTTCACTGTAAGCTTTTGGGCTTCAGCCTCAGTTACCGGTTTGCCCGCGGGTGTTCGTCCATAACGCCAAGCCAGTCCGCGGTAAACAGACTTTTCTAAATAAGAACTCTCGCTCTCGCCTTTAGGCACCGGAAATTTGGGGATTAGGATCTTGCCAAGCTCAATTTTGAGATCACAAAGTTCAGCAATAACTCGGGTGTTACTTATAAAGTCAGGGTGGTCAGCGCCCCAACGGCCTATCACTTCCTCCGGTTTATTGACATAAAGGTCAAACTCCTTGAGGCTCATCCGCTTTTCATCGCTTAAGAATGATCCAGTCTGCACGCATAACAAAATTTCGTGGGCCTCTTTGTCTGTATGTTTCAGATAATGAGCGTCGCATGTAACTACGCACTGAATATCTAATTCTTGGCTTAGCTTGATCAATTGGTCATTAATTGCCTTTTGTATTGGCCAGTGGCCCGGGTGGGCCGGATGTCCGTGGTCCTGGATTTCCAGATAATATCTGTTGCCAAAAGCTTTTTTGTACCACTTTGCCGTTTGCTTAGCCTGCTCATATTGCCCTTGGCGCAGCGCATCACTGACTTCACTGCTGGCGCAGCCGCTCAGGCAGATTAAACCTTCGTTGTGACTAGCCAATATCGACCGGTCGATGCGCGGCTTATAATAAAATCCTTCAAGATTAGCGATGGTCGATAACGCCATTAAGTTCTGATAGCCGGTTTGATTCATAGCCATTAAGGTTAAGTGGTAATTCGGCTTATCTTTACCAGGTTCCTTGTCGTACAAAGTCCGTGAAGCTATATAGGCCTCCATGCCAATGATCGGCTTAATGTTCGCGGCTTTAGCTTCTTTGTAAAATTCAATGGCACCGCTAAGAGTTCCGTGATCAGTTATGGCTACGGCGGACATACCGCTGTCCTTAACGTGCTTGATCAGCTCCGGCACTTTAGTTAGGCCATCAAGCAGACTATACTGGGTATGATTGTGTAGATGCACATAATCTTTGGCGCCAAGCGCCTTTTTTTGTTTCATCACAAATACCCCTCAATAACTCTCATACGTCAACCTAAATTATATCACTGACAAGTTTGTCAGCGAAAAGGAAGTTTAAGTGCTTTGTACTTATTTTTTGAGATAACTCTTCAGATGATCGATAGCATCGCGGGCATCTTTTACGGCCTTTTGGAGGTCTTTGTCGGCGGCGTCACCTTTTTTTAGAGCGACGAGGACTTCAAGAGCCTTTTGTTTGGTAACCTTGGCCTTTTCCAGCAAACCATTTAGATCCTTTTGGGCCTTGACACCAACCTTTTCACGCTTAACCTTGCTTTCCGTAATAATTTTATTAAGTTCGTTGTGCACTTTTTTCAAGTCTTTTTCAGCTTCAACTACGCCTTTGTCGGTGGCGGCTTTTATATCCGTTCGGGTTTTTTTACCGCTCTTTGGCGCTGTTAATACACCAGCTACATAGCCAGCGGCGGCCGCTAGAGTACTGCCTATGGCTACTTTTTTCAGGTTGTCGCGTCGTCGGTCTTTTCGGCTCATCATTTACCTCTCTTGTTAGCTATTTTAATAATATTGCGTACTAATTTAAAAAAGGCTAAGCGCCCTCCCGTGTCTTTAAGTACTTCGGCTGCTGATTCAACGGAGTCAACTACGCCTTCGGCTTTTTCTACCACCCTTTTAACGCTGGTTAATACCTTTAAGGCCGCTATGATTAAAGCTATGCAGAGTATAAAAAACAAACTAAGCAGACTGGTCAGAATGATTAAAAGCACTGTATCAGTCGTATTCATGCTTTAATTATACAACTAATCGCTTACTTAGCCAACTTTTTTCGCAAATGCTCACTGAGTTGTGTTCCTATATCTTCACGGTCCAATGCAAAGTCAACTACGGTCTTCAGATACTCCAACGGATTACCGGTATCGTAATAAGTACCGTCCTGAATCTCGCAGCCATACATATGATGGCCATCCTTGATCATTCGTTGCATAGCGTCCTGGACCATAAATTCTTTTGATCCATCATAATTTTTGATATCTTCTTCCAGATAGTCCAATATTAACGGGTCAAAAACGTAACCGCTGACTGAGGCCAGATCTGAGGGGGCTTTGGCGCGCGTTCCGGGTTTTTCAACTATAGTCGCCACATCAATCAGACCTGATTCTAGTTCTTTGCCAGAGATATAACCATAGCGTCCATAGTCAATGTCATTGTCACGGCGCACACAGGTTAACACAGACCCGCCGCGTCTATCGTGTACCGCCAATAATTGCTCAAAACGGCTCGGCTTTGCTAATACAAAGTCATCGGCAAAGGTGTAGACAAAAGGCTCGTTACCAATTATGTGTGCGGCATTTATGATAGGGGTAGCAGTGCCGTAAGGACCCTTTTGCCTTATATAAGCAAAGTTAGCCAACGTGGATATTTTATCAGTCTCTTCGAGCAGCTTAACCTTGGCAGCCTGATAGAGGTTAGATCTTAGATCAGCACTCATATGGTCAAAATGGTCTTCAATGGTACGCTTATGATAACCAGTGACAATCACTATATCGCTAATGCCAGCCTGCACAAGCTCTTCGACAATGTGTTGTATGATCGGTTTGTCTACCAGGGGCAGCATCTCTTTAGGCATAGCTTTCGTCTGCGGCAAAAACCGCGTCCCGAAACCGGCCGCGGCAATAACTGCTTTACGAACTTTCTGCTGGCTCATCCTAAAGATTGTACCACAGCAGTTATCCTCTAGAACCAGTATTTGAGCATGCTTGGATGAGCGATTTTGATACCACCATAATCTTTCAGCTTAAGCAGCCCACTGTCAGCCGTGATGATTAGCTCAGCCTTAGCTTCTAAAGCGCACTCAAGAATTTTATGGTCATCATCGTCAGATACTATACCGGACAGCTTTTTGGACGGATACACCATGATGGTCTTAGAAGTAATCGCCTGCAGATAATAAGCTACATCCGCCGGATCCCACTTAAACGTACTGAGAAGCTTATCAGATAGCTCGGCCAGGATCGCAATCGAGCAGTAGATATCATATAATTTATGTTTTTCGACAAAGCGAGCTAGGTGCGCGTCCTTGGTGACAACCGCTCCTATGTAGATATTGGTATCAAAAACCAGCTTAAGCTTCACGGTTCGCGTAGCAAATCAGCGACGTCATCGACTGTGTAGATACCCATTTTCTCAGTGTCAAGCGCGTATTTTTTTCGTAAGCGACGGATAGTGTTGGTAAAATCCTCTGTTTTCTTTTTTTCCAGACACATCTGGCGGAATAACTCGCTCTGGGATTTTTTCTCGCGCTTAGCTTGCGCCACAAAATTACGTTTTAACTCATCTTCAACCGAAAAACTTATAGTACTCATACTTCTATAGTATCTGTTAAGTTAACATCCGTCAACAATTTTTTATTGAAAATAGGTTCTCTTGCTGGCGAAGATTCAAACTTCTGTTACGATTACCGAGCCTGTTAAGGATCCTGTTTTAAGTTTAGTACTTTAGTTCCTCCGTCAGGCATAAGGTATAGAATTTTATCCCCTGGATATTCAATAGTCATCATTCCATCCGGGTGTCTAGCAAATATAACACCGTCCGGACTTACCATGCCCTCCATACCATCCTCCTCAAAAAAGTGATATTTAGGCTGTCCTTCAGACTCAGCGGGTTCAAACTCTCCGGTCGTAGGGTCAACTGCTTCGTTTGGAGCCAGTACTAAATTTTCGGAACACACTGCGAGAACCTCCACAAGTGCCTCTGCCCTAATGAGACTTTTTTCTGAACCTTGAACAAATCGACGATCAAGAATATCTTTATCATGGTCAAACTGATCACGTTTCCGCGCAACGCCTTGCTTTAAAACTGGAACAAGCTCACCAAGTTTATCAGCGCGTATATGACTATGATCTATCAGGTAATCACTCTCTTCTTTGTTATTTGCTCTTAAAAGTCCACCTACTAGGCTGCCAGGGCTGTCCATATCATTAGCAGTATCTTCGTCGTACATTGTTTTAGCGACTGCTTTTATTTTATGATTAACTACTATTAGGTACAGAGGGCTGTGGCTTACCTTCTTCGTCTTTACCCATGGACACAAAACTGACAATTGTAGAATTATAAGGGATTGAAGCATATCTTGGGTCTCTCTCACGGTTAGGAAGATAGAAGTCGGAGGCCCTTGGAGAAGCTTCTCCGACCACGATGGGCAAACCTTTGACAGATACGAAATCATTAATTACACCCATTAATTCGTCCATATCCCGATCGGGAACTTCTATACGTACTTCCTGTAAATTTTCTTCACCAGTACTCATGTATAATTTATAACATACAATGAAATATTCTGCAACAACGCCTTCGCTTAGGAGAGTACGCTCAAACCAAACTACAGTTCGAGTTGTTTTTTGATAAGTTCCTGGGCAAGTCCTGGGTTGGCTTTGCCCTTGCTGGCTTTCATGACCTGACCAACGAGGAAACCGATGGCTTTGGTTTCGCCGTTTTTGACGTCTTCTGCTGCTTTAGGATTGTCATTGAGAATCTGTTCGACGATTTTCGTAATCTCTACCTCATTAGATACTTGGATGAGCCCTTTTGCTTCGGCTCTTTTTTTAAGTGATACACGTTTTTCTTCAAGTGATTCAGCTGGATGATCTAACTTTATGTCAAGCAATAAAGCATCTATCAAATCCTTGGCGCGCGAGCTACTCAAATCCCCCTCTCGAACCATCTCTGAGACCACTAGCCAATCGTCTGTGGTCATCTTGTACTCACTTGCTAGATCATAACCGTCTGATACATGTTTCATGACATGAGAAGTTAGCCAATTGGCGATATTCTTTATATGTTGATTGTCAATATTTCGACCTAAGGCATCATCTAAAACAGCCAGGAGCTCAGGATTATCTAATAAGGTTTCGATCTGTGGTTTATCTAATCCTAGTTTGGACAATTTTTGGCGCCATTCGTCAGGCATGGGAGGCATTTCGGCTTTGATTTTTGCTATGTAGTCGGCTTTGAGGACTACGGGTGGGAGGTCGGGGTCGGGCATGTAGCGATAGTCGTCGGCGTTTTCTTTGGAACGCTGGCTGATGGTTTTTTGCTTGGCATCGTCCCAGCCGCGGGTTTCCTGGACTATTACCTCGCCTTTTTCGAGGCGTTCTATTTGCCGGGTTATTTCGTAATCGACGGCTTTTTCGACACTGCGGAAGCTGTTGAGGTTCTTAGTTTCGGAGCGCGTGCCTAACTCGTCATTTTTACTGACGCTGACGTTAACATCAAAGCGCATATTGCCGTAGTAAAGGTTCGCGTCGCTAACATCGGCGTAACGCATGCGCAGGTACAGCTCGCGGGCATAGGCTTTGGCTTCGGCGCTAGTGTGCATGTCCGGCTCGCTGACGATTTCCAACAGCGGCGTTCCGGCCCGGTTCAGGTCTACCAAGCTATAATCTGCATTGACTGGGTGGGTGCTTTTACCGGCATCGGCCTCCAGATGGGCTCGGGTAATACCGATAGTCTTTGGTTGACCATCGACCTTTATATCTACGGAACCCCCTAAAACAATTGGTTCGTCATATTGGGTAATCTGGTAGCCCATGGGTAAGTCAGGATAAAAATAATGTTTACGGTCAAATTTACTGAACTTTTGGGGTGTAGAATTCAGTGCAAAAGCGGCCCGGCTGGCCAGGTGAATAGCTTCACTGTTGAGGACAGGCAAAGCGCCGGGAAGGCCAAAATCTATGTGGTTAACGAGGGTATTAGGGAGTGCTTCTCTGGCATCATTGCCCACTGCCGAAAACAGCTTAGTTTTGGTTTTCAACTGAACGTGGCACTCTATACCAATCGTGGCTCCATACTTGGCCCTTATCTGTGGGTTAATCATCTTTCCAGCGCTCCTAAATCCCGTAAGGCCTGACGAAAACCGGTCAGGGCTTCTTTCACGTCCTTCTTTTTTAGTTTGCGAAGGTCTTCCTGGACGATGCGGTTGCGTAATTTGTGGCCAAACCAGACAGACATGTTGCTTGTCATAGTATGCTGGGCAGCCACCAGACGCTCGCCCGTAGTTTTACCCTTGTAATGGCTGCGTTTGAGAGCATCTGCCAGCAATTTATCGGCATCGACAATTGCGAGCGGCCAAGTCTGGCGCGATACACAGTGTTTTTGGAGCTCATGCCAGCGCTTACTGAAATGCTCTACGTTAAGCTTACGGCGGCGGCGTATGAAAAATCTCATGCCAGTAACTCCTCAGCCTGCCTGGCCAGCATCAAGAGGTGCCGGTCGGCTCTTTGGGGGGCCATGATCTGTAAGCCCACCGGAAGTCCTTCGCTCAGGCCAGCCGGTATACTAATCGCACAAATACCTGCCAGATTTGATCCCGCTACTAAAAGGTCTGCCAGATACATTTCAAGCGGGTCGCTGCTTTTTTCACCAATCTTAAACGGCAGCGTTGGCGAAACCGGGCCAACCAGGAAATCATATTGCTTAAAGACGTCGTCAAATTCATGGATGAGCTTCGTCCTTACCGTCTGGGCCTTTTTATAATACGCGTCGTAGTAGCCGCTGGATAAAACGTGCGTACCGATCATAATGCGCCGTTTTGCTTCTTTGCCAAACCCCCGCGACCGGCTTAGCATATAGCTTTCGTCCATGTTCTTGGCATCAGCATAGCTATAAGGGTAACGCTGGCCATCATAGCGACTAAGGTTGCTGCTAACTTCGGCCGGACAGAGGATATAATAAATCGCCAGCGATAAAGGCATAGATGGCAGGCTGACTTCCCCTATTTCTGCCCCGGCTTTTTTAAACTTATCTATAGCTGCCAAAATTGGCTTACGGACCGCTTCCTCGACGTTTTCGTCCATATATTCTTTTATGATAGCTATTTTCTTGCCCTTTAGATCAGTATTAATTTCCTTTTGCTTTAGCTCATAACCGTCAGGGTCACGATCTATAGTTGTACTGTCAAGTTCATCTTTTCCAGCCATGACGTCAAATACCAAGGCCGTATCTTCAACCGTGCGGGCCAGCGGGCCAATCACGTCCAAACTGGAAGCCATGGCCACCACACCGCTCCGGCTTACCGAGCCGTAACTGGGTTTCAACCCTACTACTCCGCAAAATGCTGCCGGCAAGCGTATCGAGCTGCCGGTGTCCGTGCCGGTCGCGAAAGGTGCCATCTCCAGAGCCACTGCAGTTGCCGAACCGCCGGATGAGCCACCAGGCACCCGGGTTTTATCATAGGGGTTTTTGGTAGTCATAAAGTCGCTGTTTTCTGTCGATGAACCGTGGGCAAAGGCATCCAGGTTAGCTTTGGCGACGCAAATAGCACCTTCCGCCTCCAGCTTATTGATAGCTGTCGCCTGGTATGGTGCAGTAAAGCCTTTAAGCATATTACTGGCAGCCGTGGTTTCCTCGCCAAACACCAGGAAGTTGTCTTTGGCAATAAACGGCACACCAGCCAGCCGGCCGATTTTCTCACCTTTGTTAACCCTGCGGTCAACATCTTTGGCTCGCTCTCTGGCCCGGGTTTCAGTAGTGGTAATGATTGCTTCATAGTCCTTTTTGTCAGCAATGGTTTTAAGCGACCTCTCTACTAAATCAACGGCTTTTAGTTCGCCAGCTTGCACTTGGGCAGCCAGCTCATAAATCGGTAGCCACTGGTTGGTCATTAACTAATCATCCGTTTAACTTTGATCTGGTTATCTTGGAGTGCCGGCACGTTTTTTAGTAAATCGGCAGGATCGTAACCATAGTCTTTGATTTCATCCTCGCGCATAACGTTGGTTAGGCCGGTAACTTGGTTAGTCGGTTTGAGCCCTTTTACATCGACCGATCCTAGCTGCTCCACGTATTGCAGAATCTCTGAAAGTTCGCGTCTATACTCTTCCACTTCGTTATCTGTCACATCAAGCCGCGCCAGTCGTGCCAATTTCAATACATCATCTCTGGTAAGCTTTGCCATAATTACCTATAATTGTAACAGATTAGTGACGGCATGCCATCAATTTACCCCTGTAAATTTAACGACAATTAGTCTACAGAATGTTTATGTGACAAATTCGTCTTTACAAAGCATTAGCATAAGGCTACTCTTAGTCTAAGTAAGATTTTTCACAGAAGAAGAAAAGTATGATCATTCTAAATAGCCCTCTGAAGGAAAAAAATGAGTGAGCTGCATTTAGATTTAGAGCAGGGGCACGAGACCGAGTACGGAACTCGTTACGAAGGTGTGGTCGCAACGGAAGACCATGATATACCCATAGTTTGGCGGGAACCCCCTGAACATGAGCAGAACGGAAACATATATGTAATGGCAAACGGATGGCTGGGTGCCGGTCACTCCATGAGATTACCTGCCCACGAAGCCGCCCACGCCGGGAATATTGCCGTAACATTCGGTTATACTAACACCGGCTCAACGGAAGCTTTAAAAGAAAACGCAAATGATATGGCAGCCATTATTGATGCTGTACCTGAAGGCTTAAACCGACAGGCAATGGGGTTGTCGATGGGAGGCTACGTAACAGCTATGGCACTTGAACGGGCCGAAAGCTGGGTTCAATCTGCCACGCTCATTTCGTCTGCAGGTTTCATTCAGCGTGATCCTACGAAGCGGGAAGTATTAATGCATTTCGCGGCAGAAGGAATAGAACTGGCCGAACATGCCATAGAAGATCCTTTCAACGTTGGAAGATTGGGGGTTTCTACAATTAAAAATATTGTGCGGCGGCGGCAGGCAGTGAGAGCCGAAATATATGAGTTGACTCATGGATCCGCGCACGATTCTATAATTTCTGTAAAGTCTAACCCAGATGCGCCTTTTATCCGCTTCGTGTACGGTGACAAGGATAGACTTATCCCTGCTGACGCTCAGGAGGACGGCATTAAAGGCATGCCGTTTGACGATGTCTTAAAATATCGTGGTGGACACTTAGGTCCGATTTTCCGGCCAGCAGTTTCCCGGCGTCTTTTTGAACTTGACGCTGAACTGCCTTCTTTGGAGACTATAGCGGCCTAGAGCTTTTTCTTGATATCTTCGATTAGGTCGCGGAGTTCGGCGGCGGTTTCAAATTGGAGGTTGGCGGCAGCCAGGTCCATCTGGGAGGTTAGATCACGCATTAGTGAGCCGTATTCGTCTTTTGGAATCTTCTTCAGGTCCAGTTTGGCACGTTTAGCTTCATCGGTTAATTCAGGGCGCATACCGGCTTCAATCGAGCGCTGGATCCCGGTCGGGGTGATGCCATGTTTGGTATTGTAGTCTTTCTGGATTTTGCGGCGGCGCGTAGTTTCGTCAATGGTCTTTTGCATACTCTTGGTGACACGGTCGGCATACATAATTACATGGCCCTTTTCGTGGCGGGCGGCCCGGCCAACGGTCTGGATCAGGGCTTGTTCGCTCCTTAAGAAACCTTCCTTATCGGCATCGAGGATAGCTACCAGCGATACTTCCGGCAAGTCCAACCCTTCCCGCAAAAGATTAATTCCAACCAGTACGTCATAAACGCCCAGGCGTAAATCACGCAGGATGTCCGTGCGGTCCAGGGTATCGACGTCGCTGTGCAAATAAGCCACTTTAATGTTAATTTCCTGCAAATATTCGGCCAGGTCTTCACTCATGCGTTTGGTAAGTGTCGTTACCAGGACGCGCTGGTGTTTGGCGGTAGTGTCGCGGATTTCAGCAATTAAATCGTCAATCTGGCCTTCGATCGGCCGGACCTCAATGGGCGGATCAAGCAATCCGGTCGGTCGGATAACCTGCTGGGCCGGTTCAGGGCTCCTGGAGATTTCGTACTCGGCGGGCGTGGCCGAAACATACACTGTCTGATTAATATGCCGCTCGAATTCAGTGAAAGTCAATGGGCG
>JBBSHY010000019.1:0-18100 GCA_038232415.1 Saccharimonadales bacterium (SeqCode) | reverse complement strand
CTTGACCGCTATATTTCCCGGCACAGCCGCGAGAGCGCGCATGCCGAAGTCCATTTAAAAGAAACCAAGCGTAAAAGTAATGATCGCTGCCGGTGCGAAGTGACGCTTTATCTGCCAGGACAGACCATTATTATTAAAGAAAGCGCGCTAAATATGTATGCCGCTATCGATATCGTCGAAGCCAAGCTTAAGCAGCAACTCCAGAAATACAAGGACCTTCATGGCAATGGCAAAACTCAACGGCATCTGTTTGCCCGTTTTCGCCGTAAGTCCGCCTGACGTTAGTATATTTATATGGAAATAGTCTGTCGCTTTTGAGGTGGAAAACAGCTATAATTATAGACTATAGCTTGCTAATATTTCCGTAACTGAGCGAGGAGATGCGAAGAGGATAAATGAATATTGTATTTAAGAAAATACTGGGTGACCCCCAGGCCAAGACGGTCAAGCGGCTGCGTAAACGCGTCAAGCTGGTCAATGTCTTGGCGGATAAGTATAAAAAATTATCCGATTCAGAATTGCGTGAACAAACCGCTGTGCTAAAAAAGCGGCTTAAGAAAGATTCTTTGGATGCCATTCTCCCGGATGCTTTTGCAGTGGTACGCGAGGCAGCCACCCGGGCGCTTGGCCAGCGGCACTTTGATGTGCAGCTAATTGGCGGCATGGTTTTACATGAGGGCAATGTGGCGGAGATGAAGACCGGTGAAGGCAAGACTTTGGTGGCCACCGCACCGGTGTACTTGAATGCTTTGACTGAAAAGGGTGTCCATGTGGTAACGGTTAATGATTATCTCGCGCAGCGTGATGCCGGTTGGATGGCTCAGGTCTATAACTTTTTAGGCATGAGTACAGGTGTTATTCTGGCCGACCACAGTTATATATATGATCCTGAGTTTACTAATAACGAACACGAAGATGAGCGTTTCCGTCATCTCAAACCGGCTAGCCGGCAGGAAGCATACAATGCTGACATTACTTATGGTACTAACAATGAGTATGGCTTTGATTACCTGCGTGACAATATGGTACGCGAAGAAGACCAGTTAAGGCAGCGTGAGCTGCACTTCGCAATCGTCGATGAAGTTGATTCGATTCTGGTTGACGAAGCCCGTACACCGTTGATTATTAGCGCCCCTAGTGTTACCAGCGGTACGGCCTATGCCCAATTCAGCAAAGTAGTTCGCCAGCTGGTCAAGGATAAACATTTTGAAACCGACGAAAAGCGCAAAACAGTGATTCTGACAGACGCCGGCGTAGAAAAAGTCGAGAAAATTCTGAGCATAGATAATCTGTACGGCTCGGAAAATATCCGGACTATTTATCATCTGCAGCAAGCCATGCGGGCCCACGCGCTGTTCACGCGCGACAAGGACTACGTGGTTACTCAGGACGGTGAGGTAGTCATTGTTGATGAATTTACCGGCCGGTTATTAGCCGGCCGTCGCTACAATGAAGGTTTACACCAGGCTATTGAAGCTAAAGAGGGCGTAGAAGTGCAGCAGGAGTCAATGACGCTAGCTAGTATTTCTTTTCAGAATTACTTTCGTTTATATGAAAAACTCGGCGGCATGACAGGCACGGCCTTAACCGAAGCTGAAGAGTTTCACCAGATTTATAAGCTTGATGTGGTCGAGGTTCCCTCTAACCGTCCTTTGGTCCGAACCGACCGCGCCGACCGGATTTATCGCACAGAAAAGGCTAAGTTTAAGGCTATCATACGCGAAGTAAAAACGTTACATACCAAAGGCCAGCCGGTATTGATTGGTACCGTTTCTATCGAGAAAAATGAAACGTTGGGCGCCATGCTTAGCAAAGCTGAAGTGCCGCACCAGGTACTGAATGCTAAAAACAACGAACGCGAAGCCAAAATTGTGGCGGGGGCGGGCGAAAAAGGAGCTGTTACGCTGGCAACCAACATTGCCGGCCGTGGTACTGACATTGTCGTCGGCGATGGGGTAAAAGGTCTGGGCGGCCTCTTTGTGCTTGGCAGCGAGCGTCACGAGTCCCGCCGGATTGATAACCAGCTGCGCGGCCGCACAGGCCGACAAGGCGATCCCGGCATTACACAATTTTTTGTTAGTACAGAAGATGACCTTATGCGGATATTCGGGGGCGAAAAGATAGCTAACATTATGGGCCGCTTAAACGTAGACGATGATACCCCGATTGAAAACCGTCTGATTAGCCGAAGCCTGGAGGGGGCCCAGAAAAAGGTAGAGGGTTTCCACTTTGATCAACGTAAGAGCGTAGTGCAATATGATGACGTCATGAATCGCCATCGTAAAGCCGTTTACTCCATGCGTCGTGAGATTTTACGCAGTAGTAATATCAGCAAGCGCATAAAGATTCTGATTGACGATGAAGCTCACGCGCTTGCTACCTCGGCACTGGTTACAAGCGATCAGTTTGAAGATGTGGTGCGCGAAGTCTTCCCGTTTGAAGAAGCCACACTTGACCGGCTGTTTGATACTGATGCCACGAAGTTTGAGAGTGTACTTAAAACAGGGACCGCTGAGTTATATGCTGCCCGAGAAGTCGTATTCACGAAAGACATTATGCATAAAGTGGAACGAGATATATACCTTCAAGTCCTGGACAACTTATGGATGCAACACCTGGAAAACATGGACCACTTGCGGGAAGGTATTCACTGGATGAGTGTTGGCCAGCAGGACCCATTGGTCGAATACCGCCGCCGCGGGCAGCTTCTGTTCGAAGAAATGCAGAACATGCTGCGTCACGATGTATTGCTACATCTTTTCCATGCCCAGCCAATAACGCAGGACGAGCTGGACAGGGCTACTGAAACTGATCTGACGCGGGCTGCCCGCAGTTCTGTAGATAACGCTTCCCAGATTACAACCGCCGAAGAAGAATTTACAGCCAGCGATTTCTCAGACAAGCAGGTTTCACGCGTCGCTCAGAAAAAGCAGGTCAATAATCGCAAAAAGATCCGAAAAACCGAACGCAAACGTAAAACAGTCGCTAAACGCAGGAAGAAATAATTTGCGCCATACAGTTCAAGAAATTAATCTTAAGAATGGGGCTAAAGGACTGTTGGTACATATACCCAATGCTTCTGTCATGACTTTTGACATTAATTTTCGAGCCGGTGAATACCTGGTTGAGCCAGCTAAATGGGAAGTTCCGCATCTGATGGAACATGTACTGCTTGGTGCCAATGAACTAATTCCACGCGCCCGGGATTTTCAAGCAGAACTGGAGAAAAATGGCGCTTACAGTAATGCCTCTACAGGCGTATATGACATTACTTATGATGCGGAATGTGCGGATTTTGAATGGGACAGGGTGCTGGGGCTGCTGCTGCTGGCCATTACCAAACCTTTACTATTGGACGAAGAATTTGAAGCCGAATTCGGTAACGTGCAGGAGGAGATGGCTGCCCGCAGCAATAATCACTTTCGCCGTTTGAGCCTGGAAATGCGTAAGCAGCTGGGATTAATTGCCAAGACCGATGCTGAACGCCTGGAGCTAATGGCTAACGTTAGCGTAAAAGATGTTCGGGAGCACTATGCCCGCACGCATTATGCCCCGAACATGCGTTTTGTAGTGGCCGGTAACTTATCGGGGGTTCGCCGGACGTCAATCATCGGGTTACTGGAAAATGTTGATCTGCCGGATACAGGTATACGTTTTGCTTTGCCGCATGAACGTCCAAGGCGTCTTATTGAGCCTGTCTATGTGTCTAACGACACGGTAGAAAACATTTATTTTTACATTGATACATTTACCAGGCGGCGCTTAGAAGACCATGAAACAGATGCCCTTAACTTAGTTAATACTATGCTGACAGAAACGTTGTATTCTAAAATTCTTGGTACTGCCCGCGAACGAGGTCTTGTTTATGGTATGAACTCGGGCCTCAGTCAAACGCGTGACGCCAGCAACTGGTGGTTTGGTGCCCAGGTGTCAGATAAAAACGCACCGGCGCTGCTGCAAATTATTATCGAGGAGCTGAGTAAAGTATTGACAGGGCACATTGCTGATGATGAAATCGATGCCACCAAGCTTTATGCCCTGGGCCGCTTCCAACGAAGCGGCCAAACAGTCGGGGGTACAGCGGCAGGTTACGCTGGCCGCTATTTCTTTGATGATGTTATTGATGATTATTATCGTGTACCCGAACGTATCAAAGCAGTTACAAAAGACAGTATAATCGCTGTGGCAAATGCCATGTTTACGCAAAACGTCTGGGGATTCGGTGTCCTAGGTAATTGCGGTGAAGACTTTACCCTCCAGCTTCAGGATCAGATCGCTCCCTTGTGGGACGGCCTACTTATACCAACAGCACAATTTAAAACAGCACTAACCTCTAGAAATGCAAGAGCAGCGTAAACAGTGCGAGGACTTAAGCTCCGAGATTGGAGCTGCTTTGAAGCAGCTGAAGATTACTGAACTGAGCCGGCAGTTAAGTGATTTACAAGCTGCTAGCCAAAAACCTGAATTTTGGAATGATTCAGGCAAAGCTCAAGAGGCCATGAAGCAAATAGCCAAGCTGGAAATTCGGGTACGACCCTGGCAAGCTTTACAAAAGAGTATTGATGAAGTTGACGAACTCGTGAAGCTTAATGACGTGAGCCTGGCAACCGAGTTAAGCCAGCAACTGAAAGAAATAAACAAGACTTTCATGAACCTGAAAGAAGAACTGAAATTTAACGGCCCTTATGACAGTCATGACGCCATCCTTAGTCTCTACGCCGGTGCCGGAGGCACTGATGCCCAGGATTGGACACAAATGTTACTCAGAATGTATGCCCGTTATTTTGAAATAAAAGGCTGGAAAACAGTAACAGTTGACGAATCGCCCGGCGACGAAGCCGGCTTAAAAAGCATCACTCTCGAAGTCGAGGGTACATTGGTCTACGGCCGATTGAAGAGCGAGCATGGCATACATCGCCTAGTGCGTCTAAGTCCCTTTAATGCCGACAATCTGCGCCAAACCAGCTTTGCGAAAGTTGAGGTTATGCCTAAAATCGACAAGCCGGACGATGTGAAAGTTGACGATAAAGATCTCAAAATCGATGTCTACCGCAGCGGCGGCCACGGCGGTCAATCAGTCAACACCACTGATTCGGCCGTCCGGGTAACTCATCTGCCAACAGGTGTAACTGTAGCAATTCAAAACGAACGCTCGCAATTACAAAATAAGGAAACCGCGCTGACTATCTTACGCTCCAAATTAGCCAGTCTCCAGTTGGAGCAACATCAAGAGCGTCTGAGTGATTTAAAAGGTCCCAGCCAGTCGGCTGAATGGGGCAATCAGATCCGTTCCTACGTCCTTCACCCCTATAAACAGGTTAAAGACCTGCGCACAAAATACGAAACTTCCGACCCGGAAAGTGTTCTCGACGGCAACCTCGACTCTCTAATCAATGCTTATCTCGAGCACATCCTCAGTCAGTAGTTGTTAAGCCCCGGGTTGGTAAATATTAGCCCTAATACGTATAATAGCTATAAATGATTCTGCTTGATCGGGTAACAAAAACTTATGGCCGTAATTTAGGTTCGGCGTTGGATCGTATTAGCCTGCATGTTGAGCCTAAAGAGTTTGTGATTGTTGTCGGCCAGAGCGGAGCTGGCAAAACAACATTGCTGAGGCTGCTAACACGCGAAGAACGGCCAACCAGCGGCAAAATAATAATAGGCGGCATTGATTACGACAAATTAAAAGATAAAGACATACCGCTGCTCAGGCGCAAAATAGGCGTGGTGTTTCAGGATTTCAAGCTCTTACCGGGTAAAACTGTTTTTGAAAATGTGGCTTTTGCGTTGGAAATTGTAGGTATCGGTAACACTGAAATTCGCCACACCGTACCCAAAGTGTTGGACATAGTTAACCTAAAGGGCAAAGAGAAACGAATGACGCGGGAACTATCAGGCGGCGAACGCCAACGGGTAGCCATAGCCCGGGCAATTGTGCGCCAGCCGCGTATTCTGATTGCGGATGAGCCCACCGGTAACCTTGATCCTAAGCATGCCTGGGATGTCATTAAGGTATTAGAAAAGATCAACAGATATGGCACCACCGTCCTATTGACTACCCACAACCAGGAGATTGTCAATAAGCTAAAACGCCGTGTCGTTACCCTTCAAGGCGGTAAAATTACCAGCGATAGGGCTAACGCTACCTACTACAAAGCATGAAACGCAAATTTATAACTCTGGGACGTATTATACAGGCCGGTATCCTGAACTTTATGCGTAACATCAGCTTAGCAATGGCTGCCATGGCGGTCATGGTAGTAACCCTCACAATAGTGCTGTTTTCACTGATCACTAACGCTACGTTCGAAAATACTATCGCCCAGATTACCAGTAAAATTAGTGTCTCTGTTTATCTTCTTGATACAACTACAGATGTTCAAGCCAAACAGCTCGTGCACGAGCTGCAACAACAGCCGTCAGTTCATAAGGTGCAGTATCTGGACAAACCTCACGCGCTGCAGAACTATATTAATCAAAATAAACGGAATCAAAATCTGGTGACGGCTGCCAGCGAGGTCGGTAACCCTATACCGGCCACTATTCAGATCTCTCCCCGCGACCTTAACCAAATTCAAAGTCTCAAAGTCTTCCTTACTACCCCCGAGAGGATAAAGCTTCAAACTGCCGATTCTCCTTCCTACAACGGCGATCGCAAGCAAGCGATTGACAATATAACCCATGCTACCAATGTACTGCGCAAGATTGGTGTCGTCACTGTAGCCGTCTTTGCTGTTATCTGCGCGCTGATCATTTTCAATACTATTCAGATGGCCATTTTCAACCGCCGCGACGAGATCACAATTATGCGCCTGCTTGGCGCCAGCACCAGTTATATTCGGGGTCCATTTGTGGTAGAAAGTGCTGTCTACGGTTTGTTATCAGCTGTATTCTCAGTTTTAATAGTCAACTCTGCCTTTCTGGCTTCCAGTACTGCATTACAGGCGAGCAGCCTAGGCTTGTTAGATATTAACTATGCTAATCTCTATTTCGATGCCCACTTCTGGAGGCTGTTGCTACTTCAAATTGCTATCGGTATAGTAATAGGTACCGTTTCTTCGGTGATCGCGACCAGACGGTACCTCAAATTCAAGACAAAGTGAATTACAATAAGTTTATAGATAGTAAGGAGTGTGCAATTTGACTTGGTATGGTATAGTAGACATTAGCATAAAAAAAATTAAAACTATGCCAAAACAAATACAATTACCAAAACGATTTTATAAAGTGCGCGCTGTTTTATCGGCCATGGCATTGGTAGCCTTAATAAGTGGTGCCGGTCTGGCTCACGCCGATAAATTTGATGATCAGATAAATGGTTTGCAGCAGCAAAATAGTCAGGCCCGGGGTGTACTGAACGGGTTGGCATCACAGGCCAATAGTTACCAGGGTACTATTGATCAGTTACAGGCACAGATAAGCGGCGTGCAGGCTGCATTATTTGCAAATCAAGCTCACCAAGTTAGTTTGCAGCAACAGATTACCGATGCTAAAAACAAAATAGACAGGCAAAAAAAGTATCTGGGCGATGATATCAAGGCTATGTATATTGACGGGCAGCTCAGTACTATAGAGGAACTGGCAACCAGCAAAAACCTAAGCGAGTACGTTGATAAGCAGGAATACCGCACCACGGTACAGAATAAGGTGGATGCCAGCATTAAGGAAATTGCCGCTTTGCAGGCTCAACTGCAAAAGCAGAAGGCGGAACTTGACCAGCTAGTGGCTTCCGAGCAACAGGAAAACAATCAGCTAGCCAGCGCCCGAGCCGAGCAGCAGCAATTACTGTCATATAATGAAGGTCAGCAGAGTGCTTACAATCAGCAGATCAATGCAAATTCCGGTAAAATTGCCGATCTGCGCAGGCAGCAAATTGCCGCCAATGCCCGCTTTATTGGTGGTGCTGCCGGTAGCGGTCCGACCTGCGGAGGCGGCTATCCGTCCAGGTGGTGCAATATTCCCCAGGACTCGGTTATAGATAGCTGGGGTATGTATAACCGCGAATGTGTCAGCTACACGGCATTTAGAGTCGCGGCCTCGGGCCGGAACATGCCTTACTGGGGAGGCCGGGGCAATGCTAATCAGTGGGATGAAGATGCCCGTGCCGCCGGTATTCCTGCAGATGATAATCCACAGCCCGGTGATGTCGCTATAAGTAACCGCGGTGCCTACGGACACGCCATGTACGTCGAAAGTGTTAACGGTAACGGTACCATCAGCATCAGTCAGTACAACGCCGCTCTTGACGGCCGGTACTCTACCAATACAATTAGCCCCGCCGGACTGGTTTTCATTCACTTCTAGCTAACTGTTATTAAAATTTAATAACTTACCGGATTATTGCACACATTGCTAGTTCGAAACTGAGGAGCCAAAACTTAAATACGATGTCGAGAATGCTGCCATCAAATCTATATCAGCTCTTTACGACCAGGATTACATGGAATTCTTAATATTGCTCCCACACTAGGCGTATATGTCAGAGATAAATATCTTGCCAATCATCCGGAAGTTACCGAATAACTGAACTCAATATTCAATAAAAAATATGCTCGCAAGACGAGAAGCTATATAATGGAGAGTTAATGAGGCTGAAACCAAAAAATGGGTGGCATAAAGTAGGGCGTAACACAGTCAATGTTATTGTACTGCTGGCTATCTTCATCTTGGGCGTTAATATCGGCAATGGCCGTTTGGAACACAACAGGTCAAAAGCTATTTCCAATAATTTACCGTCAAAACTTGATTATAGGTCAGTAAATCAGGTCTATAAGTCCCTTAAGGATAATTACGACGGCCAGCTAAATGAGAGCCAGCTGGAAGAAGGTCTAAAGCACGGTCTGGCCACTTCTACTAAAGACCCCTATACGGTGTACTTCACGGCTAAAGAGGCCAAAGACTTCAGCGACCAATTAAATAATTCCTTTAGCGGCATTGGCGCTCAGCTAGGGCAGGACAAAGACGGTAACCTGGAAGTGATCGCAGCCATAGACAGTCTGCCAGCTGATAAGGCCGGCCTGAAAGCTAAAGATATTATAGCCAGTATAAATGGTGAAAGTACAAGCGGCATGTCGGTTGATGATGCCGTCAGCAAAATACGCGGCAAAAAAGGCACCAAGGTTACCCTGCAGGTTATTCGTAGCCATGCCCAGGCCCTCAGTGTAGTGATCATCCGCGACGACATATCCCTGCCAAGCGTAAAGACGAAGATTCTGGACGGCAATATAGGCTATTTGCAGATCACAACTTTTGCCAATGATACGACCGATCTAGCAAAAAAAGCTGCCGACAATTTCAAACAAAAAAATGTTAAAGGCATCATACTTGATTTACGGGATGATCCGGGTGGCCTATTGGACGCGTCGGTCAGTATTTCCAGTCTTTGGCTGCCTCAGGGCCAAAAGATTCTTGACGAAAAACGCGGCAGCACAGTAGTTGATAGCAACACCGCACTCGGCGGGGATGAATTGCACGGCATCCCGACAGTGGTACTTATTAATGCCGGCAGCGCCAGCGCCTCCGAAATCACAGCCGGCGCCCTGCATGATAACAAGGCCGCCTATCTTATTGGTGAAAAAAGCTATGGCAAAGGTGTTGTTCAGCAGCTGATCAACTTCAACGATGGCTCGCAGCTCAAAGTCACCGTCGCGAGCTGGTACCGCCCCAACGGCCAAAACATCAATAAAAAGGGGATTACTCCGGATAAAACCCTCAAAATCTCCGAAGCCGACGCCAAAGCCGGCAAAGACACCCAGCTCCAAGCCGCCCAAGCCTACCTGGCAAGCCATCAATAACTAGCTTGCCAAACAGTGGTGTAATAGGGTAGCATTAGTACGATTAAGAGAGGTCTGTAAATAAGTGGCTGCAAAAGCGACTAAGTATGTGTTTGTGACAGGTGGCGTGCTTTCCGGACTGGGGAAGGGTATCACGGCCGCCTCTATAGGCAACCTCCTTAAAGCCCGAGGGCTAAGGGTCAATCTCCAAAAATGTGATCCGTACCTGAACGTCGATGCCGGTTTGCTTAACCCGCGCGAGCATGGTGAGTGTTTTGTCACTAAAGACGGGGCGGAAACAGACCTGGACCTTGGCCATTATGAGCGTTTTGTCGATGAAGAAATGACCACTTCAAGCAGCCTGATGAGCGGCCGGGTGTTACTCAAACTTATCCAAGATGAGCGGGCCGGTAAATTTGAGGGCGATGACGTACAGATTATTCCTCATCTGACAGGCGCTATCCAGGATTGGATTATCAAGGCAGGCGAGGGTTTTGATGTGCACATAGTCGAAATCGGCGGTACTGTAGGTGACTACGAGTCGCTGTCATTCGTGGAAGCTATACGCGAACTTGGCGTAAGGGTAGGCCTGGAAAATTGTGCTTACGTGCACGTTGTCTACCTGCCGTATTTGAGCGCCAGTAATGAAATCAAGACTAAGCCCGCCCAAAACTCAGTTCGTGAACTCAGGGGTCTGGGTATCGCGCCCGATATTTTGGTCTGCCGCAGCGAACAGCCTGCCAGCGCAGCGGGCATCAAAAAACTCAGCCTGTTCAGCGGCCTGGGAGAAGAGGCTATTGCGCCACTTCCCAACGCCCGAAGTATTTACGAAGTGCCGCTGACGCTGGAAGACACCGGCATTGCCGATGTGATTGTTAACCACCTGGGCCTAAAAGCTAAAAAGCCCGACCTTAAAGATTGGCGCGAAACAGTCAAACTGGCCACAACCGACCACAAACAGACGCTAAAAATTGGTTTCGTAGCTAAATACATGGACAACACCGATACGTATATGTCGGTGTTTGAAGCCTTGAAAGCTGCTGCCTGGCACAATGGCGCTAAGGTTGATATCACCTGGATAGATGCCTCGGAATTTGATGAGCCAGGTGCCGATATTACAGAAACACTGCAAGTTTATGACGGCATTGTGGTACCCGGCGGCTTCGGCCAGCGCGGGCTGGAGGGTATGATCAAAGCTGCGCAGCATGCCTTAAATACTAAACTGCCATATCTTGGACTTTGTCTCGGTCTCCAGATGGCTGTAATTGCGGCTGCCCGAAATGCCGGCCTGAATGATGCCAATACTTTTGAGCTTAATCCGGACGCCAAAAACCTGATCATTACTACCATGGCTGACCAGGTGGATAAACATATGACGGGCGGCACTATGCGTCTAGGTAACTACGATTGTACGCTTCAGAAGGGCAGTATAGCGGCTAAGGCCTACAGTGCAGGCACTATAGTCGAGCGTCACCGTCACCGCGGAGAGTGTAACAACACTTACCGCGATCAATACGAATCCTGGGGTATTCGTGCGACCGGTATAAACCCCGATAATAATCTGGTTGAAATTATAGAAGGTCTGGACCATCCATTCCTGCTGGCCAGCCAATTCCATCCTGAGTTTAAGAGCCGCCCTAATCGTCCGCACCCTATGTTTGGCAGCTTCATCCGTGCCCTCCTATAGCAGTATTTATTGCTCCTGGCATTGAACATTTACCCCAGATAGGTTACCATGAGCGTTATGGAACCAACGCGGCAAACACCGCCTGCAGCTGCAACAGAACTACAGGGTCACTTAAAACGTATTTTACTTGTAGAAGATGACGATGCTTTAGCCGGTGTATATGTGGCCCGCTTGCAAGCGGAAGGTTTCGATGTCCGGCGCGTAGGCAATGGCGAAGATGCCCTGGCTACGGCTCTAAGCTACCATCCCGACCTTGTATTACTCGATGTTATGATGCCGAAGATTAGCGGCTTTGACGTGCTGGATATTTTTCGTAATACACCCGATACTGCCAATCTGAAAATTATTATGCTGAGCGCACTGGGACAAGACAGTGACAAACAGCGTGCTGAGTCGTTGGGCGCAAACGAATACCTGGTTAAATCCCATGTGGCCATTTCTGACGTTATCGAAAGTATCCGACACCAGCTGTCGCTATAGGCTGAACTTAACTATCTGACGGTGACTTCTGTGCGGGAGACAGAACGGCCGCTAAAAAGGCGGACTTTGCGGGAAGTGAACGTGACGATTCCGTCGCGGGCAGCGTGGATAGTGAAGTTGCGGCTGATTTTAGTACCGCTGCCGGCGCGCTTGCTCATACCTACTTGAGTGACAATAACCTGGCCGGTTTTAACCTTAGCCCCGCCAAATAATTTAACTCCCAAGCGCTTGCCGGGTGAATCATGAACATTTTTTGCTGTACCGCCAGCTTTGACGTGCGACATAGATATTTAATTCCTTGTTAATACTAAGAGCTGTCGGCCGACGATTTGATTACTGCGATAGTAGAGTAAATCCTCGTCCCGTATATGCTCAAAACTAACTCGATTATAGCCCAGATCTTCAATCTGGTCAACCAGAGGTAAATGCTTAAATTGATCAGGCTGAATCTGCCAGGCCGGGACGGCCAGGCACAAACGGCTGCGTGGCTGTAACTGGTCGTGGATATTTCGCAGAAATTTTTTGATTATCAGATTGCAGTCTGCTATGGTTTTTGCCAAAATTTCCGGACTGGGCCGGCTGGTAAAGGGACGGCCAAGATAAGTCTCGCTGGCCACAAAATCAAATGGCTGGTTCCAGGTATGGTTTATTGCGTCAGCCGTCTCCAGGTTATAGTCCCCGGCTTGCTTATGCTTGTAAAGCTCATTTAGCCAAGCCAGGTTTTGTTCGGTGTAATCAGTCATACGGGCTTCCAGGTCGCTGCCATATACGCTATACCCCATGAGTGTGGCTTCTTGTAATATGACGCCGGTACCGCAGAAAGGGTCCAGCAATGTTTTATTTAGAATCGGTCGCGGGATTGGCTGTCCGGCGGGGATATCGCAGATCGATTCCATTTTGCCTCCGGGTATCTCTCCTGCAGCCAGGTTGATGATCACCTGGGCTAATTTTGGCGGTAACATGCCTACTTTGCTGTCTCTTTTAGGCCGCTCTTGGTCACGGCGGCTGTAGGCCTCAATATCCTGGACTTTAACTGTCTGGGCAATAACGGTTTTTTGGCCGTCCCGAATAAATATCAATTCCCAGCCATTGGGACCGGTAAGTTGGTTATGGATGACCTGCGCGCTATTAAGCTCGGCTGTTTTATTTGGTATTAAGCGTACCGGCCGTCCGGTTTTACGGATGGCTTTTTTTAAGCTAAGGCCGGTGGCTTCAATCTGTTTTACGCTCATGCTGAAGTTGTACAAACTTAGTCCAAGCTGCATTTTGCCGGCTGGCATCGACTGGCTGTGGCCGGGCGAAACTTGTATCAGGAACTTTTCAATTTGTTTCCAATTCACGGTGTCTAGTGTGGTTAGAACTTTGCAGAATTTAATACTGCCGCCAAATCGGTCAAAGGCTAATAAACAGGGGTCAATGTCGACTATAGTGGCCGCTGTACCAACCAGCTGTAGTTTACCCGCACCATATAAGCTCTCGAGTTCAGCCAGTCCAAGAGCTGGCTGCCTTCCCAAAATCAGTAAACTTTGCATTCTCTATTAGTATAACCTGCCTTGGTATAATAGAAGGCAATGAGTTATAAGACATGGCTTAAACAGCGCTGGAAGTTAATATTGAACCTAGCTACACTCCTCGCGCTAGGAGTACTAGTTTACGCTCTAAGACATCAAATCGGAGACACTTTTAGCAATCTGGGTCGGATTAACGGTTGGGCGCTATTACTTATCATTCCTGTGGAAGCCCTAAATTATCATGCACAGGCTAAACTCTATCAAGGCTTATTCGGCCTGGTGGGTAACAAGTTACCATATAAATTTTTATATAAAACATCTCTGGAGTTGAATTTTGTTAACCATGTCTTTCCTAGCGGCGGAGTGACCGGTATATCGTACTTTAGCCTGCGTTTGCGCGATGGTGAAAAGCTAACGAGCGGTAAGGCCACTTTGGTTCACATAATAAAGATCGGGCTGACATTTTTGTCATTTGAGTTTTTGATTCTCTTCGGGTTGTTAAGTTTAGCCATTATGGGTCGAGTCAGCAATCTTACGATATTAGTAGCGGCTTCGCTTTCCACATTACTAGTGGTCGGTACAGCCGGCTTCGCCTACATTGTGGGAAGCAGACATCGCATTGACGCATTTTTCACTGCGCTAACAAAGGCGTTAAATCGCGTGATACAGCTAGTAAGACCAAAGCAGCCAGAGACTATTAATATCACAAGAGCCCGGCGATTATTCTATGACTTTCACAATAATTATCAAGAGATAAAAAGCAGTTACCGGCAATTACGTAAACCGTTCTTGTATGCTTTTTTGGCAAATGCTACCGAAGTATTGGCCGTGTATGTGGTTTATATTGCATTT
Organism: Saccharimonadales bacterium (SeqCode); assembly: GCA_038232415.1. Taxonomy (GTDB): domain Bacteria; phylum Patescibacteriota; class Saccharimonadia; order Saccharimonadales; family UBA4665; genus JBBRXZ01. Next base: position 3,794 of record JBBSHY010000019.1, on the reverse strand, counting down.
GGCCACCTGGTCAATATTGGAGCGGTTATCCTGGCTTATGCAATCGCGAATTTTGCAGGCCTGATTTCGGTGTTGCCGGGTGGTGTCGGTATATATGAAGCCCTGATGACAGCGGTACTGGCCAGCACAGGAGTGCCGGCAGGCGTAAGCCTGCCGGTTACAGTTATGTATCGGGTAGTTAACACCTTGATTCAAATTCCGCCGGGCTATTATCTGTATCAAAAGACTCTAAGGCGGGGTGATCATCCGCCAGGAGTTCCCGGTGCAGCCTGAATTTCCGGCCGTCGAACTGAGTGTCAGCGAATTTGTCGCCCTGCTTAACCAGACTCTGGGATATGCTTATCCGGAAGTTACGATTACCGGTGAATTGGCTAATCTGCGGGTCAGTAAGAACCGATGGGTCTATTTTGACCTCAAAGACGAGGTGTCCACAGTCAAGTTTTTCGGCACGGTTTATCAGTTGCCGGGACCGCTGGAAGACGGCATGCTGCTGAAGGTCCGTGGCCAGCCCCGTCTGCACCAGTTATATGGCTTTAGTGTCAATGTCCAGCACATCCAGCCCGCAGGTGAGGGGGCAATTCGCCGGGCAGCTGATTTACTGAAGATCAAGCTGGCTGGCGAAGGTTTATTTGATCAGGCGCGTAAGAGATACTTAGTATATCCACCAACACGGATCGGGCTAATTACATCAAAGCAGTCGGCCGCCTACGGTGATTTTATCAAAATATTGAACAGCCGTTGGAAGGGTATTAATATCGACCTGATAGACGTGCAAGTTCAGGGCGAAGTAGCGCCTACCCAGATTACGATGGCCCTGGAACAGTTTAATGCCCAGACTGACCCCCCGGAAGTTTTAGTTATAATTCGCGGCGGCGGCAGCGCGGAAGACCTGGCAGCTTTTAACACTGAACAGGTAACACGCGCAGTGGCTGCCAGCCGGGCGCCTACGCTAGTGGCTATCGGACATGAAATTGACATATGCCTGGCTGAATTGGCTGCTGATCAGAGGGCTAGCACGCCCAGTAATGCCGCTGAGCTATTAGTTCCTGACCGCACTGAGATACTTTCGGCCCTTAGCTCAACGGCAATCCAACTGCAGATGGCCTGTCAGCGAAAGGTCAAGCTGGCAGCCGGCTCTTTGGCGCAGCAGGCCATAGTACTTCAGCAAAGCCTGGCACAAGTCCTGAACCAGGCAAAAACAGCCGTAAAAAATCAGTCGCAATTATTGGACGTCCTAAATCCGCAGGCAATCTTACGGCGTGGCTATGCTATCGTTCGTCTGGGCGGCCAGTCAGTTCGGGGTGTCAGTTCAATCGGTACAGGTGATATAGTGGACGTACAAGTAAGTGATGGCAACTTCGTGGCAATTGTCGATGATGTAAAAGCCGGGAAATCAAATCTATGACAAAGGCAAAATCACTATCTCAAAACTACAAAACACTCCAGACGGAGCTCGATACAGTCATGATTGAACTGCAGCGCGAAGACCTGGATGTGGATACTGCACTTAAGCACTATCAAAGGGGTTTGGAGCTGATAAACCAGATAGAACAGTATCTTAAATCGGCCGAAAACAAGGTGGTTGAGCTAAAAGCCAAGTTCAACGTACCGGCGTGACTACTATTATCATTATAACGGCGGTGCTGATAATATGCTTCGGCGGTGTTGTACTGGTCGGTGCGCCATACTTACCAACCCTCGGCCCACAGATTAAGGCAGCCCTGGAATTAGCTGATTTGCAGGCTGGGGATACCCTGCTTGAGCTAGGCTGCGGCGATGGCAAAGTATTGATTGCGGCCGCCCGGCAGGGTATTAATGTAGTGGGTTACGAGCTCAATCCTTTGCTAGCTATTGTCAGCTGGCTGCGTACCCGGCGTTATCGTAAATACGTACATATTATATGGGGTGATTTCTGGCAAAAAACCTGGCCGCCAGCCAACGCTATTTTCGTATTTTTATTACCCAAATATATGTCTAAACTGAACAATAAAGTTGTGCGTTATGCGAACCATCCAGTGAATCTGGTTAGTTTTGCTTTTCAAATCCCGGATTTACAACCTACAAAGGAAAAGGCCGGGGTCTACCTCTACAGATACAATTAAATGCTCAGCTAGTTGCCAGTTACTGATATCTGGGTTAACATTGACCTTATGATTAAACGGATTAACCCAAACCAAAACGGTGCGATCAGCGGGGTGATGATTTCCTTTACTATGGCGGTAGTGCTATTAGTCGTAGCACTCGGTTTTGGCGGCTGGGCATTTAGCAGCCGCCAGGATTACAAGAACCATGCTGATATTAAAATCAGCGCTGCTCAGGAGGCGGCTACGGCGAAGGAACGTGCCGCTAAGGAGGCAGAGTTTGCTGAAAGAGCTAAGCAGCCCCTCGATACCTATACGGGTCCGGAAGCATACGGCAGCCTGGTAGTAAAGTACCCAAAAACCTGGAGCGGCTATGTAGATGACACAGGTCACGGCGACGCGTTTGTTGATGGTTACTTTGCTCCAGGCGTGGTTCCGTCATTAACGGACAACGCGTCAGTATTTGCTCTGCGTGTACGACTGCTAAATCAGTCATATACTGACGTACTGGAAACTTTTACGGCTCAGCAGCAAAGCGGTAAACTGGCAATCAGCGCTTATGCCTTACCAAAGTTACCAAATATCGTCGGCATACAGCTTACAGGCCAACTGGCTGATGAAACAAATGTAACAATGGTTGTTTTACCGTTTCGTTCACAAACTGTCGAGATTTCGACCGAAGGCAGCCAGTACCTCAATGATTTTAAAAACAACATATTACCAAATTTCGGCTTTTCTCCGTAAATTATAACCGACGCCAAAGACTAACCAAAAGCCTCTCATTTAAGCTATAATTCTAAATAGGTTAGTGAGGGCTAAAACTGTTTATGGCATATGAAGAGGCTAGCGGGCCGGGTGTTTTGTCACAGCAGCTATTGTTAAGTATTGCTGAACAGTTAAAGCTGCCATTATTACAAATTGCCAGACATGCCGAACAAGCGGGCCTAAGCGGTGAAACTAATCTTTCTACTATTCAGGCTACAGCTGATACGGCTCTGAGGTTACTGGATAGCTATGGGTTAGGTGTGCGCTTAGCTCTCGAGCCTGAACGTCTAGATGTCGAGCCGGTTTCAATCTCATCAGTTCTGTACGAAACAGGGCAGCAGCTGGATGCTTTAGCCAAAAGTTATGGTGTGGCTTTAGAGTTGAGTATAGCCGGCCGTTACGGGCCGGTGCTGGCGCATCGCCAAGGTTTGCAGGCGGCCCTGGTTAGTCTTGGGGCAGCGCTTATAGAGGCTCTGCCAGCCCAGGAGAGTCCGCAGCTCAAATTAGAGCTGGCCACCCACCGCAGCCGATATGGCGTAGTAGCGGGTATTTATAGCGATATAAATCAGCTCAGCCGCGAAACTCTGCAGCGTGGCAGGAAACTCCAGCGCCACAGCCGGCAACCGTTGATTAATCTTACCCATGCCAGCGGTGCAGGCATCTTTGTAGCTGATGCGATTTTGCGAGCTATGAATTTAAGCCTCAAAGTCTCCCGGCACCATAGCCTGTACGGCTTAGGTACAGTGTTGCAGTCTAATCATCAGCTTCAACTGGTCTAACAGCCATGGCGCAGATACTCCTTATAGAACCCGACCGTTTACTGGCCGAAACTTATGCGAAAGCCCTGATAGCGCCAGGCTATAAGGTAGTGGCTTGTGCCAGCGCCCAGGCTGCGATTATAGCTGCCGATAAGTCCATACCGGACATTGTCATTTTAGAATTACAACT
>JBBSHY010000018.1:0-18760 GCA_038232415.1 Saccharimonadales bacterium (SeqCode) | reverse complement strand
TAGCTTACGGTACCAGCGCTATTCGCCAGCAGGGTTCACCGGGACAGGAAGTAGTCACATATCAAGTGGCAATTACGAATAACGTGGAAACAGGCCGCACTGTTATTCAAAAAGTTCTCACCAGAGCTCCGGTAACTCAGATCAAGGTAGTGGGCACCAGCCTAAGTGGCATAAAGGGTGATATGGCCCTGGCTGGCATCGGGCCTGGCGACTATAACTATGTTGACTATATAGTCAGCCACGAATCCGGCTGGCGGCCGAATGCCGGCAGTGTTAGCGGGCCTTATGGTTTGTGTCAGGCTTATCCGGGATCCAAAATGGCAACTGCCGGTTCTGATTGGGTGTCTAATCCGGTCACGCAGCTACGGTGGTGTAATGGCTATGCTTCCAGGTATGGCGGTTGGGCCGGATCATATAACCACTGGCTCAGCAACCATAACTGGTAAACCATGGTAGCCGCTACGCCTAAAAAATCTCTCGGGCAGCACTGGTTAAATGACCTGGCTAGCCTGCAGGCAATGTGCGCGGCGGCGGACGTTCAGCCCGAGGATTTAATTTTAGAAGTAGGCCCGGGGCCCGGCAGCCTGACTAAGCTTTTAGTCCAAAAAGCCCATAAAATAGTTGCCGTAGAACTGGATAAAGACCTGGCGGCTGATTTGTCCAAGAGCGTGCCAAACGGCAACTTAAAGGTAATTGCCCAGAACATTCTGGACTTTGACTTCAGCAGTCTGCCGTCCGGTTACAAACTGGTTGCTAACATTCCGTATTACTTAACAAGCAATCTCATACGTGTCATTAGCGAAGAACCTAATCCACCTCAAATCGCTGTTTTACTGGTACAAAAGGAAGTTGCCCAGCGTGTGGCTGCCCTCCCTGGCGATATGTCGCTGCTGAGCGTGACTGCGCAGTTTTACTGGCAGGTGAGTCTCGGGCCAGGAGTTGCGGCGCATTTATTTGAACCGCCGCCTAAAGTCGATTCACAGATACTGATTCTGAAGCGCCGATCACAATTACTATTCCCGGATGTGGACACGAAAGCTTTTTTCCGTTTAACCAAAGCCGGCTTTGCCCAGCGCCGTAAAACCTTACTTAATAGCTTGAGTAGTGGCCTCCACCTCGAAAAAGATATCATTCAAGCCTCGTGTGAAGCGGCAGCTATTGACCCCAAACGGCGTGCTCAAACCCTCAGCCTTGACGAGTGGCATAATCTATACCTATCGTTAAATTTCCCGGCTCCAAAATAAACACTTGATCATGTTAAGTAAGTAGGCTTACACTGAGGTCATGGGCCCCACAAATAACTTTAATTACCTGGTGCATCATCTGGCTGCCGTAATGGGCAAACAATCCGATCACATACTGAGAGACCAGCTGGGTATCGGCCAAAGCCAGTATAAGCTCTTGCTTGTTTTAGAGTGGAATCCGCGCGTCCAGCAACGGGCTATAGCTGACAGTCTTGGACAGAGCGAGGCTAGCATCAGCCGCCAGATTAAATTGTTAAAACAGAGAGGTTTATTATTATCTAAACCTGACCCTACTAATCGCCGCAAACACCTCACTACGCCTACTCCTCTTGGCATGCAAATCACTGAAGCAGCCACGGCAATTATGCGCAGAAGTTTCGGCCCTGAATTTGCCCGTCTTGGCGGCGATCAACTCCTGCAACTGATTGCCGACCTCCAGCAGCTTCACCAGATAGTCTGCCGCCGGGGCAACATCGGCGCCTGCGACCATCAGCTGGGCATCTGAATTTAGGCACTGCTAAGATGCCATAACCGGCAGTGCCGGCAATGATAGGCTTTTAACTTTGTACCGCGTTGATACTCGGCTACATTTACAGCCGCCTTGGCTTGTTGCTGCGTATCAAAAACCAGCTTTTCACTGCACGGCAAAGTATCCGATCCTGGCATATCCATGACTATATGATAGCAAGTCATTGACATAAGTGGTATAATATACATAGTGTCTGTTAAGGGATACGATATTACGGGGCTGAATTTTAAGCTCGACGTTGGACTTTATCGGTTAGATCAGCAGGTCGCTTGTCAGCGTATAGACAACTTTCTATAAGTGCAAAACTTACAGATCGCGTAGCTAGTTTAGTGAACAGTGTAAAAGCTGCTTTCGCTACTCCAGTTTACGCAACAGCTTAGATTTAATTTTAAGCCGCGCCGAACGTGACTCCAGATAACGCGAAGGCGCGCAATATCATCTGGACGCTCGCATTGAAGTGTCCTAGCAATGCGCTAAGACTTTGGACTGCTGGAATGAGATGTTTGTTCGTTTAGATACTCATTCCCTAAGACACCAAAACGAACTATGCCTGTAGAAGACTAACCAAGCTAAACCGACGGACGCGGGGGCAGTACCCGCCAGCTCCTCCATATTGCATTTATATTTAACTTATGTTAAAATAATCATGAGTTTTTTAAATTTAAGGTTAGCTACAGAATGCAAAGATTAGTTATCCGACACGGTGAGGCTGAAAGAGGCGAAGAAGACCCACCTATTACGAGTGAAGCCAAAGAAATGGCACATTTGTTGAGGGCAAGATTACATAAAGCAGGTATCCCAACAAAAAGGATTGCAACCGCAGACAGTCTACGAGCTCGTCAGACCGCAAAAGCTATTGCCGGCGTGGGATCTACAATTACTATCTATACTTCGCTCAATGAAGTCCCAAACGAATTACCTAATGATAAGTTAAAGCAACAGTTAATGGAGGGGGAAGTTCCCGAAGAAGCCTTAACAGCAGCAGAGCTGTTATTGAGTAATCCTCCTATAGAACGTTTATATATTAGCCATGGTTTATTGCTTGCGGGATTGCAGGCGGTGTTAGCTATGAGGCGAGGCGAAAACCCTGTAGGCCAGAATATGCGCCTCGAAAACCTCGAAACCAGAGAACTTGACTTCTAATTTAGCTATAACACCTAAGATATCCACTATACTTTTCCTTTGCTTAATGGCAAATATATTGCAAAATGGTAATTATGAGTGAGACTAAAACGCCTTTAGTATTTATGGCTACAGGCCTGATAGCTTCGGATCCACCGGAATTTTTCCCTAGATTGGCCGAAGCTTACGACGCGGTTTTACCTATCGAACATGTTATAGGTAAAGATCTTGAAACGGAACTGAAGATTAACAGTGAAAACGACAGAAAGGCCAGTGCGGCCTTAGGCGAGGGCAGAAACGTGGTGTACGATGGTTTTCTAACCACTTTTAGGCGCCGGGAAAATGTCAGAAAACTAGCTATGGATATGGGCGGTAAGGCGATATTGTTGACCGTGCTTGTGCCTCCGGCTTTGATACATGAGAGAACCCTAAAAAGGTTTGCGCCTGACGAATTAGAAGAGATGCATAAGGCCGTAAAGTGGATGAGTGATCGCTTTCTCCGCGAAGGGCCTAGTCGGAGCGGTGAAGCTACGTTAGGGTTGGACGGCAGGAACAGTACGGACAATCTTCTAATAAGCGTGGCTAATTATTTAGATAAACTTAAGGCCAAGAAAGTAATAATGTAATGGCGGCCTCATCGTTAATAATTATGAATTTACCTCTTTTGATAGTATACTGAAAGGTAATAACTTGAACGAGAGGATTCTCCGGTGTCAAAGGACAAAGGCAGAAAAGAAACCAAAAAACCGAAACAGGTGAGGCCGAAGGTATGAGCTTTATGTCCTTAAATAAACCGATTAAGGTAGTACATATAGATGCTACCCGAATACGTGAAGAGCTTGAGAATATGGTGAAAGATGGTGATCTGAAAACCAGCGGCGGCTTTATTAATTTTGACGAACCGGCAACTTTTATTGAAAAGCATATGTCATATCTGGCAACCCATCCGAAGGTCAACCCCGAACCCTACCTGGCTAACCTTCGCACCATGATAAAAATACGACCCTTTAAATAGAAGTAGATCTTACTTAGTCCAATAAAAAGATATCAATTATTAGCGGTTGATTTATACTTAATATAAATAATGTCAAAAAAGAAATATTTGGTTATAGGAAGTTTGTGTCTGGGTGTGGCCGGTGTGGCGGCTATAAGCTTTTGGGCGTGGCATGGCCATCCTGGAGGGGGACAGAATCAAAAATTTACGAATGCCGGGGCTAATACCGGTCTGGTGCTGCACTTACCGGCGGTCCAAACTATTCCGCTTAATCCTTCCGGGTCAACAGAAAGTTCCGACGGCGGCTTGAGTGTTAGTACCGATTCAAGTGTGTCGCGATTAGGACAGCTGAATGATGCCCAAAAATCTGCAAAATCAGGTTCCGGCAATGCATCCTCCGGAGTACTGGATCCCTCAACCTTTGCCCAATACGATAAATATAAAGATGGTAATAGCGGCCTTTTCGGCGAGGTACAAACAGGGAACGGCAGCCAAATAACCGTCAATCATAAGGCAGCTGTATATTATAAGGGCTGGCTGACAAACGGCCAGTTATTTGACGAGTCTCGCGCTGATGCCACCGGTAAACTTCAACCGCTAATATTTACCCTTGGCGAGCATAAATTAATTCCGGGCTTTGAGGAGGGAGTAAATGGTATGAAGGTTGGCGGTACACGGCTGATTATTGTACCGCCGGCAGTGGGCTATGGTGCAGGGGGCCAGGGACCGGTCCCCGGGAATGCCGTACTGATCTTTGAGGTGCAATTGCTGGAAGTGCAATAAGCGTTTAACTTACAAAGCAAAGCAGGGAAATAAATACTTATTAGGTAGTGTTAGATAAGCTATAGCTATTTTCTAAGAAAGTCTCCATAATTGTAATCAATATAAACTAATAACAAGGAGAGTTTACATGACAGACGACCTAAATACTAGCAACGATGACAACGGAGTACTTCCAGATGAGACTCCTGGTTCGCCGCCAGTAAGTGACGATAATCCTCTAACTCCTCCTACTGATCTGCCTACAGGTGGAACAGGACTAGATGATACACCTCCTGCCACAGACGCTTATAGCCAACCCTCAGAAGCTGAAGACGAAGAAGGTTCAGGAACGGCGGGAGAGGCAGCCGAACCTAGTAGTAACGATGATGCTGGTCAAGGCTATGCGCCAACACCAGAAGATAACCCTCAAGATACCCCAGAAGATACTTCAAACAATAATTCAATCTAGAATAAATATCTATTTTAGGCTGACCTTGATCAGCTGAATGCAGGAGCAATATACTTGCCTGTTTACATGCTACACTAGGCTTGGCTCATGAACATAAAAACTGTTGATCTGGTTATAATCGATTGGCTGCGTCGCTGGTATCTGCCTATGGCAAGACTGGCCGTGTTTATTATTTATTTCTATTTCGGGCTTCTCAAATTGCTGGGAGAAAGCCCGGCAACGCCGTTAGCGCATGCGCTAGTTGTTAAAACTATCGGTGCGGCACATTTTGACGTGGCTTTTATGCTGTTGGCTATATATGAATGTGTGATTGGCGTATTGTTTCTTTTGCCTAAAGCTACACGCTTTGTTATCCCGCTTCTGCTGGTTCATATGATTATCGTTTGCTCGCCGCTTATAGTGTTGCCGCATCTGGTATTTGCCAAGCCCTTTGTGCCAACACTTGAGGGCCAATACATCATTAAAAATATCGCGATTATCGCTCTTGCCGTAGGTATAGCTGCCCAAACCCGTCCCCTCAAAAAAAAGCTACACCGATGATGGGTTTGCTGATTAGCTGATTTGGCTATTGTGTAATGTCCCGGTGTCTGGTACACTGACGGTGCTAGAAAAGCTGCTAATAACTTTTGTTAGGTTCTAGAGAATAGTAGTAAATTAAGAATTAAGTAAGTACGTGTTTCAGGTTTTAGAGGAGCAGCTAACTGGTTTGCCAGATTACCTCTTACAGATTACGGAGCAGTGCAGGAGAGTAAAGTATGGCAACTAAATTATTTATAGGTTCCCTAGCATGGGCAACCACTGACGACAGTCTGAAGGACTTCTTCGCCGCTGTCGGTACCGTGGTATCGGCGAACGTCATAATGGACCGCGAGACCAACCGCAGCAAAGGCTTCGGTTTCGTAGAGATGTCCAGTGACGAAGAAGCCAAAGCAGCCGTCGATCAGTTAAATGGCAAAGACCTTGATGGCCGTGCCATTGTTGTTTCTGAAGCTCGTCCCCGCGAAGAACGTCCTCGCGGCGGCGGCGACTATGGTGGTGGTGGCGGCGGCGGTCACCAGCGCTATTAATTTAGTCTGACGCTATAGATTCCTTAAGCATGCTTCGGGATCTTATGGTTGGTTAAAACCCGGTGCAATGAAAAGCATCGGGTTTTTTCTTGACCCTTGACCATTGAGCGTTGCGTCGTTAGGCTTGTAAGATATGACGACATTCGACAAAGCTAAAGAACTGGTGAGCAGGACGCTGCTGTTATCGTTTCGTCCCGACAAAGAGCTAACACCGGAGGATGTCCGGGCAGCTCGTGAGTATATTGTTAAATACTGGACAAAAGTCGAGCGTTTTCACCCTAAAGATGACGAAAGTTTGCTAGGATTACCCAGGTCTTATCTGGTACCTTCATACCGCGAGAAAACCGGCTTTGACTACAACGAATTGTATTACTGGGACAGCTATTTTATGGTGCAAGGATTATTGGATGCTGAGCATCAGGATCTGGTCAGCGGTATTCTGGAAGATCTGCTGGCACTGTTTAAGCGGTTCAAAGTTATACCAAATGCTTCCAGAACTTATCTGACCGGCCGGTCGCAGCCCCCGTTTTTAACAAGTTTTATATTTGATGTTTACCAAAGTTATAATCTGGATAAAGCCTGGCTCAAGGAAGCTATTAATATAGCCCAGGAAGAGTACAGGATTGTGTGGATGGGTGTAAAAAAGCCCCACGAGCGACAGATTTATAAAGGTCTTAGCCGCTACTATGATATTAATTATCTGAATGATTTGGCCGAAGCCGAGAGTGGCTGGGATATGACACCGCGTTTTGACCGCAGAGCGCTTAGTTTCTTACCGGTAGATCTAAATGCCTTGCTGTACAAATATGAAACGGACTTCGCGCGGGCAGCCCGGATTATGGATAACAAACGTGAAGCTGCCCGCTGGGACGATGCCGCCCTGCAACGTAAAACCACTGTGAATACACTCATGTGGGACCGCATACGAGGCCTATATTACGATTATAATTATGTTAAGGAGAAGCGCGGCGGTACCAGCAGTCTGGCTGCGTACTATCCAATGTGGGCCGGCATGGTTGATGATAAACAAGCTGCCTCCCTGGTACGGGCATTACGGCGTTTTGAACATAAAGGTGGTTTGGCAACGACCGATTCATTGCCGCTAGGCCAATTCGTGCTTGGCGGCCTGCCTACCCAGTGGTCTCATCCAAATGGCTGGGCGCCGTTGCATTTTATTGTTGTTAAAGGCTTGGAGCGCTACGGCTATCATACGGATGCGCGTCGTATCGCCATGAAGTGGCTGAAGACTAATCTGAGCTGGTTTGAAGATCAGCATGTGTTTCTGGAAAAGTATAATGTAGTTTCACCGGAAAAACCGCCTCTGAAAGGGCTGTATCCATCACAAACCGGCTTTGGCTGGACTAACGCCGTTTTTGAACGCTTCTGCCAGGACTACGTCGACCGGCCGCTTTAATGGCAGCTTGCCGGGTGCCCCCTGTTATTTATCTCTGTAAACAGTTAAACTATAGGTAATGGGTAAATACTTTGTTACTACGTCTATTCCCTATGTCAACGCTGATCCGCATATCGGTTTTGCTATGGAGCTGCTGTATGCCGATGTACTGGCGCGGCGTGCCAGGCAGCAAGGTCAGGACGTCATTTTTAGTACCGGCACTGACGAACACGGCGGCAAAATTGCTGAGAAAGCTGAAGAATTAGGACTGGAGCCCAGGGAATTTACCGACCAAATCAGTCAAAGCTTTAGAGATCTTGGCCAACTCCTGAATATTAGTAATAATCGCTTCATCCGTACAACCGATTCCGGTCATGAGCAGCGCGCCAAACTAATCTGGCAAGCTCTCAGCAAAGATATCTACAAAGGTAAATATACCGGTTGGTACTGTACCGGCGATGAGGCATTCTTTACCCAAACGGAAGTAAAAGCTAACAACGGTATTTGCCCTAACCACAACCGCCCCTATGAGAAAATTGAGGAAGAGAACTATTTCTTTAAACTTTCCGCTTACAGTACGGCGATTAATAAAGCTATTGTTAGCGGTGAATTCAAAATCGTACCGGAAACCCGTCAAAATGAGATTCTGGGCCTCCTTAAAAGAGGGCTGGACGATATAAGCATATCCCGGCCCAAAGATAAGATCGGGTGGGGCATACTTGTGCCCGGGGATACTAAACAAGTAATATATGTCTGGTTTGAAGCGCTAATGAACTACATAACGGTACTTGGCTACCCCGAACATGATGATTTTAAGCAATTTTGGCCGGCCAATACACAAGTAATTGGTAAAGACATCCTGCGCTTCCATGCTGCCATCTGGCCAGCTATGCTTATGAGTCTTGGCCTGAAATTGCCTAAGCAGTTATATGTTCACGGTTTTATAACTGTTGAAGGCAAGAAAATGAGCAAAACTCTTGGGAATGTAGTGCCGCCGGCGGACATTGTCGATAAATACGGTGTCGATGCCTTTCGCTACTACTTTCTGCGCCATATACCAAGTTACGAAGACGGTGACTTCAGCTGGAAACGGCTGGAGGCGGCATACAACAGTGAATTAGCCAATGAGCTTGGTAATCTAGTGGGGCGCGTGGCAGCTATGATTCAAAAGTACCAGGAGGGTGTTGTGGGTAAGATACCGCTTGCCGAACATGACAGAGCCCAATACGATGAGGCGTTAGCCAACTGCCACTTTGACCGGGCGCTTGACGAAGTCTGGGAACGGGTCCGCGGTCTCAACCAGTATATTGATGAGGAGAAGCCCTGGGTTATTGCTAAAGAGGGTGACAACGAACACCTTAGTGAAGTCCTGGCTTACCAGGTCAGCTCACTGCTCAATATAGCTGAACTTCTCGAGCCTTTCCTGCCGGATACGGCTTGTAAAGTCCAGTCTGTTTTTGCGGGTAATACTGTTCAGCCCATAGAAGGCACGCTTTTCCCGAAGCACGAAACAGAACCTGAGAACTAGCCGTGGACTTGGTAGACACCCATTGTCATATTCAATCGGCCGGGCGGCCAGTTGGTGAGCGAGCCACCCGGGAAATATGGGCCAAAGAAGGGCTTAATAGTGACAGGATGGTTACCAATGCGTCAGCGGCTGGTGTCACTAGGCTGGTTTGCGTAGGCTGTGATCTCGAGGATAGTAATCTGGCAGTTTCTTTTGTCCAGGAGCATGCCGGTTGTTGGGCGAGTATCGGGCTGCACCCGCATGAGGCGCAGCATTATGCCGGAGTTCAGGAGAAATTAGATGCTTTTGCGGCTTTGGCTTCTCTTCCTAAAGTGGTGGCTATAGGCGAATGCGGCTTTGATTTTTATTATAACCACTCACCAAAAACGGCCCAGGCCGAGGTTCTTATTTTTCAGATTGAGCTGGGATTAAACCGGGGCTTGCCGATGATTTTCCATGTGCGAGATGCTTTTGACGATTTCTGGCCGGTTTTTGACAGATATAAAGGCATACGGGGCGTGCTGCATAGTTTTACTGATTCGGCCGACAACCTGGCTAAAGCTTTGGAGAGGGGGCTTTACATTGGCGTTAATGGCATTGCTACTTTCGCGAAGGATCCCGCCCAACTGGAGGTCTACCGATCAGTTCCGTCAGAAAAACTACTGCTGGAAACTGACGCTCCATTCTTGACACCAATCCCGTTTCGTGGTAGTATAAATGAACCCAAACGACTTGGCGTGGTTGCTGACTTTATGGCAGAACTACGCGGTGAGGAGCGGGAGGAACTGGCCAGGGCCACTACTAGTAATGCCCGGAAATTATTTGGTATATAAAAGTTTATGGCAGACGAATTACAACCACAGGTAAGATTATCTGAAAGAGAGGAACTAGACAATGTCTCACGCCGTTCTATTCGTGTGGAAACCGCGTTCTCTATAGTTGAGGAGGCCAAGCGTAGAATTGATGCCGCGGCATCCCCAACTCTTGAGCTGCCGGAACATAATAAAATAGGTGTCGAAGAACCACCAGGTGAGGTTACTGAGCTCGAAGATGCTGATAGTAGGGCTGAAGCGGCCCGAAGAGTACTTCGCGAAGTTCACGATTCAGATGCTGGCCAGATGCGGGAGGCTGCCTAAATGAGTGTCTTGCCGAAATTTTCCCATCAAAGCGACGAGGAGCGCCAGGCGGAAATTGAGCGATCGCTAATTAGCCAGGAAGCCAAGATTGGCGGTAAATTATTCGGACCGTTGCGGGAAGGGCACTGGCGGGAATTTTACTGTAAGGATGAATATAACTGGGTATGGTATGAGGAATGGCCTTCACCGAGCGGTCAGCGCAGGGCGGTAACCACGCTTTATACGGTGCGGCCGGACGGTATATTAAAACAGCAGGACGGCAAGACCCCTGAGTATATTTCGCGTAATGAAGCGCACAATTTGTATAATGCTGCCGATCTTTACCGCCAGCGGGTTGGTGCTGAGTATCAGCGTATTTTACAGGCTGCCTAAGTATTTTTATAGCGCAGCGTGGCAGTAAAGTTATAATTAGTTAGATGGTGAAAAAGCCGGTTATTTATCTGGATCATGCGGCGGCCACTCCGGTTGATCTAAAAGTGCTGCAGGCCATGAAGCCCTATTTTATCGATATCTTCTATAACCCGTCTGCCACATACACTTCGGCCATAGAAGCGCGTAACGCTCTGGAAGCTTCCCGAGCTGTAGTAGCTCATTGGCTGGGGGCACGCTCCAGCGAGATAATCTACACAGCCGGCGGCACGGAGGCTAATAACCTGGCGATTGACGGAGTGATGCGGCAATTCCCAGAAGGTAATATAGTCGTGAGCTCGATTGAGCATGAATCAGTTCTAAGTCCAGCCGATAATTATGATTGCCGCCGAGTCGTTTCTAAGCCGGATGGCCGAATTGACCTGGATGATTTGAGCCAAAAAATTGATGAAAACACCGTGCTGGTCAGTGTTATGTACGCTAACAATGAAATCGGTACTATTCAACCTATCCGTAAAGTCGCTAAGATTATCGCTGAAAAGCGTATGAAACGAAGCTTGAAGTCTGGAACATTAAGCCCCAAACCTTTATATTTTCATACCGACGCCTGCCAGGCCGCCAATTACCTGGATTTACATGCGGCAAGGTTGGGAGTTGATTTGCTAACCATAAATGCCGGCAAAATTTATGGGCCAAAGCAGGCCGGGGTGTTGTATGTTAAAGCTGGTGTTAAACTGTTGCCTATAATTAAGGGCGGCGGGCAGGAACGCGGCTTACGCTCAGGTACTGAAAGTATGGCTTCGGCTATTGGTCTAGCCGCCGCTCTTGAGCTGGTACAATCCGGACGTAACCAGGAATCAGCGCGCCTGAGCGAATTACAGCAATATTTTTTGTCGCTGATTGCTGCCGACTTTCCTCAAGCAATAGTTAATGGTTCGCTTAAGTACCGGTTGCCGAACAACATCCATCTTACTCTGCCCGGCGCAGATAATGAACGGTTGCTGTTCCAGCTCGATGATGCCGGTATTCTGGCAGCAGCTGGGTCAGCCTGCAGTGCCAGCCACCAGGAAACTTCACATGTACTTAAGGCTATTGGACTTAGTGATACAGACGCCCGGTCCAGTCTTCGCTTTACGCTTGGCAGGGCAACTAAGAGAGCTATGATCAAGCAAACTATACAGACACTGAGAACACTTACAAATTGATGATAATCTGTTGACCTAATGTATAGTTTCAAAGAAATGTAGTTAAGCGGTTACAATGAAGTCATGGCTAGTCTAGCAGAATCAACACTGCCGTCAAATGTTATTCCACCGCAATCACAAGTAAACTACACTGCCTTTGAGAACAGGTCTGACTCTATTAAAGTTTGGTTGTATCTAGGACTCGGGAGTACGGTTTTATTCTTTGTCTGCATCGCCCTAGTCATTCCTTTAGCTAATAATAACGGGCTGCCAGGCCATCTCCTCGGGTGGGCTACACTTATTAGTATAGTAAGTATGTTTACCTGCTTGCTGACTTATGCTTTTTTTCAGCACCGCGCGGAAGAGCGCCATTTTAGGCAGTTTCTTGCGGACAATAACTGGCAGGCACTTCCATATTTGTCAAATGATAATGTAGCAACATCTTTAATTGGTGTGGGGGATGACCCGCTGATTAAGCAAGCATTTACTGGCAACTATAGTGGCTTAACCTTCAGTGCGGCTATCTACGAATATACAACTGGTAGCGGAAAGTCAGAAACAACGCATACTTTTATGAATCTTTACTTTATGTTGCAAAAAGCATTTCCCCTGATATTATTAGACAATAAAAGTAATGATTACTTTCGTGTATTTAGTGACTTACCTTCCCGAATCCCTGGCGGTAAGTCGCTGCAGGTAGAAGGTAACTTTAATAAATATTTTAAAGTGACTGTTTTACCAGGCACCGAGCGGGAAGTGCTGCAAGTGCTGACGCCTGATTTTATGTCTGATCTGGTAGATCGATCTGGCAAAACCGATGTGGAAGTGGAAGCCGATAAACTGTTTATCATAAGTCATAAAGGGAGTTTCAGTAAAGAGACTTTGAGTGATTTATTCAGCATGGCAGGAATAGTTATAAAAAATTTAGGAGAATTGTCCGATACTTGGCAAGCTTCCAGCTCTAAAGACACTGTAGACTCTATAGCAGCGGCTGCTTTAGAGCCACGAAATAAACTTCTACTCCGGCCTAAGCATATTGGTATCAGTTCTCTCATTGGTATTGCGCTGTACGTAGCTTTTACAATTTTAAGTAATAGATAGCATTTGCCGTCGAATAGGCCGTGAAACAGCGAAGTGGTTGTACGGTTGGCGTCAGGTTAAGCCACTTTATCGTAAGTTATTCAGGGCTTGAGCGATTGTTATTGAGATCAGGTTTGCGCTATACTTACTCCTGAAGCTTTAGCATTTCACGGGGTAGGCAAATATGACAATATGGTGGCTGATTTTGATCCTGGCGGCGCTTGGCAGCGCAGGCATTGCTTTTATCTGGTTAGCTATCAGAATCGGCAAAAGCGGTCAAAGCACTAAAGAGAATAAAGGCGGGTCTGATTCTACCCTGGAAGCTGTCGATCAAGACGTAGAACACATTTTCAACTCAGAGTTTCGGGAAGAGTTGCGTAATCGCGGCCGTCTGCATTTTGAAAAGATCATCGGTGAAAATGCTATGTTCCTGCAACAGGATTTACGCCTGACTACCTCTCAGCTTAATGAATACATGAAGACTGAAATTACCCGCAAACTTAAAGAAGAATTCGATAAGTACGAACAGTCTATTATGGATGCTAAGCAGTTGGCGATTGAGTCGCTGCAAAAAACCAACGCTGCAATTGATGAACAACGCGAGGCTATGGGTCAGGAGGTTCAGCAGGAAATTCATGCTGAAAAGCAACAATTATTAAAGCATTTTCAGGACAACATGGCCGAAATTATCAATCATTATATACTGGCGGCTATCGGTAATCAGATTGACTTAAGCGATCAGCTAGAATACATTCTGACTGACCTTGAGGCTAATAAACAAGCCATTATCGAGGACATACAAAGTGGTGCCTGAAGTCAAAAAATCTAAAAAAACGCTTGGCTTGCCAATCCTGGTAATTAGTCCGACTGATCTCGGTCGTTTAACTCGTGAGCTGGAATTGATAGACGACAACTTTTTGCAGCTAGGACTGCGACAAGGAAAGGGTGAAATCAAGATGCCCAGAACTACCCAATTGATGGATCAGACCGTTCAGCTCAACAAGCTTAATTTACTGCAGGCTGTAGATCGCAAGTTATTGCAGCAGTTTCTACTATCAATCAGCTCAAAGGCTCCGGTCTTACACTTCAGTTTTAGTGTCGATCCATCCGCAATTTTCATTGAGAAACTTATATTATGGGTTAGAAGCGAAATTCATCCTTTTGTACTTATAACTATCGGGTTGCAGCCAAACATGGGTGCCGGTTGTATAGTGCGCAGCACTAATAAGTATTTTGATTTTTCACTCCGGCAGAGCTTTGCTGAAAAACGCCAGCTTCTGCTGGATAGATTATCTATTAACGCTCAGGAGAAACCGGCGTGAGTACCGGTAACAAACACTTTGATGGCTTGGTAGCTAACGGTAACCCGGTTGGTGAAATTATTGCGGTAGAACGGTTTTTGATTAAAGTTCGTGGCCTGCAGCCGTGCGTTATCCGGTCGCTTGTGATGTTCGAGGATGGCAGTAAAGGATTTATTCATGAGGTGCAGCCGGACTATGTGCTTGTGCTGCACCTAGGTACCGATAGTCTGCGTACCGGTATGGTAGCTGTACTTCAGCATCATGACCTAGTCTGCAAAGTAGGCAAAGATTTTATCGGCCGGGTAGTATCAGTAACTGGTGATCCTCTGGACGGCAAAGGACCCATTGCCAGTGATGGTGTCTGGCCGGTCTTTAATGCGGCACCGCCACTATATCAAAGGCGGTTACTCGAAGATCAGCTGGAAAGCGGCGTAACGGCTATCGATGCCTTATTTCCAATTGTCCGCGGCCAGCGGATGGCCATGATGGGAGACAGTAAATCCGGTAAAAGCACATTGGCGACACAGCTGACAATTAACCAAAAAAACACTGATCAGGTAGTAGTTTATTGCCTGATTGCTAAGCGGCGCAGCGACGTCGACACGTTATTGACCCGTCTGCAAGCAAACGATGGACTTAAAAAAGCTATAGTGGTTGTCTCGACTATGTTTGAATCTCTGATTAAAAGTTATATTGCGCCATATGTGGCTTGTTCAATGGCTGAGTATCTTTGGCAAAAGTGTGACCAGGACACGATTATTATTTATGATGATTTAACCAGTCATGCCCACGCGTATCGCGAAATCGCTCTGCTCTCAGCTGTCAGCCCCGGCCGCGATTCTTATCCGGGCGATATGTTCTATGCCCACTCCAGCCTGTTGGAACGGGCGGGCCGGCTAGACAGAAGCGGTAAATCACTTACAAGTATACCAATTGTGCACGCTGCCAATGGCGACATTACGGCTTATTTACCAACTAACATCATGTCTATCACTGATGGCCAGTGGATACTTGATATGAGCACGTTCCGGGCCGGTATCCGCCCCGCCTTAAATAACGGGCTGAGTGTTACCAGAGCCGGAGGAGCCGGCCATAATAAGCGTCAGAAAGAGTTTGCTTCGCGTACATTAAAGCTTCTGGCTGATTACCGTCAGGCTGAAGAATTCTCGCATTTTGGTTCTGAGCTGGCGCTTGAGGCCCAACAAAACTTGGCGACAGGTAAGCGAATATTTGAAGTTTTGACTCAGAGCCCGTCAGACACCTTTTCATTATTGGCTCAGCAACTAATGTTTGATCTGGTTTTTAATTTGGGGAAAGGCGAAGATCTCAATATTCAGGCCTTAAAGCAAAAGGCCAATGAATATGCTGAGAAAGTGTCTAAAGATGACGACTATGATAAAGTCCGGGATCAGCTAAAAACAGCAGTTCTGGTTGAACTAAAAGACGTACCTAACGATAAGCCAAAGGAAGCCGTAGCGAAAGTATGAAAAGATTGAACGAAATTGCCCAAGAAGAAGCAGCTATGGCAACAATGGTAGAGCTAACCGGCGCTTTTGAGGGTATTGCCAGTATGCGTATCTCGCAAATTAAAAACCAGGTGCTGCAATCGACTATATTTTTTAGTGAGTTATGGGCTATTTACTCCCAGCTAAGGGTTAATGATGTCTTTAGGTTTGGCCGTGACAAGTCGGATACGGCAGTAATTAATAAACAGCTCTACATAATTATCACTGCGGAAGGCGGTTTTAGCGGCGATATCGACCAGAAACTCGTCCAGCTAATGTTAAGTGAATACGACAAAGATAGTAATGATATTGTAGTTATAGGCCGGCATGGCGCTCTGCAGTTAGCTCAGCGCGGGGTTGTGTATAAAAAGCATTTTAAATTACCCACCAAGGATAAAAATATAAACGTTCTGCCTATTGTTCGTGAAATAAAACAGTATAGCTCGACTAAAGTATTTTATCAGAAGTATGTGTCGCTTATGGTTCAAGATGTTAAGCGGATTGAGCTTTCCAGTGCTGTTAGTGAACGGGGCAATGCCAGCGACAAGCCTGACGAAGTGATTAGTGAAAAGAACTATATTTTTGAACCAAGTACTTACGCCGTAGCCGCTCATCTGGAGCGTTCCATGATACAGGTTGCCATCAGCCAGCTCATTCTGGAATCAAAGCTGGCCCAGTATGCTTCACGTTTCCGGGCTATGAGCGTTTCGCATGACCGGGCTGACGAAGCTAAATCTGACCTTCACTTAGCCTATAACCGGGCACACCGGGCAATTAAAGATGAGCGTCTAAAAGAAATTATCAATGGTATGAAAAAAGCCAGGAGTGGAGTAAAGATCTAATGGCCGGCGTCATTACCAGTATTAAAGATTTAGTGGTCCGGGTCCGGTTTGACGATGATTCACCGGGGGTCAATGAGCTGGTGGTTATTCAAAATAACTATGATACCGAGCTGTTGGTTGACCACCTGGAAGCGGGCGGCATGGCCTTTTGTTTAAATGTTCGTAGCGATCTCAGAATGAGTAAGGGCATGAAGGTTGAGCGCAGTCATAAAGGCATAGAGATCCCGGTCGGTGAACTAACTATTGGCCGGGTGCTGAATGCCTTGGGTGACCCGCTAGACGGACTGCCAGCGGTTGAAGGTGCCGATTTAAAATACAAAGATATTTTGAAACTAGCTACTCAGACAGACGATTTTTCAATCTCAGAGCCGGAAATATTAGAAACAGGTATTAAGGTCATAGATTTTTTTACGCCATTCGTCAAAGGCCGCAAAATCGGTATTATAGGCGGTGCCGGCGTTGGTAAAACAGTACTGACTATGGAACTGATTAATAATATTGCCCGCAATAGCGGCGCCCTGTCGTTTTTTTCCGGTATCGGCGAACGTATACGTGAAGGTCATGAACTGTATACAACACTAAAAGAAAATGACTTACTTAAAAATACTTGTATGTTCTTCGCTCAGATGAATGAAAATCCATTGCAGCGTTCATTGGTTGGTATCTCAGCTGTGGCGGCTGCGGAACACTTTCGTGATGAGCAGGGCAAAGATATTCTGTTTTTTGCCGATAATATGTTCCGTTATATCCAGGCCCGTAATGAGCTATCCACTATTCTGGATCAAGTACCGAATGAAGGTGGATATGAGCCGACAATTTTCTCGGATGTAAAGCTTTTGCAGGATCGTTTGAGCTCTAATGAAAATGGTTCTATTACCTCGGTTCAGACCATTTATGTGCCGGCCGATGATATCAGCGACCCAGCCGTTCAATTTATCCAGCATGAAATGGATTCAATCATAGTGCTATCGCGTAAAGTTGCTGAACAGGGTATCCGTCCGGCTGTTGATCTGGGTCAGATAAACTCTTCATTGCTAACACCTGAAATTGTCGGTGACCGTCATTATTTGCTCAGTGTCCAGGTACAGGCTTTATTGCAAAAATATGAGTCATTAAGGGGCATTATTGCTATCATCGGCGAGAGTGAGCTGAGTCCGGCTGACCGGACAGATTATGCCAAGGCCAGAAAACTCATCGATAATTTTACACAGAATATGAATGTCATGACTAAGCATACGGGCATACCTGGTGACTTCTTTACCCGTGAGCAGACTCTGAAAAGTGTTGAGGAAATAGTGGTGTGAGCGACAGTTCGAAGGTTGACGAGCAACAGGTGATTAGTGAACAGGAGACTCTTCTGCAGACGGAAGAAAATGAAGAACAAACCCGGGCGGCCAAGGACTTTAGCCATGCCGGCAATAAGGGTCAGCTCAGTATGCACGTTCAGGTACATTCACCTTTTCATAAGTATTACGACGGCTTTGCCTTAAGTGTTACAGCTGAGAATAGTACCGGCGTCTTTGATATTCTGCCTCATCATCATAATTTCATTTCACTATTGCTGCCTTGCGAAGTGATCATTCGTACTACTAAAGAAGGCGAACATAAAATTCTTATTTCCGGCGGTATCATGCACGTCAAAGCTGACCAGGTCATAGTCTTCCTTGACGTATAAGCCTTAAGCAGGCTTACTTTGTTAAAATAGACGCTATGTCTAAGAAAGTATATGTCGGTATGTCGGGCGGCGTTGATTCGTCAGTAACCGCTGCTCTTCTAAAAGAGCAAGATTATGACGTTACTGGCGTATATATGAAAAACTGGAGCCAGGATCTGCCCGGCTTTGTTTGCCCCTGGAAAGAAGATTACATGGACGCCAAGCGCGTAGCGGTCCAGCTTGGCATTGGCTTCAAATTATATGATTTTGAAACTGAATATCGCCACAAAGTCGTTGATTATATGCTAGCCGAATATCAAGCCGGCCGAACGCCTAACCCTGATATTATGTGCAACCAGGAGGTAAAGTTTAAGTTATTCCTGGAAACAGCTTTAGCAGACGGTGCCGATATAATTGCGACCGGCCATTACGCCCGAAGTAAAGACGGCCAACTTCTAACCGGTCTCGATAAAAACAAAGACCA
This sequence comes from Saccharimonadales bacterium (SeqCode), assembly GCA_038232415.1. Lineage (GTDB taxonomy): Bacteria > Patescibacteriota > Saccharimonadia > Saccharimonadales > UBA4665 > JBBRXZ01. The sequence goes on along the minus strand of JBBSHY010000018.1, from coordinate 118 downwards.
ATCTTATTTTCTCTATCGTGTGACGGAAGAAGCCCTCAGAAAAAGCCTGATGCCTATAGGCGAGCTAGAAAAACCGGAGGTTCGCAGACTGGCTAAAAAACTAGGCTTGGCCACGGCC
>JBBSHY010000017.1:0-20928 GCA_038232415.1 Saccharimonadales bacterium (SeqCode) | reverse complement strand
GTAATCGCTGAGGAAGTGGGAGCCGATGTTAAAACTGCGAAGTATGCAGCCTTAGTCCATGACCTGGGCAAGGCCCTAACTCACAAGATGGAAGGTAAGCACCATCATATATCGGGGGAAATGCTGCGTAAATACGGTGCACCGGAAGAAGTCGCTCTGGCTGCCGAACAACACCATGACGACGTGGAAGCCACAACCGTTGAAGCCTTGATTGTTCGCACAGTTGACGCCGTTAGTGCTGCCAGGCCCGGCGCGCGTAATATCAGTGCCGAGAACTTCGGTGAGCGTATGCGCGACCTGGAAAACGTTGCCAATGGCTTTCCTGGCATAGAGAAGTCTTATGCCATTAGCGCCGGCCGCGAAGTCCGTGTCTTTGTAAAACCGCAGGCAATCGATGACCTAAGTGCCATCAAATTGGCTCGTGACATTGCCACCAAAATTGAATCGACCATGCAATACCCCGGCACTATCAAAGTCAATGTCATCCGCGAAACTCGCGCCATCGAATTCGCCAAGTAGCACTCTGTGATTAAGGCGATTCTATTTGACCTATAAAAACTTTCAGCAAGTAATGCAACAAAAATATGAGTTAAAGTAGATCTATGAATATTCTCTATGTGGGTGATGTCATGGGTGAGATAGGGCTTCAGCTCGTGGAGCGGGTTGTGCCTGAATTACGGCAGGAAAAAAGTATTGACCTGGTGGTCGCCCAGGCAGAGAATGTTACGGACGGACGGGGTATTACGTTCAGTGATTTTCAAAGGTTGCGTAAGGCGGGGGTGGATTTTTGTACCGGTGGTAACTGGAGCTTGTATCATCATGAAATAATTTCGGCTATGAGCGACCCGGCGCAACCCATCATACGCCCGGCAAATTACCCTAGCGGCACACCCGGCTTAGGCTGGAAATACACCAACACACTAAAGGGCAAAGTCCTAGTGATAAGTTTGCTCGGACAGATTGTAGGCAAGGATTCCGATAAGCCCGTAGATAACCCGTTGCGCATTATCGATCAAATTTTAGAGAGTCAAAAAAGCATTGAAAAAGCGGCTACAGTCGTTAATTTTCATGGTGATTATTCGAGTGAGAAAATTGTGATTGGGCATTATCTGGATGGTCGCGTGACAGCAGTTATTGGAGACCACTGGCATGTTCCAACAGCTGACGCGCGAATCTTACCTGGCGGTACAGCTCACATTACTGACGTCGGTATGTGCGGCGCACTTGATGCCTCGCTTGGAGTAAGCTTCCAAAGTGTTATACCGCGCTGGCGTGATGGTAAGCAAACCCGTAATGTACTTGAAACCAAAGGCCCTAAGCAGTTCAATGGTGTATTGGTCAAAGCTAATCACGGCCTGGCTGAATCTATTGAACAAATCCAAGAAGTACTTTGACATAGTAAACGGCAGTATATTTCGATATAATCAACATTTGTAGTAACGGTCTAGTATCGGGGAGTGGCGCAGTTTGGTAGCGCGCGCGGTTTGGGACCGCGAGGTCGCAGGTTCAAATCCTGTCTCCCCGACCATGGTATCTATAACTAACTACTGATATTAATATGAAAAATGTAACAAAATTCATCCCGCTAGTATTCATAGCACTGACGCTTGTTTACCCGGCGCAGTCTATATTTATACGTCCTGACGTTGCGGTTTTACATAAGTATCATATTACTCAAGGTAAAGCTATATTCCTGACTCTCGCTATTGCCCTGTTTGGCTATCTGCGGCTAGCAGGCTATACCGCGCTTATACGAGATAGTAAAGATGGCAAAGCTTTCGTAGCTATCTCAAATGGGATTTTGGCGTTGACGTTATGGTTACCAATTAATACAATCCTTACTGGAATTGCCAGATATGTTAATAACACGCATCCTTCGGCCACAGCAATTACAGTCCAAACTACTAATTACATCAATCTCGTCTTATTATTTACAGGTTTTTTGATGATTAACAACGGTGCTCAAAAATTACTCAAAGTAATTAAAGCCAGAAACTATTCCTATAGGCAAATAGCAGCAAACTCCATATTTATTATTAGTTTAGTTTTATATATATACTTAGTGCTTAACGACCCGGCTCGCCAGTTACCAAATGTGGACGTTCACCTAGCGACTTATTATTTACCCGATTGGTTAATAATATCTACACTTGTTATTCCCAGGTTAATTATGTGGTTTTTGGGTATCCAGGCAGTGCAGGCCCTACTGGACTATAGCAGAAAAGTTAAAGGCTCAATCTATAGATCGGCTCTCAGTAGCTTAGCAAGCGGCCTGGCCTTTGTGGTAATCAGTTCTATTGCTCTCCGCTACTTCCAATCGTTATCAGCCAGTCTGAACAAGCTAAGCTTGAACGTATTACTGTTGGTGGTATACATGCTGCTGATATTAATAAGCACAGGTTATATTTTGATAGCCAAAGGCTCCAAGAAACTCAAATTGATTGAAGAATTATAACCCACCTACTGCAATGTTTTAGCGTACAATACGGTGCATGGTATTTATCGGCACTATAGTAGTAGTATTTGTTTTACTCATGGTCAGCGAACTCTGGTGGCGCAAACATCAGTCGCACGGCGAGTTTAGCCGGAAATTTGTCCATATCACGGTTGGCAGCTTTGTAGCTTTCTGGCCCTATTTTCTAGACGCAAACCAAATTAAACTATTAAGCCTGGCTTTTTTGATAGTGGTTGGTGTATCTAAGCGCTTAGATTTTTTTCAAGCTGTCCATAGCATCCAGCGTCCGACCTTGGGAGAATTCTGGTTTGCCCTGGTAGTGGGTTTGCTGGCGTTTGATAGCGGACATCCGCATGTCTATACCGCAGCTCTTTTAGTAATGAGCTTAGCCGATGGCTTGGCGGCTGTAATAGGATTGCGTTACGGCAAACGTTATCACTACACGATTTTTGGTTCCTACAAGACTTTGGCTGGGACACTGACATTTTTTGTTACTTCTTACGTGATATTAGCAGTTTACAGTACAATCACGTTCAATTTGACTTTTTCACCCTTAATATTGCTGATAACCTTAACTGCGACGTTTCTGGAAAATATTGCCATTCGCGGCTTAGATAATTTGGTAGTACCATTATTTGTGGCAGGGGCCCTGACTCTCATTACTTAATGGCAAATTATTTTAGATAAAACCTAGACTTCCACGCTTATAAAATGTGCTCGTAAGGCATAGAAAATTACTACTACATCAACTACTTCCTGAACAATAGCACCGGCAAGCGGGGAAAATTTGCCGGTGGCAAAAACCAGCATTAATAAAAGACTCAAAGTGATGCCTATTAGAATGCTACCCCGGGCGATTTGGAAAGTGCGCTTAGCGATCTTAAAGGCTACAGCGACCCGGCTGACATCATCGAGCATGATTACCATATCAGCTGATTCACTGGCAGCAGTAGAACCGCGGGCCCCTAAGGCAATACCAGCGTCAGCAGCTGTCAGCGCGGGAGCATCATTTACGCCGTCCCCCACAAAAACTAATGGGCGCCTTTTAGATTGTTCCAGGACATGTATTTTATCCGCCGGCAACATGTCGGCATAGACACGGTTAATGCCAAGGCGCTCGGCAATTGTGTTGGCTGTTGCCTGGTTATCGCCTGTTATTAGCAGGGTTTCACGTAAGCCCATTGCCCGCAAACTTTCCAAAGTAGCTTGGGCTTCAGGCCGAAGTTCGTCTTGGAGCGTTATAACACCAGCCAGTTCTTGATTAACGGCTACATAAACCGGAGTCTGCTTGATGCTGTCGGGCTTGAATTTGGCAGGTAATTTAACACCGTGCGCCTCAATGAAACTTAAACGGCCGACTAAGATTTCTTTGCCTTGCAACATAGCCTTTAACCCGCGGCCCGGAGTTTCTTGGGTGTGTTTGGTTTTGCTAAGTTTGATTTGTTTGTCTCTGGCACCTGTTACAATGGCGCGGGCCAGCACATGATCAGAGTTCTGCTCCAAACTGGCCGCTAGCCTTAGCACCTCTTCTTCATTAAACGACCCAAATGACGATACGGTGTCAATAGTGGGTTCACCGCGAGTAAGTGTACCGGTTTTATCAAAAGCGATTACTTTAGCTTCGGCCAATTTTTCGAGGGCCGAACCGGTTTTAATGATAATGCCGTACTTGCTCGCGCGCGACATACCACTGATTAGGGCAATAGGTGCCGCAAGCAGTAAAGGACAGGGAGTAGCCACTACGATGACTTCCAGAAAGCGAATAGCCTGGCCGCTTAATATCCATACAGTGACGGCAAGGGCGTAGGCTGCAAAGGTAAAGGGCAAGCTATAACGATCAGCCAAACGCACAAATGGTGCCTGTCTGCTCGAGGCACCGCGTACTAGTTTTATAATTTGCTGGTATTGGCTGTCTTCGGCCGAAGCAGTGGCTTTGGCAGTGACAGCGCCGTCGAGGTTAACTGAACCGCTAATTAATTGATCCCCCACTTGTTTAGTACTAGGCAGGCTTTCGCCTGTCAGTGAAGACTCATCGAAGCTGGCAGCGCCCTCTATAATCAGGGCATCAACTGGCACTAGCTCACCGGCTTTAATGAGTATCTTGTCGCCAATTTTTAGCTCACTTACAGGGATATCTAACGTTTTGCCTTTGCGCAGCAGGCGAGCCTTTTGCGGAGCGTGCTCCAGCAGCTCGCGGAGTTCTCTCCTGGCTCTGTGCTCTGCAAAATTCTCCAGGGCTTTACCCCCGGTAAGCATCACCACCACTACTATTCCGGCCCAGTACTCACCTAAAATAACCGAGCTTATTATGGCTGTAGCAGCCAAAATATCGATACCATATTTACCGTGGCGTATATCTTGCCACATTGCCCATAACAACGGCAAAACTTCAGCTATAGCTACGCTGCCAAGCAGCCAATGGGCTGCAGTACGATACTTTGTTAATTCTAAAGTTAATCCGGCAATAATCGCCAGCAGTGCCACACTAAACAGTTTATATTGCCGAAAAAATCGAATCAGCCGCTTCATTTAAGTCCGATCGCTCTTAATTATTACCAAGGTTATTAATAGTATACCAACTAATAATTTTAAATATGAAAGTGGCAGAATGCATTACCGGAACTAACTTTGACAGCAATGGTTCAATACTATATTATGTATAGTATTGAATTAAAACAGGAGTTTTTTTATGAAAGCAGCACAAATTGACGGTTATGGCGCCAAAGATGTCATGGAAGTAACCGATACTGCGCCCACGCCGAATGTAAGCGCTGGACAAGTACTGGTAGAGTCTTACACAGCATCCGTAAACCCCTTTGATGTAAAGATTCGCGAAGGCCTTGTACGGCAAATGGCCGAGCTTAATTTTCCGGCAATACTTGGTGGTGACGTGTCCGGTATTGTGGCTGAAGTTGGCGAAGGAGTAATTGACTTGGAAGTCGGCCAAGCCGTTTATGGCCAGGCCGGTGCACTAAGCGGCCAAGGCTCCTTTGCGGAATTCACCTTGGTTAAAGCCCGGCAACTGGCCGCCAAACCAAAAACTGTAGATTTTGTAACCGCTGCCGCGTTGCCGCTGGTGGGTGTTAGTGCCTACCAAGCTTTGATAGATCACCTAGACCTTAAATCCGGACAAAAGATCTTAATTCATGGCGGTGCAGGTGGTATTGGCTCACTGGCTATCCAACTGGCTAAGCACCTAGGTGCTTATGTCGCTACTACTGCCAGGACCGCCGACACAGATTTTGCAAAAGATCTTGGCGCAGACGAAGTGCTTGATTACACAACACAGGACTTCAGAAGCATACTTAAAGATTATGACGCTGTTTTCGATACGGTGGGCGGTGAAACCAACACTAAATCATATACTATTCTAAAGTCAGGCGGCGCCTTGGTATCAATGGTAGAACAGCCTAACGACGAGCTCGTAAAACAATACAATACTGAATATACCTATCAGTTTACGCAGGTAACTACCGCACGCCTGACACACATCACTGAACTTGTCGACAAACACATAATCAAAATCAACATCGATAAAATCTTTCCCCTAGATGAAGCAGCTGAGGCCTTAGATTATCTCGCAACCGGTCATCCTCGCGGGAAAGTAGTCATCCAAATCAAAGAGTGATTAACTATTTACCACTAAAAAAGCCTCTCAATTGAGAGGCCGCTGCCATAAGATCACCCTTTACGCACTATGAAACTAACAGTAAAAGACCCCGTGACACGGTCTTCTTTGTCTTGAATACTATTGAACCTATTGCGTAGTGCATAGATCAAGAGTCTATGTGTTCTAAAATGCTTTGTCAACACTTTTCTGAACTTCGCCAGTTTACGAGACGCTTCGCTCGTGTCTACAAAACATCTCACTGGGATGTTTTGGGGCGAGTGAAGGGACTTGAACCCTCGGCCTTCTGGACCACAACCAGACGCTCTAACCAGCTGAGCTACACCCGCCACGTACATTTCTGTGCTCCCAGAACAGAGGTGATTATACAGCGTTAAACCCATAAAACCAAAATTCGGAAAGAAAGTTTTGCCTAGCTTAGCATTATTTCTCGACGAACCGACCAGACCTTAACTCTCTTATAGATTTATCGTAGAGGAGTACTCTGCCATGCATAGCAATGTATACCCCATACGGCAGTGAGCCCACCGCCCCAACAGCAGTACCAACATTAAAATCAGCATCAGTATCTTTAAACCTTTCGGGCCGTACGGATCCTGTTAAAATTATTGTTTTATCAGCAGAACTTTTGGCTAAATATGCTGCGGACGTAATCATTGTATCGGTACCATGGGTAATGATAATTTTGTCATGTTTTGATTTTTGAATAGTGGCGGCCAACAACTCCCTGTCGGATTCCGTTATATCCTGGCTATCCTTTTTTAACAATTGGGTAACTTCAAAAGTAAAAGAAGGTTTAACTCTTTCTAGAATAGCGTTAACTGCCGGGTCAGTAATTTCAAAGGCGTAGCCCTTAGTCAATTTAGGATAGTTTTTATCGATGGACCCGCCAGTTTGAATGAAAAGTATGTGCATCAGTTCACTATATCAAAGGAGGGGTTAAAAACACTACTTTATCGATCCCTATGCGGCGTCGTAAAAAGGCTTTAATCTCTTGATTCAATCTTGAAAATGCATAGCAGAGCGTAGCCAAAAAGTGCGCCAATAGTATTTGCTAGCAGGTCCCAGTCTGTGTCGCCGGTGCCAATGTGTGCTAAGTGTAGTTTGGTAAGCGTAAATTCAAGCAATTCATTAGCTACTCCAATGGCAGACGTCCAGGCAAACAGTACCAGCAAGGCTCTTACCAATGGCAGACGCCACCCGAACAGCTTCTTAAAATATACATACAAGCATGCCGTATAGATGCCTCCTCCAACAAAATGTTGCTGAAAGGTACTGGTTTCGTTGGAAATATGTATATCCGGAATCAAAAAAGCTGTGAAAAATAGTAGGCCTGCCACAACCGGTAACCAAGAATAAGACTCATGAAGCTTTATATTAGTGAACCGCTGATTAGCTTTTTGGGCTAAGAGAGGAATAAGCGCTGTTAGGGCAGTTATTAATAGGACTAAAATAAGAAACATAATACGATTACTATACTATGGAATCTTTTTTGTGGTGCTAGGCAGTAGTGTCAGGACGGTTGATGGTCAGGAGCTTGGCTATTCCCCAAGCTACTAAGGCGTATACGGCCATAGCAACCAGCGTAAAGGTCTCGAAACGTGAAACACCATAACTAAGGTTATAACCGAACAAACCAAAGAATGGAGCCACAAAGGGATGGCTCGTACTGTATATAAAGTTAGCGAAACCATTTGCTTGGTTGGCTCCCAGAAGTGTTAGGACAAAACGGAAGGCGAGTAACACTAGTAAAACACCGGCAATATACCAAACGACCCGTTCGGCAACAGTTTGGCCATGCACCTTATCTCTACTGGTATCTTCGACGGTTTCTGTCGTTCGGGCTACCCGGCCGCTCGGGCTGACCTCTTTGACTTGTTCTGTACGCTGTACCATATTCAGGCTCCTTAAATTAATAGTTATTGTAATAATGCTTTCGTCAACAGACCAAGTATAGCATTAGTGAAATAATTTCGCCTGTAAATAAAGCTACATTAGTAACAAAAGCGACTAACAATCAAATTATTGACTTTCGGTAAGGGAGTACTGAGAGCCATTGTTCATTATTGCTACGACCTTGAATTTTAAGCATGTTTTGTCTACGTTATTGCACATAGAACCGTCAGAAGCAGTAGGGCTGTAGGAATATGTATTTTTTGAGGGGGATATCCCGATTACCGGTGTAGTTCCATGCGGATCCTGAGTAAAAGGGGCGGCTAAGTTATACTCAGACTGGAACGTTGAAGAATTGACTGTCTCATTTGTAGGATATTTGCCATTTTTCGCACGGTAATCTTGTGCATCACCAGCTATTGTTCCGACGCTATTTTTTCGCTGAGTACCTGCTGCCTGATCTCTTAATGCCTGATTTACTTGACTGTTAGGATTATAAGTCTGCTTATTTGACCATGTATTTACGAAAATAATTCCCAAAACAAGAATGGCAATAATCGGAACAAATATAATAGCTATAATTTTTATGATTTTGCTCATTAGATTATAGTAGCAGGGTATAACGTATTCGGTTCTGATTCAGCAATAATTATAAGAGAATGCTTATGAAGTTCTTTAATAAATAAAATGCTATCAATGGGTTAATACCCCGGCTTACTAAAAGTGATAGACAAGCTATCAATCCAGGTATCATATAGCCAAATATCATCCGCTTGTTAATTGTACCGGCTATGTTAGCAGCGTGACGTACGCGCATAAAGTTAATCCAGGAGCTAACAAATGCGGATAAAAGGATTATTATTGCGGCTATCCTTGTATTTGTATTGAGTGATGGATCGGTGAGTGAAAAGATCTGAAGGACGCCAAACAGTATAAAAACGCCAATAATAAGTATTCCAGCAGCCTTTTGCTCCTCATTGGACAGTGACCCTCTGCTATTTTTAGTGAAAATGTAAAGAAACCTTAGGCATAAAAAATCTAGCGCTAGAGGTGCCGCCATTAGTAGATCTTTTGAAGTAATAGACTCGCTTAATTTTATTGGTGATTGTAATAAAAAGGGGATAAGCGGAGCACTTAGAATAATGGCTATGGTAAGTCTTTTTAAGTAATTTGGAGTAGTGGTCGTGGGCGGGGTAGGCATTAACTAAGTTTATCTCTAGGAAGAAAATAACACAAAAATGTTTATGGTTTTGATGCCTCGTGATGTCTGAGGTTAGAACCATTTTAGTGGTAATATCCTAGCAAATATGCGGCATACATTAAGTGTGCTTTAATTGGTTTTCATAGCAGGTTCCGCAATGAAAGTTAAAAATCGAAGGTATTTTATTTGTATCGTTTTGTTCTGACGAATACGCTTATTTAGGAGGGATTCGCTAGTCTGGGCATATGCGTTATATGGAAAGTCAATGGTTCCCTCTCTATGACTATTCATGGTTCTATATTTTACTACTTCAGTCGTCGCACTAAACTCGTCTGTTTTTTGTGATCCTGCAAAAAGAAAATTAAAGCCTATCGGAGCTACTCCATAGGTGAAATAGTGGTCAGTAACATATGCTGGTTCGGATATCCCATAATCGTTTAATAATAAATGCTTTGTATGTGGGAAAATATAAAACGCGCAGATCAGAAAAATTCCAATCGGAACCACCCAACTATAATTGGATATATATTTACCTAATAGCCCTGAGGGTAGTGATACCCCCTTTTTCCTGAAGAAACTAGCTAAGCTATAAAACGCGACGCTCAAAGGTACGGCAATCATTATGCCGCCTATCTCGGTGATGAATTCGGCCTGATCGTTTCGACCCCAATATGCAAAGATAGCAATAGCAAATAAGGTTAATATCAGGATATAAATATATGCAGGGAGTTCCTTTTTTGATGTTAGTCTCATACGAGTACTATAGGATAAAAATAGGCATAAATAAACTATAACTAGGTACTTATAGCGTTTATGCTTTGGTGCCCCGGGTAGGATTCGAACCTACGACCTTAGGCTTAGAAGTCCTCTGCTCTATCCAGCTGAGCTACCAGGGCACGCAATTTAGTGTATACTATAGCGGTACTAAAAAATAAAAACCTTCTATATGTTAGTGTTTATTCTATTACTAATTTTTATAGGCTTTGCCGTAGGCCTGGCCTGGTTTTTAATATCTAACGACCACGGTGAAAAAGAGCCCATATCTATGCTTTGGGTGGCGTCCGCATTGGGCTTAGCAGGCGGCCTGTTTGCCGGCTTTCTGGAGGGCTTAATGCTTTCACCGGCCAATCTAATGCCTGGGACTCCCCGCGTTACATTGCTAGTTGCAACCCTAGCTGTGGGCATTATTGAAGAAGCCTGCAAGTTTGTGCCGCTGGCCCTTCTAATCTTTAAAAAGCGGTATTTTAATGAACACACTGACGGTGTTATTTATTTCGCCTTGGCCGGCCTGGGCTTTGGCTTGTCGGAAAATATTCTCTATACGCTCCAGTTTGGTTCCAAGGCCGGTATGGTCCGTATATTCCTGACGCCTTTATTCCATGCCGCCACAACCGCTATGGTCGGGTACTTTCTGGCTAAACGCAAGATTGCCCGTAAATCACCCTTTGGTGTCTGCATACCACTTGCCATTGTTATGATACTGCATGGTTTTTATGATTTCGGCTTACTATCTGGCTCAGGAGTGTATGCCGCCGGTTCTTTACTGATCACACTGTGCATAAGCTCCGGATTATTCGTATTGTTTTTGTTAGCCAATGGGCAGGATCAAAACAAGGGCCTTAGTGTGGTTGGCCGCAATACGTTTTGTCGTTCGTGTGGTTTTGCAAATTTTCACCATCATCTTTATTGCACGCACTGCGGTAATAATGCTTAAATTAACACTAAGCTCCAAAAAAGAGAGATTACGCTAAATAATGACTTGCTCAAATTGTAAACAAATAACTGAAGCCGGCGCGGCTTTTTGCGGTAACTGCGGCCAATCATTGCAGGCAGGGCAGAGCAGGCCTCTTGCGGCCGCTGGAATTGGCCGGCTTACGGATAATGTGCCAGGCTACGCCTTTACCACGACGGGTCAGCAGCCTGGCGAAGTTAAAGCATTATTGGCATTGCTATTTGGTATCACCGGTATAGTAGGCTCTCTGTTTATGGCGGTGGTCGGGTTGATTTTGGGTGTCTCTGGCATTGTCATGGGCACTATGTCGCGCTCCAGCACCAAAAGGAGTCTCAGTACAGCCGGGCTTGCCTTGTCGAGTGTGGCTATACTGGCTGGTCTGGCTGCCTGGACTTACGCCATTAAACAAAATCCTGGCTCAGGTCAAAATTCTTCTCAAAAACCAGCCAAGAGTACTACTCCTTTGGTTCTGACGTCTGATCTATCCACACCCTGTTATTCAGTAGGTTTTATAGACAAGCTTAATGTTAGTAACAATTCTGAAAGTTGTGACATGCAGGCCTTCAATGGACCGGAGATTAGCGTATCAACCGATGCCTACAAAATTTATGTTAATAAATCCAGCGTAGATACTAACGCATTTACCGGAGTTGCCAAACAGGCTCTGGATAAGGATGTTAAAAACAGTTTGCCTGATTTTAGAATTATCTCGGAGCGAACGGCATCATTCGCCGGCAGCCCGGCCTATATGGTCAATGCATACAATAAAGCCCAAGGTGTTGCTGTTGTCGAAGCTGCTGTTCTGCGCAAAGCAGGTAATACCAGTAACGTTTTTATCCTTGTCCACGCTACTAATGGCAAGGCTGCTGAGTTGAACATTTTAGAATCAGGATGGCAATGGAAGTGAGTACCTCGCGCAAGCAGCTCCATAAACATGCCGTACCAATCGTAATGATTACAATGGGTTTATTAACATTATCGGTTTTAACACTAGGTCACTACCACTTAGCTAATATGAATTCCGGAGTTACTCTCGCCCGAGGCCTGGTAGCGCCTGTTTTACACGTTAAACCAATTGCTAAAGGCCTGACACATTTTACCTTGGACAGCTCAGCTACAACTTTAACCAATGTCGGTGTCAGCTCAAGTCTTTCTGACGCCTTTACCCAAGCCGGCCAGGCTGCCCAACTGTCTTTTACGTTCCAATAATTTGGGCAGGCTGTTGATGCTGTCTAAGAAACATTACTGGGTATTACTGGTAGCACCTACGCTGTCTAATGACGGCACAGTATTATAGCCAACCTGAAATACATAAAGCGATAGATCGCGCGAATATGTTTTACGTGCTATTTCTTTGAAATGATGCAGGTAATATTGCTTAATCACGTTTTCGTATCCTTGGTCTTGACTCAGGATTAAGTAAGCGTAACGGTGATTCGTATTAATTTGTTTTACCTGGGAGGGCAGTGTAGCATTGCTAAAAGCAGGGATGGCACCGGCGGCTTGGCGATTCCAAATTGGCAGAGTGTCAATCCGGGTGTCGCCCGTATAGTAATATTCAAATGGGTAGATAGTAAAAGGCGCAGAAATTATGATTATATCCTGCGGCTGAGCATTCTGAGCTATCGTAGCAGCCACCGCTTGGTAATCTTCTTTCACTGGCGTAGCGGTGCTTATCACTTGCTGCAGGGAAGTCAAAATAAGGGTTACGATTATGAGTCCACTGGCCGCGGCCGATAATTTGCGGCCATAATGGCTAATAAGCCATACTATGAGAATGACAAGCGGTCCGACACAAGAGATCATATAACGGCTTAGAAAAAACGGATTAACCACAAAACTCAAGGCGTAGGCTACGATAACCGGTACGAAGCCGGCGGTGATGATATAGCTGACCTCCAGTGTTAAGCGTTGGCCTCGCTTGATCGCAAAAAAAGCTACCAGTACGAGCAGAGGCCACCCCGAAACGAGAATAGTGTTTAGGTAATTATCCTGGAAACCGAAGGAGAACTGCGAAAAGGCGTTAAAAAAGTCGACCGTCGAGGGCCGGGTAAGCTGGGGGGAGGTGTTTCGGCCTGAACCTAAACTATGGAAGTAGATGAGCCAGGGAGCCAGGGCCGCGGTAACGAGGAGGGCAACCACCACGAAGCGCTTAAAAGAGCCGGCCGCAAATTTTTTGCGATTTATGAGATAAAAAATGCCCTGAGTCGCTAAATTAAACGAAAAGAAGTAGTGGGTATAGGCGCCAATTATCGCCGTTATGCCATACCCTGCCCAGCCTTTTTTACGCTGAATAATACGTAAAAAATAAATCTGACTCAACGTGGCCATGAACGCTAATAAGGTATACATACGGGCTTCGTTGCCATACCAATTCATAAACGGCAGAAAACTGAAGATAACCGTAGCAAATAAGCTCCAGCCTCGTGTCAAAATTTGCCGGCTTAGAATATAAAACAGCGGGATATTAAGTAAGAAGAACAGGAGCGAGAGTAGCCGTACGGTAATGACGCTGTGACCAAAGTATAGTTGCCAAAAGTGCAGTAACACATGATACAGCGGCACATGCACGTCCTGGGCAACTACTCGCAAGGTATCGCCAATTGAGTGGCTGGTCTGCCACATGCTTTGGGCTTCATCGAGTCGCAGGCTCTGATGAATCAGCGTGAAGTAAGATATGGCTATGACGCCAAGCATACAACTGGCAATAATAAATACGATGCTAAGCTTAGGATGCGCGCTCAAGAAACTACGCCCCCGTTTATTTCCCTTTATATTAGTAGAAGCGTTCATGCTGATAACCTTACTTTGATGCCGAAGCTGATGCTGATTTACGAGCTAAGCGATTATTTGTCCTTGCTTGTTTAGATTTTCGGGACGGGGCAGCAGCTAATATGAACGGTACAAAAGCGGCAATGTTTACGACCACCCAGGCCAGGTTAGCCAATAGTGAGGCGCTGAGAGCTTCGCGGTGTAACGCGATCCCTAACCCAATCATGGCTGCAGCTATATACACCAAATGAGGGGTTACCAGGTATAAAAAATTACCTTTCAATTGCTGCTTAGACGTCACGGCAAAAGATGTTTTTTGATTAGTCAGAACTGCTAGCACGCCGCGAATTTGCAGCACGAAGGCGCTGATAGAAAAACTGATAGCCCCGAAGCTCATAGAGTAATTGCTGCTTTTTTGCAAAGCAAAGAGTGTCGAAAAAATATAAGGTATAAAAATGATGGCTAACAACATAGTGTGAGTATCAACGGCGGTAATGCCGGTGTAAAGAAAAATCATGGGTAAGAGGGCGTCGAACAATACTACGAAACCAGACAAAAAATAGCTGGCAGACACCAAGTACTGTAATCGCTGCGACCAGCTCAGTCCACGTTTAAATAACGGGTTGTATTTAAAGATTACTTCCAGGCTGCCGCGTGTCCAGCGGAATTGCTGTTTGTAATAGCTCAGGAAATCTTCCGGGGCTAAACCTTCAGCCAGAACTTTAGGGACGTAAATGCTGTTCCAGCCTTTATCATGTACAAACAATGAAGTTAAAAAATCCTCGGCAATATTAAACTCGCACATACCACCTACCTCATTGAGAGCCTGGCGGCTTAAAGCCATATTAGTCCCGCACATAAACGCAGCATTCAGGCGGTTCTTGCCACACATAATCGGGCCAAAAAATAGAGCTTGCTGATCCCAAGCCGTTTGGGTAATGGCATTGGTAGACTGGTTTTTATAAAATTGCGGCGTTTGCACGAAGCCCATTTTTTTATCTGTAAAATAGCCCATGACCTCCTTTAGAAAATCGCTATGGGGCACATGGTCGGCATCAAATACCACTACATAAGAACTATCGGTGACCTTGAGGGCATTATTGATGTTACCGGCTTTAGCGCCACCACCAACTTGCCGGGTTATACAGGTAATTCCCAGGTCAGTGCCTAGTTGCTCGATTTCTTGCCAGTTGTCGCACTCGGCAACAAAACCATCATTTAACAGATAGACGTTCACTTGGCCTGAATAGTCCATACCAAGTGCGGCTGTGGCAGTCTCGCGGACAATCTCCGCCGGTTCACCGCAGACAGTAATAAACACATCAACCGGCTTTGCAAAACTCTTACTAAAAGGGGCGCTAAACGTCTGGTTCCAGATACTATAGCAATAGCCAAAAATTTGCATCAGGTGATAGACTTCGCCGGCGAGGAGCATATAGAACAGCAAATGATTGCCTGGATGAAACTTGAAAGCCAACACAAAAAAGTAGATGGCGGCCATGAGGCAATTAAAGACCAGCAGGCGTTTACTAGCGTAACCCTGAAGAAAAGACGTTTTGTCGGTTATGGCAGCAGTTCCAGACGTCATTGTGTTTTTATTGCCGTTAAGTTAGGCAGGGCGTTTTGGGTGAGTGCGATGCCAAACCAGGCCCAGTTATCTTCGTAATACCCGGGCGCCGGTGCCTTCCACGACTGCTGATCAGGGCTGTACAAAGTCTGCAGCTTAGTCTGGTATATATCTTTGGCGTCATTCGGATCAATATTTACAAAGTAGCCTATGGTGCCGCCATATATAGCCGGCGACTCGTAGCCGGCTACGACACTGCCATCATGGGCGTATACTGCGTTTAAAACATGCGTATGCTGCCAAAACTGCCGCAAAAAACCATAGTGGCTCAATGCTTCTTTGTCACGGGCATCTTTAAACCAGCTATAGTCAAGTGCTAACCGGAAGGGGATACGCATGGCATCGTAACCAAAATTGGTATCTAAATTATCAGACTTGGGCGGGGAAAAGTTGCCCGAAAGCCGGTCTATTTCTACCCAATCCGGCGGCAGGCCGGCGCTACTACTCTTGCCTAGTTTTGCGGTACTTAACTTGTTAAGTAAATTGTATGAATTGCTGGCTAGATTATTCCAATCATGTTTAGTATCGACCTTGGCAAAAACTTTGTAGTTAGCAAACGCAAAGTAGGAGGGGTTTACCACTACAGTAGAGGGTGAATTCTTTTCTAAATCGTCCGCGGTTAATACCGGTTCCCCGTTTATATTAATAACTTCATTCTGCCAGATGCTGTTAATGATTGGTTGGGCGGCAGTTAAGTAGCTGGTCTCATTCCAACGGGAGTATGCCATTAATAATCCCAGCGCAATGTCCTGATCGGCATCTGAAGCAGTGTTTTGACCGCCCGCATTTACCAGTATGCCGTATTTATTATTGGCCAACTTACCGTACTTCCAGGAGAACAAGTGGTCTGGCCGCTGCAAATTATTTTTTGTAAATTGCCAGCTTTTATCAAAGGTAGCGCGGTCATCCATCCAAACCGCGCGCAGCATGGTGTAACTCTGGCCTTCGCTGGTCGTTAAATTATTTTGGCTCTTATCAATAGTTCGCCCCGAAGTCGGCTCAATGTTATTTTTCTTATTGGCATTCCATGTTTCGAGCAACATAGCATTCTTAGAGAAAACAATTGGCACGGCCCGTTGCCGGCTATTAAGATAACCGATAGTCGCGGCAATGCCACCGGCCAGTACGAAAAGCACTATCCCAGTAATAAAAAATAAATTTTGTATACGTTTCACAGATTACATTCTGATTGGCTGGCGATGGATCCTTTTTGACAATGATTTCCCCGCTATAATCAGGCCGCTCACAGCGACAAGTATAGCGCCGGCCATAACGATACTCAAGGCTGCTCTTAAGAACTGCTGTGTTTTGGTAGCACTAAGCTTACTCACCGGATAATACTTCGCTTGCTTGTCGCTGGCTGTCTGCAATGCCGCAGGATCGGGTGTACCGTTTGGGTTATCAGTCGATGTATTGTTAGTAGCAGTTTGGTTATGGAGCGGTTTACTTGCAGAATCACTGGCAGATGCGTTGTTCGTACTGCCAGGTGCTGGTGTAGCTACTGTTGGCTGACTATTGGCTTGAGAAGCTGTCGTAGTAGGAGGAGTGTGCCTGGGTTTACTATCTGTAGGACCGCTAGCTTTTAAACTGGCGCCGCGGGTTGCACTTAGCGGCTCAGATAATCGAACAGCTGATTGCACAGCGTCAGTTACCGACTGCAGACTTAAAGCACTAGCTTTCGTAGCGTGAAAGTTTATACCGATTACAGCTAAAGATATGGCTACAAAACCCATCACGCTGCGCTGGAGTATCTGCAGGTTTTTATAATTAAGCCTGACTCGTTTCGTGGAAGTGCCGCGCCAGAGACGCAAAGCGGCCGCCGACAACTCCATAGTCGCACTAAGCATGTGAACCTTTGGTACACCGGCATGCCGTTTACTGAAAGCTATTTCATGATTAAGAATGGTATAGTCTTGCTCCAATGAGCGGACTATAAATTCCAGGTCAAAACTCCATGGCGAGGGTGAAAGTTCTACATTTCGTAAAATTTTCTTCTTAAAGAGCTTTAGCCCCGACTGCGTGTCGTAATTGATGCCAAACAAAAGCTTTATGAAAAAGAAGTTATAAATGGCTGAGCTCAGTCGGCGTAAAGCACTGGTTTTATTATCAATCCGCTCGGTAATAATAACATCGGCATCGCAGTATTGCATTTTATGGTACATCGCCCCAATAGCTTCAGGCGGGTACTGCAGATCGCCATCAATCATACAAACCAGATCGTACTCAGCGGCTTCAAAACCCTCTAGTAACGAGAACGCCTTGCCCCGTTGGCCTTGTTTGGTAAGCAAACGTACATGGTATCTGGGGTTACTGTTCTGGGCGATAGCAACTGTTTCGTCACTAGAATGGTCGTCAATGATAACGATCTCATAAGGTATGCCTGCTTTGTGCATCGTAGCGTGGATGCGTTCAAAAAGCAGCTCCAAGTTGCCAGCTTCATTAAGCGTGGGAATGATGATTGAAACTGGTTGGATGACTTTTTCGATAGTTTCCTCCTTTAACTTAACTTTGTAGTGTCATAAAAATGAAAATCCAGCAAATCTTATTAATTTAATAACTTGCTGGTTTATAGCATTTTATTTCGTAGCGGTGAATAAACACCTGTTCACAATCCTACACGTTAAAACTAAGACATACAGTAAGATAATTAACAATAGTTTCCTAGCTTAACTATTATTTATATTTAACAGAGAAAAAATAAAATTAATTAATCAGATAGTTATAGTTTTGTAATGACTGTCGGGTTAATATATACTGTTATTAGGCAGAAAAAATGTTTACAAAAATTGCCAAAATCATCGGCTTACGCAGTAGGTGCTGTGGCGCTAAACTGGTAGCTTGGCACCATGATACATATTATTGCGTGCAGTGTCATAATAAGTACCGTCGAGCTTAGACGAATTAGCCATAACCTGCATTGACTTAGCCGGCCAGGCCTGTATGATAGCTTATACGACTCAAAAAACGCTATTTGATAAAAAAGAAAAAACACAATCATGCATGGCACGAATGATCACAAAATATAAAAAATCTAATAAATTTATCATACTGGTAGCAATTTTTACAGTGGCAACGGTCGTTGCCGGGTTAATAAGTATTGACCCGACGGGAGCCACCTCAAATCCGGTAGTAAGTAACTGGTGGCCGACTAATAGTGCCAATATCGACGGCGTGCAGCCCTTTAAAGGATTACTTGATGATTGGAACGTTAACGACTACTCTATGTATTGGTCGGTTGATGGCGGCCAGCTCAACCTTATGCTGACCAATATGACCGGCTATCCTCATAAAGAATCAATCGCTGATGTTAGCGGGTGGAACTGGCGGGCAAATAATGTTTATAATATTGCCTTTATCGCTAAAAATAACAACGGCAGTGAAGTTGCCCGGACCACCTTTAGCGTAACTGTGCCGTCCACCAACACAACTACGGCGCCAGCAAGCACGACAACCGCCCCCCCAGCCACGACAACCACACCTTCCAGCCCAACTTCTACTTTATCGAGCCCGCCGCCGGCAACCTCATGGTTAGATAGTCTTACCTTGTATGTCGACCCTAATTCTAATGCCAGGAAGCAAGCTGATGGTTGGCGGTCAAGCCGCTCATCGGACGCAGCCCAAATGGATAAAATCGCCGCCCAACCGCAATCTAAATGGTTTGGCGGCTGGAACAGCGATGTAGCTAGTGATGTGGATAAGTATGTTAGTGCGGCGGCAGCCAAATCCGCAGTGCCGGTTCTGGTGGCTTACAATATTCCGCAGCGTGACTGCGGGGGCTACTCCGCTGGCGACACCATGGCAGACGCTTATCTAAGCTGGATTAAAGCTGTGGCTTTGGGCATTGGTACGCGCCAGGCACTTGTAGTACTGGAGCCTGATTCGTTGGCTAACCTCGATTGTTTGTCTGTTACTGACCAGACGACACGGCTATCACTGTTATCGCAAGCCGTCAGTATGCTCAAAGCGAACGCCGGCACCCATGTGTATATAGACGCCGGCAACCCGCACTGGAAGCCGGCCGATATTATGGCGGCACGTCTCAATAAAGCCAATATTACGGCGGCAGACGGTTTTACTCTGAATGTTTCTAATTTCCATACGACAGCGGACAATACTACGTATGGCCAGTTACTATCCACTTACATTAACCACAAGCATTTCGTCATCGATACTAGCCGTAATGGGCTGGGCCCAGCCGCCGACGGGCAGTGGTGCAATCCCGCTGGCCGAGCCTTGGGTAATGTTCCGACTACCCAAACTTCTAATACGTTAATCGACGCGTATGTTTGGGTAAAAGCACCTGGCGAATCTGACGGCACATGCAACAGCGGCCCCTCGGCCGGTACTTGGTGGGCGGACTACGCGTTAGGGCTGGCTCAGCGCGCCAGCTACTAGACTTTCCATAACAAGGTTATAGGGACCTTTTACTAATATAAACTAATCTTTGAAAGTCAGTGAGTCGTAGATGCTGATAAACGTTTCGTGGTTATAAAAACTCACTCCGCGTTCACTTCTGACGATTTTACCTGTCCGGGTGTTGATCAAGAACCAGGCAGGCACCAGGAATAAATTACCGTCGATTTTTTCCTGCTTAAAACCATATTTTTTTACTGACTGCAGCCAATAAGGGAGTTTGGTGATTTCCCGAAATGTACCTGTGATAGACGAATCGACACCATATTGCTCATAAAAATGCATATCATGATCGGCAATAATGGGGAATTGTGGCTTGAGCTCGTGACGGTCGTAAATGTTCTTTACAACGTCATCTTTGTCAGATTGCACAAACGCGATAACCTGACATTTATATTCCAGCAAGCGTTTATATTCCAGAGACAGGCGGTGAATAGCGAGATTACACCAGGGACAACCGGAGTAGCGTAAAAATACCAGCAGGACATAGCCGTCTTTATAGTCAGCTAGATTTATTTTGTCACCGAAAATATCTGTAGCACTGAACTGAGGTGCTTTTCGGTTAATTCTCGATATGTTATTCACGCCTACCCAGACCTCTCATAGCCTACTTGCTGGTGCGGGTGGGGAGAGTCGAACTCCCGTCACTAGTTTGGAAAACTAGGATAATAACCGCTATACGACACCCGCCAACAGAGGTGATTATATCACAATTTAAATGTCATGCAGGACGGTGATCCGAGCGCCGAGGCTGTTAAGACGTTCAGCCAGATCTTCGTAACCACGGTTTATAGTGTATACGTTACGGAGAACGGAATTACCTGGAGCAGCCAACATGCCTATAAGTAACATCACAGCCGGACGTATCCCGCTGGGGCAGACCATGTCGGCAGCTTTAAAGCGGGTAGGCCCTTCTATGAATACGCGGTGAGGATCAGCCAACTCCAGATTAACGCCAATTTTTTTCATCTCGGTATACATTAGAGCCCTATCCTCGTAGATCCAGTCGTGAATCATTGTCCGGCCGTGTGCTACAGCGACAATCGGCACAAAGTAGGGCAGGTGATCAATGTTCAGGCCCGGGAAGACATTGGGATGGATCTTTTCCACTGGCGCCACAAGCTTGCCGTTATGCTTATGAACTTTCAAATCCACCAGGTCAGTCCGGCCATTTTCGGCTTTATAAGCTTCACTTATATCACACTTC
>JBBSHY010000016.1:0-24058 GCA_038232415.1 Saccharimonadales bacterium (SeqCode) | reverse complement strand
TTTATAGACGAGCTGCACCTGATTGTCGGTGCCGGCGCGGCTGAAGGCGCCATGGATGCCGGCAATATTCTTAAGCCAGCCCTGGCCCGCGGTAAAATCCAGCTGATAGGCGCCACAACCACAGCCGAGTATACGAAATATATCGAAAAGGATGCCGCCCTAGAACGCCGCTTCCAGCCGATTCAGGTACCGGAGACTACACCTAGCGAAACTTTGGCTATCCTGAAAGGCTTGCGCCGGCATTATGAGGACTTTCACGGGGTTAATATGAGCGATGAAGTACTGGAAGACGCAGTCACTCTGGCAAAACGCTATATTAATGACCGTTTTATGCCAGATAAGGCTATAGATCTGATTGACGAAACAGCCGCGCACCTGCGCGTCGATAAAGGCAAAACCAGTCCGGAAATCCGCGCTCTCCAAAAGGAATTAAAACTGGTCAACACCCGCATAGACGAAGCCGTAGATGCCGAAGATTATGAACGGGCTGCCAAGGCCAAAACGCGTGCCTCGCAGATAAACGAAGAGCTGACACGGCAGCATGTGAGTAATAAACAAGCCAAGCGTCTTACGGTAACCAGCGAAGACCTGGCTGACGTGGTAGCCCGCATGACAGGCGTGCCGGTCAAAAAAGTCATCCGCAGCGAGGCTAAATATTTGTTAACACTCGAAAAGACGCTGGGCAAGTACATTATTGGGCAGGACGAAGCCGTCGAAGCTGTTGCCCGGGCGGTACGGCGCAACCGCAGCGGTATTGCTAGCGATAAGCGGCCCATCGGTTCTTTCGTTTTCCTGGGACCTACTGGCGTTGGTAAAACTGAGCTGGGGCGGGTACTGGCCCGTGAGTTCTTCGGTAGCGAGGAAGCTCTGGTCAAGATCGATATGTCCGAGTTCGGCGAGCACCATAATGTTTCCCGTTTGGTCGGCGCGCCGGCCGGTTATGTCGGATATGACGAAGGCGGACAGTTAACTGATAAGATTCGCCGGCAGCCCTACAGTCTGGTTCTCTTCGACGAGATTGAAAAAGCTCATCCCGACGTTTTCAATATGCTGCTGCAGATGCTGGAAGATGGTTATTTAACAGATGCCAAAGGCCGTCGCATAGACTTTACAAACACAATTGTCATAATGACGAGTAATGTCGGCGCCGACAAATTGCAAAAAGAAGCTAATTTGGGCTTCCACGCTACCAACACCAGTGAGCTGAAAAACCTTGAGGAACTTCATGAAACCAATAAGACCCGCGTAGAAAGCGAGCTGAAAAAGCTGCTGCGGCCGGAACTCCTCAACCGTATCGATAAAGTGATAGTTTTCCGGGCCTTAACAAAGAAAGATATCTACAAAATTATTGACCTCCAGATTAACGACCTAAAGGCACGCCTGCAGCGCAAAGGTTTAAGCGTCCAGCTGAGCGGCGGTGCTAAGCAATACCTCCTGGAACACGGCTATGACGCTCATAATGGCGTACGGCCGTTACGCCGCTTAATTCAGGATTCTATTGAAGATCATCTGGCACTTGATCTGCTTGATGAAAAGTACGAAAAGGGTGATATTATTCAGGTAGCCTCCAAACACGGCGCTCTGGCCTATGCTACCACCAACGAATAAACATTCATCTAAACGACGTAAACACCGGTTCGGCATTCTACTATTATTAGTGGTCTGGGCGGCCGTGTTAGGTCTTGTGGCGATTAATCGCCAAAACATTCTCGATTGGTGGATGCTCAGACATTATACGGCGCCCGCGGTTGTCGCGCAGCTGGCGGCTCAAGATAGTCTGACTGATTCCGCGCGCAAGATTTTTTATGTCAATAAGCCGTCCGTTGATAATAAGTCGGATTTTAGTACAGTTTGTCCAGGTAACGGCCGGGAGCAAACCATTGTACTCGGTTGTTATCACGGTAATCAGTCCGGAATTTTTATATTGAATGTCGCTGATGAGCGTTTAAGCGGGGTGCAGCAGGTGACTGCGGCCCATGAAATGCTACATGCCGCATACGACAGGCTAAGCCCGAGCGAACGCCAGAGAGTCGATGCAATGTTAATAGATTATTACGAACATGACTTGCGTGACGAACGCATCCAAGACACCATGGCCGCTTATAAAAAGACCGAGCCAAATGATCTAGTAAACGAAATGCATTCTGTGTTTGGCTCAGAAATTGCCAATCTGCCGACGGGACTAGACAAATACTACAAACGCTACTTTAATAATCGTACAGTAGTTACTTCATATGCCGCTCAGTACCAGTCGGCTTTTACGTCACGGCAAACAATACTTTCACAAAAGGGATCTCAACTCGCCCAGCTGAAATCTCAAATAGATGCTAATAAAGCTGACCTGAAAACTAAAGAAGATGATCTTAAAACCCAATACGATACGTTAGTATCAAAACGTGATAGCGGTGATGTTACCGCTTATAATAGTCGCGTACCGTTCTATAATAGGTTGCTTGAAACGTACAAAAGCGAAGTCCAAGCCACCCAAAATCTAATTGATAGATATAATAATCTCTTGGCGAGCTATAATGCTATAGTCTTTGAAGAAGACCAATTGGTCAAAGAATTGGGCGGCGTAACGCCAATTAAGCAATAGTAAGAAAACTGATGGTACACTTGGACCATCAGACGGCATAGGGGAGTGAGGCTTTGGTCAAGAGAACAGCGAATCGTTACATATGCAGCAACTGCGGGGCTATGTCCAGTAGCTGGAGCGGTCGTTGCGCGCAATGCGGCGAGTGGAATACGCTCCAGGAACAAATGAGCTCAGCTTCAGTAGCTGGCAGTGTGTCCAGTGGCCGAGTCTTACAGTCCGAGACGGTAACTAAGGCAGTGGCGAGGGATCAGCCTAGACTTATGACGAGCATGACAGAGGTTGACGACGTCTTTGGCGGCGGCCTGGTGGCCGGTAGTGTTAACCTGCTTGCCGGACAGCCGGGCATTGGCAAAAGCACCCTGCTTTTGCAGGTGGCGTATGCTATAGCCGGAAAGTCAAATGTACTTTATGTAAGTGCTGAAGAATCAGCCCAACAGATTGGACTGCGAGCGCAGCGTCTGGGGACTGTACGTTCTGAGCTGCAGTTGGCTACCACAACTTCAGCTGATGATATCGCCGCTACAATAGCTCAGGGTGATTTTAAATTAGTAGTTATTGACTCGATTCAGGCTATTAGTTGCAGTGCTATCACTTCAGCGGCCGGTACGGTTTCACAGATTACTAATGCCACTCAACTGTTAACCTTTGCGGCTAAACAGAGTAATACAGCCATAATATTAGTTGGTCATGTTACAAAAGAAGGTTCCATCGCCGGACCAAAAGTCCTGGAGCATGTTGTCGATGTAGTCTTACAGTTGGAAGGTGATCGCTACGGTGGTTTCAAGGTGCTCCGAGCGGTTAAAAACAGATTCGGTTCGACCACAGAAGCTGGTATCTTTGAAATGGTCGAGCAAGGCCTTCAGCCAGTAGAAAACCCTTCGGCAGCATTGCTGGCAGAGCGTCAGATAAGTGATGGCTCAATCGTTTTGGCAACACTTGAAGGCACTCGTCCGTTGCTGGTAGAAGTTCAGGCTTTGGTTAATCGCAGCAGTTACGGCTACCCGAAACGGGCAGCCAGCGGCTTTGATCTGAACCGGCTCAATCTGCTGGTTGCCATGCTGGAACGTCGTACTAAATTGAAGCTGGCAGAGCATGACATATTCATAAATATTGTTGGCGGAATTCAGATCCGCGAACCGGCGGCCGATCTGGCTATTTGCCTGGCTATTGGCTCAGCAGCTAAAGGTTTACAACTGAAACGAAATGCTGTTGTCTTTGGCGAGGTTGGCCTTTCCGGTGAAGTCCGCCACGTGCCACATGCCGATAAGCGGCTCGGCGAAGCTAAAAAACTAGGTTTTGATGGCGCTATCGGACCGATTGTCAAAACTGGTAAAAAACTGGCGGGCTTGCATGGTGTAAATGATGTGCGCAGCGCCCTTAATCAATTTCTTGAAAAAGATTGATACGATTTTGCTATATAGCAGGCGTTAAGGGCCGCTGTAGGTAACCTGATTAGATTTAACGCCGCTACTGTCCTGAACATAGATAGTACTGCCTGCAACAGCGTTGACACTGCAAGTGCCGCCTGTTACATTGCTGCAATCAGCTGACGGAGTTCCATTAACGTAAGCGGTTATTCCTCCCGTGCCCCCTGTCCAAGTGAGTAGCGCCCGGTGGATTCCCTGACTGGTCGCGCTGAGGTTGGATGGCGGGTTCGGTACGGTAAAATTTAGCGGTGAACTTGCCTTGCCTTGGTATAGCACGCTGTCGGTTACGATTGCCAACAGAGTGCCGCTGCCCGAGGAAGTCGGTGCGTAGGTGAATGAGATAGTACTGGGCGACTCACTGACATTCCTGGTCTGGATGTTCTGGCCATTCAGCGTAAAGGTAATGTTACCGGGGAACCTCGGGTATTGCGGATCGCTCAGGGCGTGAGTGCCTTGGGTTACGGTTGCGGTGATAGTACAGCTTGTGTCACAACTGCCAGGAGCTGTAAGAGTGACCGTGGGCGGGCTGTCATTACAATTATGCACGTCGTCATTTGGTGCAGGGCTGCTGCTTTGGCTATTACCGCTTGTATCGCCAACGCTTTGTTTACCCCCGCTGAAGATGTCGATATTCCATGAAGAGGCGTTAGCATTGTAGGCAGAGCTCTTCGCAAGAGGCGGTGTACAGCTAGTAGCTACTTTGCCGGAAACTTTATCGAGCACTAAGGAGTTATTTTTACCTTTAGCAGAGGTGCCTCCAACATACCAGCCTGGATAGAGGTCGTCGGTAGGGCTGGGTTCCACGTCACCGAAGTGAATATGGTTACGAACTACGAAGGCCTTGGCTGTTTTTATACCTGTTGGGGCTGTCCAGTTTACAGCCTTGACATTTTGATGGGCATATTCCATCCAGCCGCGTGTCATAGGTTCGGTCAGGTTTTCCATAGAGCTGTGTAACGTCACGCGGCGGGTGTGGTGGCCGACCCAGCTGACCATGGCGTATTTTGTCGACCAGCTGGTCATCAGACCGTCATAACCGTCATTGGTTGTACCGGTTTTGACTGCAAAATTCCAGCCGTTGAATCGATGAAATTTATAGCCACCCCGCCCAAGAGTTGTGCAACTTGTTTCGCTACAACTGCCGGGCAAGTAACTGGCTTTGGGGTCTGAAGCCATATTATTGACGATATAAGCTGCGTCCGGCTTTATAACGGGCGTGCCTGGGGGCTGCTTCCACTCATAGAGTGATTTTTGAGCCGAATCGGTGACCTTCATTATGTAGGTACGCGGAATGGCTTGACCGAGCCGGGCAAGTGTTGCTAAGCCATTTACATGGTCATCAAGGTGCAAGAAAGCACCATCACCTATAGCTGATGCGCCATAGCATTGAGTAGTCTGCGTAAGCGCTTGATCGGCATAACAGTTGTATGGATTTATATGTTTTGACTGGTAATATTTATTGTCCATCATAGCCGAAGCAGTACTGATTACTTTCTTCACAGAGTCCACATGGCCGCTGCTCTTGTCGTTTGGCACGGCCTCCAGCATGGCTTTGACTGCCGGTATATTGCGGGAGCCGCCAAGAGCGTAACGCAGCGTAAGCGGGCCGGGGTTTATAAAGTCATAGTCTTTCAGACAATTGCCGCCATTTTTCGGTAAGCCTTTATTTGTACAGGGGTATCCTGGTAAGGGACCCTCGGTGTCGTATAGCACTGAACCCGCGCCCACATTATTATTATTGTTAATAAGGGTGGTGTAATCATATGGTTTGAAGCTTGATCCCGGCGGGATTAATATTCCAGACGCATAATTGTTTTGACCATGGCCGGGATCGGTGAAATCAGTCCCGCCCACCAATGATACAATTTGGCCGGTCTGGACATCTTCACCTACCATTGCTTCCTCGTCAGCTCCATAGCGCTTAACATTAGATAGGTTGGACGCCACCAGCTGTTCGGCTTTGTTTTGCAGATTCATATCCAAGGTTGTTATAACCTTCCATCCGCCGCGTTGGACTGTAGTCGCTCCATAAGTCTGCTCTAATTCATGTTTAGCCGACAGGACAAAATAAGGGGCTTTGATGTTTTGGAACTTAGGTGTCTGTTGGTGCACTTGAGCCAGAACATCGACACCTTTGGCTTGCGCTGCCTGCTGTGCCGTGATGTAGTGCTGTGTCACCATCTGGTCTAATATATAGTGTTGGCGCTTGATGAGAGCCGGCGCGTTAAAAGTGTCACCCGTAACAGCTGGATTGTATTTGTTTCCCGAGTATGGTGAGTAGTAACTTGGCGACTGAGGTATGGCTGTTAGCATGGTGGCTTGTGCCAGCGTGAGATCTTTAGCGCTCGTCTGGAAATAGTCGCGGGCGGCACTCTCCACGCCATATTCTTGGCCGCCGTAAGGCGCGATATTCAGATAGCCTGTTAGTACATCATCTTTCGAGTATTCCCGCTCCAACTCGACGGCTAGAATAAGCTCCTTTACTTTTCGGGTAACCGTACGATTATCTGTCCAGTTTTCATTGAGTTTGACGAGCTGTTGAGTGATTGTTGAACCTCCCTGCACAGAGCCGCTGCTGCCGGTAGCGTCGCGGTAAGCAGCACGCATGATGCCGCGGACATCGAATGCCCCATGTTTGTAAAAGTCTTTATCTTCGATAGATACTGTCGCCTGCTTGATGTAGGGCGACATATCTTTACTCTGCACCGGTACCCGTTTGACTGAACTATAATCATTGAACAGAACTACCTGCCCGGTCCGGTCATAATAGGTAATATTACCGCCAAGGCTGTCGCCGGATAAGTCTTTTATTTTAGGTAGATCCTTACGAAAATAAGCGAATAGTCCAATCGTCATGAAAAAGCCGACCACTATGCTAACACCTATGATCTTAAGCGCCATGACACCGCCTTCCCGGCTGAACCAGTAGCGGGCTACGCGTTTGGGGTGGAGGCGGTATAAAAAGCGTCTAATATGATCTTTAGGCAAGGTAGCAAGATAGGCGGCTTTTTTGTCAGCATGTGCCGCTTTACGGGCTTTGACGCGGTCGCTGAGCGAACGGTTTATCTTGATTGTGTTGCCGCTTTTTGTGGTAATCGTATTCTTAAGCCGGCGATTGCGACCAATATTTCTCTTCATAGATGGTTGTCTGTCTCCTCATCAAAGACCTTTTATCTATTATATAGGTTCACGCCTAAACAGCACAATACTTAATAGGTACGCTATACTGATAGGGAACCAAGTTAATGTTAAGGAAAAACATGACACTCTCCGAAGAACTCACTTGGCGTGGTCTGGTACACCAGACAACATATAAAGATATAACAGCTCTTGACCAGGACTTACGTACCTTCTACTGGGGGGTCGATCCCTCCGCTGATTCAATGACTCTTGGTAACCTGGCGGCCGCTATGATGGTCAAATGTTTTATGAAACATGGCTACCACGCGGTGCTGCTGATCGGCGGTGCTACCGGTCTGGTTGGTGATCCCGATGGTAAAAAAGACGAACGAAGCCTAAAGTCTCTCAAGGAAGTTGCTCATAATAAAACTGCCATAGTTGCCCAGTACGA
This sequence comes from Saccharimonadales bacterium (SeqCode), assembly GCA_038232415.1. Taxonomy (GTDB): domain Bacteria; phylum Patescibacteriota; class Saccharimonadia; order Saccharimonadales; family UBA4665; genus JBBRXZ01. The sequence goes on along the minus strand of JBBSHY010000016.1, from coordinate 16,464 downwards.
TCGTCTATTTGAAGGCCAGGACTTCAAGCTAGTCGATAATTACGAGTGGTTTAAAGACATGAAGTATATAGAATTTTTACGCGATGCCGGAAAGCATGTACCGATGCGCCATATGCTTGCCAGGGACTTTTTAAAGAGCCGTTTAAGCGACCAGGGAAATGGTATAAGCTATGCCGAATTCAGCTATGTTTTGATTCAGGCCTATGATTTCCTGCACTTATATCAAAATCATGCTGTGACACTGCAGATTTGCGGATCAGACCAATGGGGAAACAGCATAGCCGGGGTCGATCTGATCCGGCGTAAAACCGGCGGCGAAGCCCATGTATATTCGGCGCCACTTATTATCAATAGAATCAGTGGTAAGAAGTTTGGCAAGAGTGAAGATGGCGCGGTCTGGCTTGACGCTTCTAAGACTACGCCGACGAGGTTTTATCAGTTCTGGATCAATGCCGACGATAAAGGAGCTGAAGAATACCTTAAAATATTCACTGAACTTTCCAAAGAAGAAATCGAAGAAATTATGAAGCAGCATAAGGCAGCCGCCCATGAACGTTATGCTCAATTCCGTCTGGCTCACGAGGTGACTAGACTAGTGCATGGCGCAGAAGCCAGGAACCAGGCTGAAGATGTGACTTTTTATTTAATTGGTAAACAATCTATCAGTCGGGCTAACGATTCAGTCCTGAAGATTATCAGGCAGGAAATCCCGGCCCTTAAAACAACAGTTAACGGCTCAGTCATCGAAGCGCTGGCCGGCGTAGATTTGGCTGGCTCTAATACTGAAGCAAGGCAGTTGATTATGAGTAATGCCATCTCTATTAACGGGCAAAAGATTAGCCGGCAGCAATTTGAACCGGCTGATTTCCAAAACGGCCGGTTATTGTTACGACGCGGCAAGGCTTTTAAAGACTCAGCTCTAGTAGAGCTTGGTTAACTATTAAGGATTGGTATAATGGATGTAATTATGCCAAAACCTATCGCCAAACCAACACCTGGGTCTAAATCTAATGCTCGCCATTCCCATGCTAAGCGGCAAGCCGATCAGTATAATGACCCCCATCACAACTATCTGCATTATTGGGATGGACGGCAGTATGAACATCTGGCCGAAGAAATCGCTATCAATAAATTACTTAAAGGTAGGCATTTTAGGACCGCAGTAGATGTCGGCGGCGGTTATGGACGCCTTTGCGTACTACTCAAAAAATATGCCGATAATGTGATACTGGCTGAGCCTAGCCAGCAACAACTCGATATTGCGGCTGATTTCCTAAAAGCGCAGCCACAGATTAAGCGCCAGCTTATGCAGGCCGATGACCTGAAATTCAAAGATGCCAGTATAGACTTATTGACTATGATACGCGTTATGCACCATTTGCCTGATCCCAGCCGGGAGTTCGATGAAATCGCCCGCGTATTACGTGATGACGGCTGGGCGATTATTGAAGTCGCAAATTACCTGCATATGCGCAACCGTATGCGGCATATGCTCAAGCGTACACACATGCCGGTCAAGCCGGTAGACATACGTTCGCCAGCTAACAAACGGGCCGATGAAATTCCTTTCGTAAACCATAATCCGGCTACTGTTATCCGTCAACTGGAGCATGCTGGTTTGTATGTGAAATCAACACTCTCTGTGTCTAATCTGCGCAGCGCTAAGTTGAAAAAAATAATACCACGCGAAATTATGTTGGGCGCAGAGAGTCTACTGCAGCGGCCGTTGGCAAATGTCTATTTTGGTCCCAGTATCTTCTTCCTGGTGCGTAAAAAAGATGCTGATTAAAGCGAAAGCGAAAAGTGCTGCTTTTCGACTCAAGTAATGCAATGTGAGTATATTCACTGCCTGCTTGTCAAGTATGCTTTAGTTTATAAAGTACATGAGTATAAATGGAATGAAAACCTATCAGTTAGCGCTGTTGCAGTCTAAAGTGTACAGACGACAGCGGAGTTTTACCTCTCGTTTTCTTAAAGAGCACGGACTTACAACCTTGGAGTGGACACTTTTAGGACATATTTCTGACGAGAGCAAGGAAGGGATAAAAATTAGCTCTATTGCCGAGGTGTTTGACGTAGAAATATCTCATATAACAAATACACTTAATAGTTTAGCTGATAAGGGATTTGTCAAGCGTACGGCCTATAAAGATGACCTGAGAATTCGTTTAATACAAATAACCCCTAAAGGATCGCTATTAGTCAATAAGATTGAGAAGGAGCTAACGGAGAACTTAAAGGGTTGGTTTGAAGATTTAGATTCAGAGGTGCTTAGAAATTATGTCGATGTTTTACTATATATAGCTGAAAAAAATAAATAAAAACAGGGGGTGGGGTAAAGTTTATCTAGTTCATAAGAGCTTAGCCGAAGGGTGAGAACTGGTTTAACTAGCTAGATGTAAGTATTCTTACTGACTGCTTCTTTTTTAAGAAATAAACTTTAGTTAATAAAGTAAAGTTACATTCGGAGGGTCTTTAAGTTATGAAACAGCCACATATCAATAAATTAAACAGACTATTGCTGGCTTTAGTGCTAACAACTGTCGCAGGGACTATGGCGCTATCGCCCCTGGGCGTGTTCGCTTCAAGTCACCGAGAAGCACCGTTAATTACTGGGGATCCCAAAGCTGATGCGACTGATCTATATGCTTTCGTCAGCCCCGATAATAAAGATACAGCCACGATAATTGCCAACTATTCTCCATTTGAGAACCCCCCTGGAGGGCCTAATTTTGACTCATTCGGCGATGATGTTCATTATGACATTAACATTGACAATAATGGTGATGCCGTACCGGACATTACCTATCAGTACAAGTTCACAACAACCAAGCAGAATCCTAAAACCTTCCTTTATAACACCGGGCCAATTAATTCTTTGACTGACCCTAACTTGAACGTTAAACAAACCTATACTCTAACCAAGATTACGTCTGCGGGTTCTACGGTTTTGGGTACAGATATCCCCACACCTCCTAGCAACGTTGGCAGTAAGTCCACACCAAACTATGCTAAGTTGCAGGCCGAAGCCGTTAAAGATGCCGGTAACGTTAAGACCTTTGCCGGCCAAAGCGACGATCCTTTCTTTGCCGACCTAGGAGGATTGTTCGATTTACTGACTATCCGTAAGCTTCCTGGCAATGCAGGTGGGGGAGTGAATGGTCTTAAAGGCTTCAATGTTCAGTCACTAGCGCTTCAGATTCCAATAACCGAGCTTACTAGTGATAATTCGCGCCCGACTGATCCTACCAGCCCGGCAGCCATAGTAGGAGTCTGGACAACTGCCTCGCGTCAAAGTACCACAGTGTTGGGGGGCGGTGCTTCAACACCTAGTGGCGACTACGTTCAGGTATCCCGCTTAGGCAACCCTCTTGTTAATGAAGTGGTCGTACCTTTAGGCGCAAAAGATCTGTTTAACAGTTCTAAACCGGCTGATGACGCCCAGTTCGCAAACGGTGTCGCAAATCCGGAACTCGGCACGTTACTAAACAGCCTATATAAAATTAAAGTTCCGCCACAAGGTGATTTCGGTACTCCCCAGCAACGCGATGACCTGGAAGCAATATACTTAACCGGAATTCCGGGTGCGACCAAGCCTGCTAATGGTAAGCCCTCTGAACAGCTACGTTTGAATGTTGCTGTACCTGTAACCCAGAGTCCAAATCGTCTAGGCGTGCTGGCCAAAGATAACCAGGGCTTTCCTAACGGACGGCGCTTAAGCGACGATATAATTGATATATCCGAGCAAGCTGTGGCCGGCGCTGCTTATCCGTTATTCCATAAAGACTTTACCCCTGATCCCTTAGCTGCCAAGCTTGGTGACGGTGTGGACAGCAACGACAAAGCGTTCCGCCCTAACTTCCCATACCTTGCCTTGCCAAATGATGGCTTTAGCACGGCTTTAGCCCCTGTTGGACAATCTGGATCAGATAATGGTGGTAGTAAATCCCGCAATGTCTCGGCCGGTAAGACCGTAGGTATCGCAGTAGTAGCCCTTATAGCTGGGATAGCCATAGCTTCAATCTTTAAGAAACGACCAGTTGTTGTGGCTAGGCAATAGACTCTCCGAATATAAAATAAGAGAAGAAGAGCTAAACAAACTTAAAGCTAGCAGGCCTGGAAGCAAGAGGTCTGCTAGCTTTAATATAATTAGAAGATAGACTAAGAAAAGCCATGTCGCACTCCTCGCCTAAGCTACAACTTCCACCAATAACTCCCAAAAAGTTACTATATTTATTACTTGCTCTGAGCGGTTTATTGATTGCTGCCGGTCTTTTTACTCTTACGCACCGATCAACATCTGGTGATCGGCAAAACCAACCCCTTAGCTCTACTGACAAAGCCATCATTACGGTTAAGAATAGGCTATCTGCAAACCCGGGTAATACTGCTTTACAGGTAAGCCTATGCCAGGATTATTTACAAAAAGTCCGGGAAACAGCTGATACTTCCTATTTTGCAAAGTGCGATAAGTTACTAAATCAAGCGATAGCCAAGGAACCCGATAACGCTAACGTTATCTCTACTCAAGCGTCCGTGTTTTACGGCCGGCATAATTTCTCTAAAGGGCTGGAGTTATCACAGAAAGCCGTGAGCTTGAATCCTAATCAAGTTGCTTACTATGGTCTAGTGGGGGATGGCCAGATAGAACTTGGCCAATACGAGCAGGCAGCTGCCACGTTCCAGACAATGGTTAATAAGCGCCCCAGTCTCAGCTCATTCAACCGAGTGGCTTATATTCGCGAGCTTTATGGTGATGTCAAAGGTGCGGAAGCGGCTCTTAAAAGCGCCGTAAGCTCTGGTTCTTCATTCACAGAAAATATTGCCTACAGTCAAGTGGAGCTAGGTAAGTTATACGCTAGAAATGACTTAACTGCCGCTGAGCAAATGTACAACCAAGCCTTATATATTAATAAACAATTTTCACCAGCCTTAGAAGGACTGGGGAAAGTGGCTTTTGCCCGCGGCAATTACAATCAAGCTATCAATTATTTCAACCGGGCTTTCGAGGCATTGCCGCTGGCCCAATATGCCACAGATCTTGGCGACGTCTATAGTACTCAAGGTAATCCCACAAAAGCTGATCAGCAATATTTTCTGGCCGATTTAGCATTTCAAAAATCTTCTTCTGGCGGGGTGAATAACGATTTTGAAAAATCCGTTTTCCTAACTGACCATAATAAAGATTTATCGACAGCCAACAGATTATCCCGGGAGGCTGTAATTGTCCGGCCCAATATATTTTCGGCGGATATTTTAGCTTGGAATCTCTATAAAACCGGAAAATATAAAGAGGCTGAAACTGTAGCCCAGCAAGCCTTAAGGCTAGGCGAAAACCAGCCAGTGATACTTTTCCATGCCGGCATGATAGCCAACAAGCTCGGCCAGCACGACCGAGCCAAGGCTTATTTGCAAAAGGCATTTTCCGAAGATCACTATTTTTTGGAGTCGCATTTTTCTCTTCTCGATAAGAAACTAGCCGATGTGACGCTTAAGGGTCTTTAAAAAAAAAGCAAATGAAGCGCTTTTACTTAGCCCTTCTTACTTGTACATTAATAACTTTAGGCGGTGTTTTATACTCGCCACCTCAAGTATACGCGCACGTTTTATTACCGCAGAACGTGGTCAATTATATAAAAGAGCATCCTAACGCTTCTCCCCAGGAAATTGAAAACTATATACGCGGTAATTCTCCCTACCTGTCAAAAAAAATTAGAAATCAGCAAGACGTTATTAAAATAGTCCACCAAAAAACTAGTTTCTTTAATAATGCTTTTGATTTTATGAAGCTTGGTATTAATCACATTCTAAGCGGCCCGGATCATATACTCTTTGTTTTATCTTTTTTGCTGGTATTCATTGGTCTAAAAGCTGTTCTGAAATACACCGGCACGTTTACGGTAGCGCATAGTATAACCTTGATTCTGGCGGGATCCGGGTTATTGACCCTGAGCTCGAGAATTGTAGAGCCCATGATTGCTTTCTCTATCGGTGCAGTGGCCATAACCAGCGTTTTTTTACGGAAATTCTCACTGGTGGGATCACCAAGTGCTAAACTTGGCATTATATTTTTCTTTGGATTGTTTCACGGGCTGGGATTCGCCGGTCTTTTAAGGGAGATTCAAGTCCCCCCTGATAAGTTTTTGTCTTCTTTATTCTCTTTTAATATAGGAATAGAAGTAGGCCAACTAATAATAGTGGTTATTGCTCTGCCATTTATCTACCTCTTACGCAACAAAAGCTGGTATCCAACTTTAATTAAAATTGCCTCCATCGTAATTGCCTCCATCGCGTTAGTGTGGATGATCCAGCGTATATTGCGGTAAAAATAAACACTTGTACTTAGCTTTCGAGGCTATGGCTACACCTGGCGATCTCGTATACTGGACTTTATGACGATAGAGGAGCCATTGACGGAATTAAAGGGAGTTGGTGAAGCTCAGGCTAAGAAATTTGCTGGTTTAGGCATCAAAACTATTGCTGAGCTGATTGATTACTATCCCCGGCGTTACGAAGATTATTCAGAGGTTTTATTAATCAGCCAGTTGCGGCCCGGGACAGTGAGTATTGAAGCTGTAGTTAGTCATGCCGCCGGCCGCTATGTGCGCCGCCGCCTTCATATTACGGAAGCAGTAGCCAGTGACGACAGTGGTAGTATGCGTTTAGTATGGTTCAATCAGCCCTACCGGGCAGCGGCACTGAAAGATGGTCAAAAGTATTTTATATCCGGACAGTTTCAACTAAGCCATCAGCGTTTTGCTATTATGAACTCTAGCGTGGAGATAGCCAGTGATCTGCCTGTCAATGCGGCCAGGATTTTAGCTGTTTACCGGGAAACCAAAGGCCTGACATCCAGGCAGATCAGGCTGGCAGTGCATGAGGCCAGAGAACTTATAAAGAATGTGCCGGAAACGCTGCCAGCCTGGATTATCGATAAACATCAGCTAATGCCTCGGGCTGAAGCGACGACGGCTATACATATACCGGAGTCAACGGAGCAACTGGAAGCCGCTAAACAGCGCTTAGGCTTCGAGGAAGTTTTTAGTTTAAGTCTGGCCAGTTTACTCAATAAATACGAAAACCAATCTGAAAATGCCGTGCCTATTGAGTTTGACGAAGATTTAGCACGGGATTTTGTCAGGCATTTGCCATTTGAACTGACCGACTCACAGCGGCGTGTTGTCTGGCATATTTATAAGGACCTGCAAAAAATACAGCCAATGAACCTTTTGGTGGAAGGTGATGTTGGTTCTGGTAAGACTGTAGTCGCCGCGATGGCGGCTGTGATGGCCCTGAGCCGTGACTGGCAAGTTGCTTTGATGGCACCCACAGAACTTCTTGCCAGGCAGCATGCCGATACTATACATCAGCTGCTCAAACCCTTAGGCTATGAAGACCGCGTGGTGCTGTTAGTGGGGAGTATGGCTGCTTCTCAAAAAGCTAAGGCCAGAAAGTCAATAGCTAATGGCCAGGCCGGGTTTATAGTCGGTACCCAGGCACTTATTCAAGAAGAGGTAGACATGCACAAGCTTGCGCTTATAATTATTGATGAACAACATCGTTTCGGGGTGCTGCAAAGGCAAATCCTGATGGCTAAAGCCGGCCATATGCCCCATGTTCTAAGCCTGACAGCCACACCTATACCCCGAACCTTGGCCTTAACATTGTATGGTGAGCTCGATATTTCTGTTTTAGAATCGAAGCCGCCTGGCCGTAAAGCCATCATAACTGAAATCATAGCGCCAAATTCCACTCCTCAGATTTATTCAAAGATAGACAAAGAAATAGATGAAGGTCGCCAGGTATTTGTGGTTTGTCCGTTGATTGCTGACTCAAGTGCGCTGGATGTCAATTCCGCTGAAAAAGTTTATGACCGGCTTACATCTAACATATTCAAACACCGCCGCGTGGGTCTATTGCATGGAAAAATGAAACCAGCCGAAAAACAAGCTGTTATGGAGAAGTTTGTCCGCCACCAGCTCGACATCCTGGTATCGACCACAGTTATAGAAGTTGGTGTCGACGTACCCAATGCTAATGTTATGCTCATCGAAAGTCCTGAGCGGTTTGGCCTGGCCCAATTGCATCAGTTGCGGGGACGGGTGGGGCGTAGTAAGGTCCAAGGTTATTGTTATCTGCTATTGAGTGATTCTCAGGCACCTAGCCGGCGTCTGAGAGCGCTGGAAAGCTCTAACGATGGTTTTAAGCTAGCAGAGCTGGATCTCAACCTGCGCGGCCCCGGAGCTGTTTACGGCATTGCTCAACATGGCCAACTTGATCTCAGGGTTGCTAAGTTAACAGATACAAAGCTAATAAGTGCGGCGCGCACGAGCGCTCAGCTATTCATAGATAAAAATGAAAATTTGTTACAATATAAACAGTTAGCCGCTAGCGTAAATCGCTTGCGCGCAATTACTAATCTTAACTGAACATTATTTAACAATATTTTCTAAGTATTATGTACGCAATAATTTTTCATGCTCACCAAAAACTCAATCGAGTGGCCTACAGGCACTTGATGGGTTTGATGCCGAAAGCGAGGTTCTTTCCGTCTATCAAACAGATCCTGCATTTTGAAGCCAGCCGCGGCCCAGACAGTGCGAACCTGAAACGTTTACATGAAGGTGAACAGCCTTGGCATTTCGTTGACCCCTTTGACGCTGACGATACTGATTTACACGGTCAAATACAACTTCACTACATCGCCCTGGTAAAAGAATTGAAAAAAAATGATGATGTGCGCGCTGCCTTTGAGGCTGCCTGGTTGGCTCATGCACTTGTAGATGGATTAACTCCAGCCCACCATTTTCCGTATGAGGCTGAGCTGTCCCGCCTAAGGGGAGGCGAGGCGCGCCATACCCGTAAAGGTTTGACCGGACGGTTGTATGTCAAAGGTGATACTATGACGCAATCTGTTCTTCAAAGCCTGAAGCTGGTTGGCCCTAAGGGTTTATTGACAACCCACGCCATGTTTGAAGCCGGTGCTTATGCTATCATCTCCCCGCTGCGTTTGAATAACGCAAAACCTACCAAGGAAGATATAGAAAGTGTCAAAACTGAGGGGGTGGTCGCTGTTTTCAAACATCTGGCAACAGAGATTGCCGAATTCGATCTATATCGACGTTTTTATATGAAGGGCTGGACTAGAAGCATCAGCCGGGATGTTCGCATGGAGCTGGCGCCGCGGATGGTACGTATGATTACTCTGGCTTGGTATGCGGCCAGCTATGAGGCGAGCCGGTCGAAGTCGTGAGAGTCATTGCCGGCTGGCTCGGCGGACGCGGTTTTTTGAGCCCCCGCGGTCATCGAACCCACCCCATGAGCGACAAAATGCGCGGCGCTATATTTGGAGTCCTGGGTGATATTAAAGGCATGAAAGTTTTAGATGCCTTTGCAGGCAGCGGCGCATTAGCTTTCGAATCAATTAGCCGGGGAGCAAAAAGCGCGGTAGCTATCGAAGTCGATAAAGCTGCGCACCAGATTATTACAAAGAATATACAGGCCCTAGCTGTCGAGGATAGAATTAAAGCAGTCAGGGCTTTCGCAGGCGCTTGGTCAACCCGCAACCAGGCCCAATACTTTGACCTCATATTCGCTGACCCGCCATACAAAAACATACCTTACCGCGACCTTAAAAATCTTCCAAGGCATCTGGCAGCCAACGGTACCTTTATTTTGTCTTGGCCGGGTAAAGCCGAGTCGTTATCATTCGAGGGTTTAAAAGTAGTGGAGGCTAAAAATTACGGCGATGCCCAGCTGGTTTTTTATAAAAAAATTAGCTAAAATACCTCTTGGACGAGCGGATGTGGTGGAATGGTAGACACGCTAGTTTTAGGAACTAGTGCCGTAAGGCGTGGAGGTTCAAGTCCTCTCATCCGCACCAGATCATTGACATATTAACAAGCTTGTATTAATATCATATTATGAACGGTGAGTAATTCCTATGAGTGAACGAGAAAGACAAGTACGGCAGCAAGTTTTGCCCGAAGACCTGCGACCAACTCAGCAGCAATTACGCGATTTACGAGCTACAGTATTTAACTATGAACCCAAGATTGAACCATTTATGGGTTTGCCAGCTGGTATAGATTTGAATGATTTTGAAATCCTTGCATCCCCACCTACCTTTGATGAGACTATTGCCCCGTCTACGACGCTGAGAGCTCCTGATAAACGGGTAATATGGCTGTCAGTATTCCGGAATCCAGACACTAATAGAGTGCTCAGGCCCTCTATTATGATCCTTGACCCGCCTATAAATCGTGATGAACGTAAAGAGTTGCCGCGAGAAGACTATGAGATTCTAGAAGTACCGCTGGGCAGACTTGCCATTGAGCGTTTTAGTTCTCCGCCAATGACTAGCGTAGAAGTTACAGCTCTCCAAAGCCTTATAGTTAGTTCAGAGGAGTTTAATGGGTTTCTTGAAATTTGAGGAGTAGTTATGGAGTTTAAAACAGGTGAAAAGCTAGGACAACCTGCTTTACGAGACGAAGCCGGGCGTACATATGGACTTATGGAAGATGGCCTTATTGTGTTCGGAGATGTAGCTCGCCAGCTACTTGGGGAACAGTGCCAATATGCTAGTAGGTATATTGACCCAGCTTTCATTAATCATCCGATGGAACAATATCGGCATCCTAATCTCGCAGTTGGGCTACGTGTCAACACGGATACTATTGACGGTAACTACCATGCTTATGGAATCCACCCTGAAGACGTAGATGAGTTTGTTGGACGTTATAACACTTATCGCGCGTACAACACTGGATGGACTAGAGAAGAAAATGGTGAATCAAGAGAGCTGACCCGAGAAGAACGCAAGGAACTAGAAAAATACTTAAAAGAAGTCGGGGCGATAGACTCTTAAGGGCGGCGGGTCCGTTGACAGCACTATTAGTTTCTAATAGTATAGAGATATGAGTAGCCCCCAAACAGCCATGACATTTTCTATGAGCGAAGACGTCAAGCGAGAAATTGACCGTATTGCCAAGCAGGAGCAACGCTCTAAGAGTGCGGTTTTTCGCGATATGTACCGTTCTTATAAGTTTGGCAGGGCGCTGGACGAAATCCAGGCTGCTTCGCGGGCTACAGCTATTAAACTCGGCATAGAAACCGACGACGACGTCGTTGAATATCTTAAAGGTGTGGGTAAATTCGCCAAGCGGCAATGAACCCAAAACTCAAAGTAGTTTTTGACAGCAACGTCTATATAGCCGCGGCAAATAATCCTTCCGGACCATCCGAAGCCTGGCTGCGTATTGCCGGTCGGCAGGCCCGGTCGTTTGATTTATATACATCCCAGGCAATCCTAAATGAAGTAACCAGAAAATTAACGGACAAGTTTAAGCTGCCGCCAGAAAAAGTAAAGCAATTTGTTGAGGCGGTCCGCGAAGTAGCAACTGTAGTAAAACCCCAGCAAGTGCTCAAAGTTGTCAAAGCTGATCCAGACGACAATATGTTATTCGAATGCGCCGTCGAAGCTAAGGCACAGCTGCTTGTTTCAGCCGACAAAGAAGTTTTAAAACTCAGCCCCTATCAAGGCATGGGTATCTGTCACCCGGGTGATCTCAAAAAAATCTTCGCGCGAGATTTGAAGTACTTGTAGAATATTTTCTTTATTAACCCAGGCGAAATTAACAAAAAGTTAATGAGTTGTTGGACAGGGCGAGCTCTTGTTCTATTATGAGGTTATGACTGCAGCAGAACCAGCCACCAGGCAAGACGTGGAAGAAATTGTTGGCCGCCTTGTCGGTGACATAGTAGGTGACTTAGTAGGTGGTATAGTTGGCGATGCCCTGCAGCTGATCTCTGAACAGTTCGACAAAGTATATCAGCGGTTCGATAAAGTAGACCAGCGTTTCGACAAGATAGATCGGCGTTTCGACCGCCAGGATAGTCAAATTAAAGAACTGCAAACCGATGTTCGTCAACTGCAAACTTCTGTCGTTCGCATCGAAAACAAAATTGACGTTACTAACGACATTGTTGATCGGCACACCTTTCAAATCAAAGCCCTGCAACGCAAAACCGCCTAGTGAAGGTTATGACAGTCTCTGAGCTCGGACAAAAATATGCAATTCTGGATCGGGACGGCACGCTCATAGATGAACCGCAAGACAGCTTTCAGGTTGATAATCTTGATAAGTTACGAATTTTGGAGGGCGTCATTGAGGGATTAAGCGGGTTGAAATCGCTTGGATACAAGTTTGTGATGATCACTAATCAAAATGGTATAGACACGCCTTCGTTCCCTGCAGCCGATTTTGAACGCCCTCAAAAAGCCATGCTCAAAATTTTTCAGAAGGCCGGAATTACTTTCGAAGAGATTTTTATCTGTCCTCACTTTGCGTCTGATAATTGTTCATGCCGAAAGCCCCAAACGACCTTACTGGACAAGTTTATGGAAAGCAGAGCCATTGACATGCAGCTTTCATTCGTCTGCGGCGACCGGGCAACCGATGAGGAGCTAGCGGAAAACTTAGGCCTGCGCTTCATTCCCATGACCACTAACGGCAATTTCCTCACAGCAATTAAACCGATAATCGAAGAGTGATCTAGCTGATTACATGGGCACGGCTTCTTGTTTTGAAGCTAGACCTATAGGAGAATAGAGCTAATGGCTCTATCGACCCAACCTTACAAAGGCGCGCGGGATTTTTACCCGCAAGAAAAACGTTTGCAGAAGTACATGTTCAATATATGGCGCGCAACCGCAGAACGTTTTGGCTATGAAGAGTATGATGCGCCCATACTCGAGCCGCTGGATATATACTTAGCCAAGACCGGTGAGGAAATCGTTAACGAGCAGACCTATACTTTCACGGATCGTGGCGGCCGTAAAGTTGTTGTTCGGCCGGAGATGACACCGACTGTTAGCCGCATGGTAGCTGCCAGACGCCAGGAACTAAGCTATCCGCTTCGCTGGTATAGCATTCCCAATCTGTGGCGTTACGAGCGGCCGCAGCGCGGCCGCCTGCGCGAGCACTGGCAGCTTAACGTAGATATTTTTGGCGTCAAAGACACCGGTGCTGAACTGGAGATGATCACCTTGGTCGATACTATTTTTAAGACGTTTGGCGCTAGGTCTAGTATGTATGAAATCCGCTTAAACCACCGCGGACTAGTTGATTATTTGCTGACAGACTATTTGGGCCTGTCTGAAAAAACCCGCTACAACCTAGGTAAATTGATCGACAAGCTGCACAAAATGGACCGCAGCACCTTCATCACCAAAGCAGATAATGTTTTGAGCGCCAAAGAGCGCCAAACCGGCATAAACGAGAAATTATTAGCCTTATTGGATGCTAAGAATCTACGGGACTTACCAGCTGAAGCCCAGCACCAGCCAGCTGCCAAGGAGCTAAGGCTGTTACTCGGTCAACTAAAAGCCGCTGGCCTGACCAATGTCAGTTTTGACAGCACGCTTATGCGCGGATTCGACTACTATACCGGGATAGTTTTTGAAGTCTTCGACACTAATCCCGATAATAATCGCTCGATGCTTGGCGGGGGCCGCTATGACGGCTTGGTAGGATTGTTTGGCGTAACGACAGTGCCTACTGTTGGCTTTGGTTGGGGCGACGTGACCCTCGCAAACTTTCTGGAAACTCATCATCTAATGCCCGATCAAAAGCCGGAAACCGCCCTTTATGTTGTTTTGGTCGGCAATGTTCTCGACTTAGCGCAGCAACCCATCGCTCAACTCAGGGCAGCCGGACTGAACTTGGCGGTTGACTTAAGCGGCAAGAAAATCGGCGATCAATTAAAAACAGCCGATAAAAAAGGCATTGCCCATGTCTTAATCATTGGTGAGGGCGAACTAAAAGAGCAGAAATTTACACTTAAAAATCTGAAAACCGGTAAAGAGCAAAGGTCGAGCGTGAAAGATATAGCCAAAACCGTGAAGGACATCATCCGTTAGTCATGACGGCCATTAATCACGCGCTGACTGGCGCGGTAATTGGATTGCTGGTAGGTGAGCCGGTACTTGCCGTGCCAGCGGCAATTGCCTCACATTTTGCGTGTGATGCCTTGCCGCATTATGCCAGCTCGATGCCCAAGGAAAAGTTGCTCAGAACGAAAGGTTTTCGTAACTATCTGATAATTGAAGCAATCCTTTGCTTTTTGTTAGTAGTTTGCCTGACTATTTTCCAGCCTAAACATTGGTTACTGGCTTCAGTTTGCGCCTTTCTGGCAACCTCGCCTGATTTTCTATGGATCAACCGATACCTAAAGGCTCGTCAGGGCCGGGCGTGGCACCGCAGTGTATATGCCAAGTTTGCTGCCGGTATTCAGTGGTTCCAACGGCCGATAGGCGCGTTCGTAGAAGTAGCGTGGTTTGTGGCAGCTATCTTTGTGTTAATACCATTTTTTAGTTAGACCTGGAAAAGTGTTACTCAACCTGTTAAACTAACACCTTATGCAGATTCAAAAAGAGCAGCTTACACCCACTAAAATCAAATTAAGCATCGTGGCTAATAAGGTCTTGCTGGATGCCGTAAAGCAGGAAGTTATCGAGCGGCTTAGCCAAACGGCCAAAGTCCCTGGTTTTCGACCAGGCAAAGCGCCGGCTACTCTCGTAGAGAAGCAGCTTGATCCAGCAGCCTTACAATCTGAATTTGTCGACCAAGCGATTAACAAACTGTACGTTAGCGCTGTGGAGCAGGAAAAACTTCGGCCTGTTGCTTCACCGCAAGTCTCGCTTACTAAATTCGTACCATATACTACGTTGGAATTTACAGCCGAAGTGGAAGCTATCGGTGATATTAAGCTGGCCGACTACAAAAAGATTAAGTTAGCGCCTAGAAAAGTCGAGGTTACCACTAAAGATGTTACTGCTGTGCTAGATAATCTACGCATTCGAGCTGCCGTAAAAAAAGAAGTAAGCCGGGCGGCCAAGACGGGCGATGAAGTAGTGATTGATTTTAGGGGTACTGACTCTAAAACTGGCGAGCCTATAAGCGGAGCAGACGGCAAAGATTATCCGTTATTACTAGGCAGTAACAGCTTTATACCTGGGTTTGAAGATGAAATTGTCGGTGTCAAAGGCGGCGGTAAAAAAACTTTTACGCTGACTTTTCCTAAAGACTACAGCTCTAAAGACTTGCAAAACCGGAAAGTCAGCTTTGCCGTCACTGCCAGCAAAGTGCAGGAAGTTACGCAGGCCAAACTTGATGACACTTTCGCCGCCACTATAGGACCATTCAAAACACTCAGTGAGCTAAAAGCCGATATTAAAAAGCAGCTTAAAGCCGAGAAACAGCAGGAAGCCAACCGGGCTTATGATAACGAATTGCTGGAGAAGATT
The DNA here is from genome assembly GCA_038232415.1 of Saccharimonadales bacterium (SeqCode). Lineage (GTDB taxonomy): Bacteria > Patescibacteriota > Saccharimonadia > Saccharimonadales > UBA4665 > JBBRXZ01. The sequence continues at coordinate 1,157 of JBBSHY010000016.1, read as the reverse complement.
GCCTCAAAAAGTACCGTCGCCATTCCTAAAAGTTTGGTAGACGAAGAAATAGACCGCATAGAAGAGGAAGAAAAGCGGAATGTCGTTTACCGCGGTCAGACCTGGCAGGAACATCTGGACGCCGAAGGCCTTGACGCTGAGGCTCACCGCGAAAAACAACGCGAGTCCGCTGAACTTCGCGTCAAAGCCGGTCTCCTCTTAGGCGAAATCTCACATCTGGAGCATATTTCTGTTACCCCCGAAGAAGTCGAAATCCGCATCCAGCTCCTAAAAGGCCAATATACCGATGCCGCTATGCAGGCCGAACTGGATAAGCCCGAAAACCAGCGTGACATCCATTCCCGCCTGATGACCGAAAAAACCCTCGACAAACTCCGCACTTATGCCGCCCAAGAATCGTGATCTGTAGCCAGCTACTGGAAAGTGTTATAGCCAGTTGATTGGCACTCTTGACTAGCGAGTGCTAATTTTCTATAATGTAACTTAATGAGCGTTTTGATTCCTACTGTCATTGAGCAAGAAGGCCGTTATGAGCGAGCCTACGATATTTACTCTCGGCTATTAAAAGACCGGATTATCTTCTTAGGAAGCGATGTAAATGAGGCCAGCGCCAACATAATCGTTGCCCAACTACTTTTCCTGCAGGCTGAGGATGCCAAAAAGGACATCTTCTTTTACATAAATAGTCCCGGCGGCAGTGTTTATGACGCTTTAGCCGTTTACGATACCATGCAATACGTTACTAACGATATTCAAACTGTCGGTATAGGTGTCCAGGCCTCAGCCGCCGCCTTTCTGCTCAGCAGCGGCACCAAAGGCAAGCGCTACGCGTTACCTAACTCCACGGTTATGATCCACCAGCCATCATCCGGGACGCGCGGAAAAGTTACCGATCAGGAAATCGACCTTCGCGAATCACTCCGAATCAAAAAATTGCTGGAAGAAATCATGGCCAAAAACACCGGCCAAAAAGCCTCTAAAATCCATGAAGACATGGAACGTGACAAATGGCTTACCTCCGAAGAAGCCAAAACCTATGGCATCGTCGACGCCGTCATTGAAAGGCCGCCGAAACTCAACTAAAATCTTTCTACCATAAAGTTGACGTATTGTACTAATACTATTATAATCTTCTTTATATGAGACTAACCTTTTTC